>JAOZRT010000005.1:0-20981 GCA_029940035.1 Desulfobacterales bacterium
TGGGGCCCAACCGCTAGGATACCCATAATAATTATAACCACCCACCATTGTAAGAGTAAAGTTTTCTAAGAAAAACCCTTCCATATCCCATATTTGGTTACCGACCATTCCTGGTTCAACTTCTTGATCTTCATATACTCCGCCATCATCCGTACCTTGATGCCATCCACTGGCACTACCATCGCCACTACCGTCATATATCGTGATATTATTATTCCAATTAACGGCCATGGCACTACCTGTTACTAAAAATAACAATAAGATAGGAATTAGTAAAATTGGTAAAATTTTCTTCATTTTTTTCTCCTTTGCATCAATAAGTGTCTATTTGAAAGTTAACGGTTTTTTTCTCTTACACACCCACAATGCAAACATGATGCCAATTTACATAAATCAATGTAAATTATAATGATTATCTTTTTATTCGATATTATGTCAGGTTGTTACAAACTATTCGTGCTGAGATACTAAATCATGAAATCAATGCGTTTTTAGTTTTCGCACTGATTATGAAAAAAATGTAATAGATTCTACTGACCAATATATGTAATTCAGGTAACAATAAAAACAGCCGGTTCAAATTAATCAATATCAGTTGAACCGGCCGTTTTTTTATATCTGAATATAGCCGCGAAGCGGCAGACAATAAAAATTAACTGTAAATTAGCTTTCTCAATTTACAGTTAATTTTTATTGGAAGCGATAGATACAAGCCCCCCAAGTAATCCCGGATCCCAACCCCAGAAACATCAGCGTGCTGCCGGAGGAGATCATGCCCTTTTCAATGACCTCGTCCAGGGCCAGGGGGATGGTAGCGGCAGTGGTGTTAGCGTATTTGTCGATGTTGTTGTAAACCTTGCCTTCGGGGATTTTCATGGACTGCTGATAGAACTGGTTGATGCGCAGATTGGCCTGGTGGGGAATGAACAGGTCGATGTCGTCCAGTTCCAGCCCGGCCATGCCAAGGGCTTCGTGGGTGACTTCGGGCAATCTTTTCAGGGCGTTCTTGAAGATGGTCTTACCGTCCATGTGGGGGTAATGCTTGCGGTCCTTGAGCATCTGCTCGTCGATCCGGGGCATTTCCCTTGAAGCCGGGGCTTCCAGCATCAGGCTTTCGGCAAACTTTCCCTGGGTATGCAAGGCTGAGGAAAGCACCCCGACACTCTCGTCCCCCTCCTCTGCCTCGAGACAGACAGCTGCGGCGCCGTCACCGAAAATAACGGTCACGTCGCGGCCGGCAGTGGAGATATCCAGTCCGGTGGAGTGCACTTCAGCGCCCACAAATAAAATCCTTGCATACATATTGCTCCGGATGTAGGCGTCGGCCGTGGCCAGACCGTATAAAAAACCAGTGCATTGCTGGCGTATATCCAGGGACGGGGTCGTTTCCAGTCCCAGCTTGGCCTGGAGCAGGCACCCTGAACCTGGAAAGAAAATATCCGGGCTCAGGGTGGCGAAAATAATCAGATCGATATCTTCTGGTTTCCACCCGGCTTTGTCCAAGGCTATTTTAGCGGCTTCCAGGCCCAGGTCCGAAGCTCCCACGCCGCCCTCCTCTGGTACCCAGTAGCGCTGTTTGATGCCGGTGCGCTGTTCGATCCACTCGTCAGAGGTGTCCATCCACTGGGTGAGATCGTCGTTGGTTACAAGTCGGTCGGGAAGATAGCGGCCGGTGCCTTTTATGATTGTTCTGCGCATGTCAGCTCTCCGTTTTGAAAAAAAAATAGACAGGATTAACAGGATTGTACAAGATTTTAACAAATGCACGTATTGCACTAATCTAAATTACAGTAACTTATCGATATGATACCAAAATGAATAATATTTCTTTAAGCAATTAAGTTCTATTGTAATTTTACTTTGCGCCTTGCGCGAAGCGGGCGGTAAAGGTTCTTTTTTCATCCATCAACCGCTAATCTGTCGCGCAGGCCCGATGCTCTCTCGATACGCCGGGACACGGCAAGCCTTATAGCAGATTCCGAAGACAAAATCGACAGATTTTGTCTGGCGCGGGTAATCCCCGTATAAATCAGCTCCCGGGTCAAGAGGGGGGCGTCTTTTTCCGGCAGCACCATTATCACCTCATCGAATTCAGATCCCTGGCTCTTGTGGATCGTCATGGCATAGGCTGTCTCGTGTTCCGGCAGCCTGTATGGCGATACGCGGCGTATTTCCCCGTTATTACTTCTAAAAAAGGCATAAAGCGCCTCTCTGTTGTCAGGATCCTGCAGGACGATGCCCATGTCGCCATTGAACAATTCAAGCTGATAGTCGTTTTTACGGATGAGCACCGGTCTTCCATGATACCATCTGGAAGGCCCTTGAACAAAACCACGATTCTCCTTATGGGCCGTTCCCAGGATCTCGGCAATCGTCTGATTGATGCCTTTGACGCCAAAAGGCCCGTGGTTCAATGCGCACAGAATCATGAATTTGTTCATACAATCAAGTGCCTTTGCAGGGTCTGTCTCCTGGCTAAGATTGCCGTAATACTGAACGACCTTATTCTTTAGTATGGGGAGCAGATGTTCGCCTGGTTTTAGGGGCAGCCAAATGAGATCGGCATGCGTTCCTTGTTCCAGCAGCTTTATAACGTCTTCAGCCCTGCCCTGGTTGACCCTGTGGCTGAGCTGCGGGATGCCGCTTTTTTTATCGAACCGGTAACTTTTTAATAGGTGAACCCTGCAATCGTGAAGGCCAGGATAATCAATTGTTTTATCCGGATCCCCGGTGACGATGATAGGGCTAACTGATTTGATTTGATTGAGAAAATCAGTAGAGAACCAATTTTTCCGCTCTTTCCCGCAGATGTCCCCCAAAACAGAACCCGCCTCAACTGATGCCAGTTGGTCCGCATCCCCCAGGAGAATCAGGCGTGTTGCCGGTGACAGTGCCTGAACCAGCTTGGACATCAGGGGAAGATCCACCATGGAAGCTTCGTCCACCACCACCACATCAGCCGGCAGCCTGTTTTCCGCATGGTAAAAAAAACGTGATGTCTGTCCCCTGCTTTTTAGAAGACGGTGGATGGTCAGGCCGATGTCCGGGATGGCATTCTTAATGGCCTCGTTGCAGGGCAGTGCTTTTTTGGCCTCGGCAATGGCTTCGGTCAGGCGTGATGCAGCCTTGCCGGTGGGCGCCGCAAGAAATATTTTTAATTCCCTTTCCTTGTCATGGTGCTGTTCCAGTAAAAATGCCAGGATGCGGGCCACCGCAAATGTCTTGCCCGTCCCCGGCCCGCCGGAAATGACACAGAGGCGTTTCAGCATGGCGACCAGAGCGGCTATCTTCTGCCAGTTGGTTTCTACTGCCTTTGCTTCAGGGAAAAGGCGCTCGAGGATATTCCTTATGGGAGTGACATGGATTTTCGGCAGGGGCTGAATTGCCCGTTCCTTCAAAGCATGGCCAAGCTTTTTTTCATATTCCCAATAGCGAAAGAGGTAAAGCCGGTTTCTGTCATCCAGGACCAGGGGTTTGTAATCGCCGGGTTTACCGACGATATCGCTTTTAAAAAGAGCATCTCGCCACTTTTTTAAGCCCGGACATTTAATACTGCCCGCTGGGCCTGCATCCTGTTCGATTTTTTCGCCGGTTTTGATTTTTTCCCCGGCTTCGATTTTTTTCCCGGCTTCGATTTTTTTTCCGGCATAGGAAGCAAGGTCAATGCAAACGTTTCCATGGCGGATACTACGACTTGCCAGTGCTGCCGCCAAAGCCACTGCCGGGTAATCCACATGGGCGAGCGTCCCCATAAATCCGGCAAACTGGATATCGATGCTGGTGAAAAAGCCTGTTTTTTCTAGCAAAGGAACATTATACACGCTGATCGCTCCTTGAAAAATAAAAAATTCTCACCGCAGACACACGCAGACAGCCGCAGACAAAACAAAACCATTTTTATGTTGTTTTGAGTTTGCATGTTACAATTATCACTCTAAAATTCAATTTTTCTAACATTAAATATCTTTCCTCTATTAAAGTCAGCGATGGTCTGCGTAGGTCTGCGGTAAAATAAGATTTTTTTCGTTGCCTCTTATCAATCCGGCAGCATGGCATTTTCCAAAGCCTCTACCAACGCTTTGTCCGGGCGGTCATAAAACACCCCGCAGCCGGGTCCTGTTTCCCTGTCGATTCCCCTGATGAACAGATAGAACACACCGCCGAAGTCCTTTTCGTATGCATACCCCGGGAGTCGCAGTTTGAGGAAAAGATGCAGCGCTAAAGTGTAAATATGATACTGCAGCGTGTAATAGGAATGCTGCATGGCCGTGTCCAACGCACTGGTTTTGTAATCTTCAATTGTGTATCCCAAGTGATTGGATTTCCAGTCCGCCAGATAGTATTTTCCATTGAAACCAAACACCAGGTCAATAAACCCTTTCATGAACCCTTTAGCCGGTGCAAACTGAAGTCGCCCCATGTGTTCAGGCAAGCCAGCTATCCGGCTGTCGCCCCCCTGGACTTTGAAGGCATTATACAACGTTTCAATTGAAATCTTTTTCAAGGGGAAATAGAATTCCATTTCATTGATACGCTGTTGCCTTGAAACTTCGGAAAAGGCGAATTCATCAAAGTCAGATGCAAGGGGCATATTGAGCACGTTTCCGGTCATGCGCATCACCGCATCCTGCCACACCGGGTCAATGCCGTATGCCTTTATTTTGTCGGCAATGTATGTTTCCATCCCCTTCTTCCCTTGAATGGTGAAATCAAGGTGCTCGAAAAGATCATGAAAGAAAATACCCGCATGGGCGCCTTTGGCAAACGTAAAGATCGTGTGTCGCCCTTGCCTGTCGTCATCCACAGGCTTGACAACAATGTCGTCATCAAGATGCGCGGTCTCATCCCTGTCCGGTTGTTCGCTTTCTTCGAAAACATCATGCACAGAATCATTTGTCAAAGATTGTCCGGGCGTTGCCAGAGCAGTTCCATGTGAAGGCCGTGTTGTTTGGGACGACGTCAGGGACGAATAGCTGTATATGTGCCAGTCACGTTCCACCTGAGTGTTCATTTCACGTACAGAAAGCTTATCCGCGGCTGCTCCCGCATCCGGGGAAGGCCTGTAATTTTTATCTCCCGATACAGCCGGTATGGTTTCCGGCAGTACGGACACGCGAATGGAATGGTCCGAGGCGGCTTCAAGGGCTTTCAGGTCATGCATCAGCGCTTTTTCATCTTTGGATCGATACTGAAACTGGATCTCCTGTAACAGATCACCTGACGCTATTTCCGAGTCATCATCAACCCGGTAATGCAGCAGGTAAGCCAGGGCCGATGTTTCCACACTGTTGATACGCCCCCAGGCCATGATGCATCTTTCCCGGGCCCGGGTCAGGGCCACATATAGCAGCCGCAGGTTTTCTGCCAGCAATTCATACTGGGCCAGCGCACGGTTGTCTTTGATTGCCTGCGACCCCAGATCGAGGGTCAGTTGCTGATCGTTGTCAGGATCATGAAAGGTAAATCCCTCGCCTTTTACAGATGAAGATCCCCAGGCAAAAGGACAAAACACTATGGGGAACTCAAGCCCCTTGCTCTTGTGAATGGTGATGATTTTAACGGTAAGCGCATCGCTTTCCAATCTTAGCTGGTGTGTTTCCGGCGTTCCGGATTGGGGATCGCGTTGAGAGGAAAACCATTTGGTGAGTGCAGGCACGCCCAGGCTGCTACGTGCGGCACTGTCATGGAGCAATTCAGCAAGGTGCAGAAGATTGGTGAGTCGTCTTTCCCCTTCTGTCATTTTCAACAGGCGTGCCCTGACGTGTTCGCGCACCATCATTCGATTGAACATGCGCATAAAACCGTGGGTTGACCATGTTTGATGATATTCCACAAAACGCGCCAGAAAAGGTTCCTGCCATTCCCCGGTGTCGTTCTCGAGATCGAATTTTTCAAAGGAAACGCCCATAAGGCTGGTGGCCAGGGCCGCACGGAAGCGGCCTGGATTGAACGGGTCAGCGATGCTGACCATCAGCAGAAACAAATCCTGCGCCTCGCGCGTTTCAAACACATTGCCGGCACTGTAGATCACGGCCGGCACCTGGTTGCGGGAAAGGTCCTTTTTAACCATCTCTGCCTGGAGATTGGTTCTGACCAGCACGGCGATGTCGCCGGGGTTCGTTGCTTCAGGACCGTTTATGAGGCCATGAATTTCTCTGGAAAAGGCACTGGATATGAATTGTTCTGCATCGCCCTTGTTTATGGGTTTCCCGGTGGCGGACCCTGCAAACCATATTTCAAAAAATCGCTTTGTCTTTTCCTGTTGATGGTTGATGCTTTCAGCAGCCATGCCTTTGGTAAACGGTATCTTTGCAAACACAAAGGGTTTCTTAACATTTGAAAACAGGGTGTTCACAGCGTTTACCAGTTTGGCATGGGAGCGGTAATTGGTCAGAAGGGTGTATCTTTTTTCGGCCTGGGAAGACGCGTGCATATAGGAGAAGATGTCCGCCCCCCTGAACCCGTAAATGGCCTGCTTGGGGTCGCCGATCATGAAAAACAGGCTTCCCCTGCCGGAGAACAGCCGCGAAAAAATAGTGTACTGCAGCATGTCCGTGTCCTGGAATTCATCCACCAATGCCGCTTTAAAGCGGTTTTTTACGGCTGATGCCAACAAATCGGCGCCTGGTTTTGAAAGTGCATCCCTTACGCGGGTCAAGAGGTCATCGAAATACTGGATATTCCGTTGCTTTTTAAACAAAGGCAGTTTTTCGCGTGTATATTGAAAAAGGTTTGCTTTGACAAATAACAGCAAGGCCTGCATTTCCTGCAACAGGCTTTCCCCGAGTATACCGAGTTCCTCACATTCATCGAAAAACGGGTGGGTTGGCGTTGCCTTCCCTTTTTTTGTTTTCTGTATGATGAAGGCCGTGCGGAACTTGTCAAACTCTTTAAAAAGGGGGAACCGCAGGGCGGGGGTTGCCCAGAATCCATCCATGGCGGCCACCAGTTTTTTCACCTTGACCTCACGGATGCTCATGCCAGGCTGCTGCTTATCCGGCTTGAAGCTGCCGTACGCGGTTCCATTCAGGGACGGGTCCTTCAAGGTGGCGTTAACACCCTTCCGCGCTTTTGGCCACGTTTTTTCAATGGATCGGCAACAACGCCTGAACAATTCCAGGCTCGGGAGGGACGGCCTTTCCTGTTGGGGGATCACCAACAGATCAGGGTCTTTTGATGTCGCCAGCAGCTTTAAAAACGCTTCCGGCCCTTTCAGCTTTAAAAGTGCATATCTTATAAACTCTGGCGGTGCGTCATACAGGGTATGCCGCCAGAAGTCTTCACAAATGGGGAGCAAGAGATCCCTTTGTTCGGTTACCAGTTCAGTGTCGAAAAGGCTGCCGGTTTCAAAGGCATTCTCATGCAGGATGCGTTGACAGAATCCATGGATGGTAAAAATGGCGCATGCATCAAAATCACGGATGGCGTCTATTATACGGGCCAGCGACATCTTCGTGTCGCGGCTCTGCTGCACCAGTTTGTCAAGCAGTGTATCTTCGGATTTTCCATTGAGAAACGCCTGGCGTGTTTCCAGGAGCCTTACGCGGATACGCTGCTTCAGTTCCTCTGTAGCCGCCTTGGTAAACGTTACCACCAGGATCTGGTCCACCGTAAAGCTTTTTTCCACGATCAGCCGCAGGTACAGTCCGGCGATGGTATACGTTTTGCCCGTCCCGGCGCTGGCCTCGATAAGGTTGGTGCCAACCAGGGGGACCTTCAATATGTCGAACGGTTCAAATTTCATTGTCGAACGAATATCATTGTGTCAAATAGATTCAAAAGGCAAATACAGGCGTTTCAGGGCCTCAGGTTGTACGTATTATAAATTTCTTCAGCTTTGGAAAATATGCTTTTTTCGTTCCTCTGTAAATGACCACCAAGGAAGAGGTTCGCCGCCTTCCATAAAATGGATAACAGACATAAATACGTCAATAACACAGGGATCATGACTTTTTCCTGATGTTGTGCAAAGTTTATCGTATAGTTCAAATGGGTCTTTCCCTATCAACTCTTTCGGATGGTCGATACCAACCAATTGGAGATCATGTGCCATAGCATCTCCGATATTGGGAAGCGCATTAAGTCGTGAGACTGTTTCTCTTTCTGGATTTTTCATTTCTTATCCATATTACTGTTTTGTCATTGTTTGTGTTTGGTGTTTTGTATATCGTGTTCTGCTGTATACCATGGGGATCTGAAAAAATCCAATTTGCGAATTTGTGCTTATGATGCTAAATTCATCCACGCTCTACAAAACACCATAAACCAAGCTATAAAGGAAACACAGCATGACACATGAAGACGAAGGACACTATGCCGCCAAACACCCCGAGGGAACCGAAGTAGACCCTGATATCAAACAAAAGCTGCAGCAAAAGATCATAGATGGAAGGGTCTCCTGTGCCGCTGCCCACGTCATCGCCAATGAACTCCACGTCACTCCGGACAAGGTCGGTATCGCCATTGATCTTATGGAGGCGCGCATTCATAAGTGCCAGATAGGCCTTTTTGGATATCAGCCTGAGAAATGCATCGTCAAACCCGCTGCAAATCCCTCTTCCGAAGTTCAAACAGCCGTAAACGCCCATCTCGCGGACGGACGCATCGCCTGTAAAAAGTGTTGGGAAATTGCTGAGCAGCTTGGGAGAAAAAAGATGGACGTTTCCAGTGTCTGCGAGAGCATGGGCGTCAAGATCAACAAATGCCAACTGGGGGCTTTTTAATTTCTTTCACTCATGCGTGAAAGAAATTAAAAAGTATACGAGGCTTCGCCTCTAAAAATCCTCACAAGCAATCGTGAATTTTACTCGCATGCATCGGGTAATAGAGCTTGTTGAAAAACTCCTTTCTTCCCGGCTGCTTCCGTCGGCTAATTTTTCTCGACAATGGGTTGAACGAACTGAGATTCAGAGTCCCACGGGAACAGGATCCAGGTGTCCTGGCTTACCTCGGTAATGAAGGTGTCCACGATGGGGCGACCGGCAGGCTTGGCGTAGACCGTTGCAAAATGGGCCTGCGGCAACATCTGCCTGGCGATCCCGGCTGTCTTCCCGGTATCCACCAGATCGTCGATCAGCAGCCATCCTTCCCCATCGCCCTGGGGCTTTTTAAGAATGTTAACGCCCCCCTGATTTTGCCAATCATAACTTGAAATGCAGATGGTATCCACCAGATGAATATCCAGTTCGCGCGCAATGACTGCCGCCGGCACCAGGCCGCCCCTGGTGATGGCCACAATCCCTTTCCACTTTTGCAGATCAACCAGGCGCCAGGCCAGTGCTTTGGAATCACGATGGAGCTGTTCCCAGGAAATAGGATAGGTTTTTCTATATCGTTCGGACATAGCATACCTCACAAGTGTTTGATATCTTTTAGCTGTAATGCGGGAGTGATGGTGGTTGACGTATAGTGTTCAAAAAGCGGTTCAAAGAAATCCAGGGCTATGCGTTCAAATGTTTCATCCAAAGGGACTTGGCCATCGAAATAGAAATTCATGTACGGGTCGTTTATTTCTCCCGGAATGTGTTGATTTCCCTTGAGGGCACCATATGCAGCTTGCAGGGCAGCCTGCCTGGGTTTCTTCTGAATCAGCCTGGCGCGGGCATATTCATAAGTGCTCTTGGGATAAAACGGCAGCGGGCCGGAGAGCCCTTGGCCAAAGAGTTGCAGCAGGTGCTCCAGGACATCATGGGCATTGTCCACCGGATCAAATACTCCGGATATATTCCGGCACAGATAGACACTCTGTCTCTGGTCGCCTCCTTTAGCATCGACTCCTGCGCACAATAAAAGGTGGGCAATCCAACAGCGTACAAGATCCCTTGGGTTGAATTTGGCAAACCGTGCGTGAACCATGCCATGGTCGTACACCTCAGGGAAAAGGCCGGTTATGTAAAAATCTCCCACCTGCAGGCTGATGGCCCGTTCCTGAGGTTCTTCATCCAAAGTCCAGTTGCCCATCCGGGAGACAAGATCCCCGGCTTCAAGGGAAATTGAAGCAAAATCATGTTCGCCCACCCTGCCGGGCGGCAGCTCGCCTCTTGCTCTGAATAGTTTCATCAACGCATGCGATTGACGTTCCTGAAGACCCAATTGAAACGATTCCTGGCCTAGTTTATACCCTGTCAGCCCCCTCAATCTGAAGTTTTCACTGGTTTCGAGCATTTTATCGTCCTTTTCGAGATAAATGCCGAGGCGGCGTGTTAAAAAATATTTTAAGGGGTTGGCAAAAAAGTCACACAGGGTTTCAACGTCCAGGTGTTTGAACGCCTCCGAGGGGCCAGGCAACGCAAGTTTTTTACTTGGTTTGACAGGGAGCTGTTGGGCGGCAACGGCAGCAGCGAAGTTCTCTTCCGAGTAGCTGAACAGGCCGGATTGTCCTTTAAAATAATTTACAGAAAATGCCTGGAGCGGATGCTGGCGGACAAGGCGATCCTCATTAAAGCCATATCCCCTGCCGGCATAGTCGAGCAGTTCGCTGACCAGCACAGAAGGCGCAATAGGGGAATTGTCCTGAATATCCCTCCCCATATAGCTGATATACAGCTTTGTCCTGGCCGACATCAACGCCTCCAGGAAAAGATATTTGTCGTCGTTTCTTCTGGAACGGTCGCCGCGCTTTGGATGCACTGCCATGAGGTCAAACCCCAGGGCGTTGTCATCGCGTGGAAAGGCATTTCCATTCATACCCAAAAGACAGATGACCTTAAAGGGTATGCTGCGCATGGGCAGCATGGCGCAAAAGGTAACCTTGCCTGCCAGAAAGCCGGAACCAAACGATGCCTGCTCCAATGCGCTCTTCAACTGGTAGGTTATTGCCTCCAATTCAACGCTGCCATCATAACCCGTCACCTGCTGTATTTTTTCCAGCCGACCCAGCAGTTGTTTCAACGCCCGCACCTCTTTTTCCGAAGCGTCGTCATCCAGGAACATGTAGTCAACGATGTCCTGCATGCCGGATGACCAGGCTTGCAGTGTTTTAGGCGTCTCCAGTATCTTGAGACTCTTCAGAATGCAGGCAAAATAGTCCATGAAACTTCCCAGCACCCGCCCCTGGTCCCCTTCCACATCGTCATAGGGCAGTAGATCGTTAAACATGTTTTGATCCTGACCGTTCATGGCATACCCCAAAAGTAGTCTGTCCAGTCCACTTTTCCATGTGTTTTCCGTAAAAAGCGGAAGGTCCATATCCTTACGATCGGCTTCATCGATCCCCCAGCGAATATTGAGGGACTTTACCCAATTTTCAATGACAGCAACATCCTGATCATCCAGGTTGAATTGTCTGCGGACAGGCGCATATTCAAGCAGTCCGGTAATCCTGTCCGCCTCCATGCGGCTGCCAACAAGGTCAAGTAAAGCGAAAAAGGCTTCCATGACCCGGCTTTGAAAAAGGGCGGAACGGTCGGCCAGGCTGAAGGGAATTTCCACAGGACTGTCAATGTTTTTATTGAAAACCGCCTGTATAAAAGGTGCATATGTGTCGATGTCGGGCGTCATGACCAGGATATCCCGCGGTTTCAGATCCGGTATGCGTTGAAACATGTCGAGCATATTATCGTGAAGCACTTCGATTTCACGCATGGCACTGTGACAGGCGTGCATTTCAATGGAAGTGTCCGCATCAGATATGGGATAAATTTGTTCATCAGCAGCATCACCTCCGGGGCTGACCCGGGTGTCGGCAGCATCCAGCATGTCGAGTATGTCCGCCTGGATGCTGTTCAAAAGGGTGTCGCGACCGGGCGGCACGTAGTGTTCCTGCAGGTCGCATCCGAATTCTGCAATCATGCTGAGAAAATCCCGGCCCAACGCCCCCATGGACGCAAGCAACGGATTGCCTCGGTCAAGATGCAAATCAGTCTGCTCAATGGGTCCATGCGCGTATTTTTCCCTGATCCTGCTAATAGCGCGGTTGGATACAACCTCACCCCAGTACTGGCGGCAGGGACTTAGAAAATACCAGTTGACCGGGATCCGGTTTGACAACGCCGACAATATCCGGAGATGAAAATCAGGCAGATACGAGATGCCAAAAACACTGATCCTTTCCGGTAGTACGTCTGAAACCGAATTTTCACGAACAAGGGTGTCGATTAAATCCGTATGCCGGCTGACGCGATGCAAATGTTCATTCCCGGATGCAATTTCACGCCACAAATCAGCCTGCCAGGCATGGTCCTCCGGCACCTTCTTTTTCCTGTCCCACGCGTCAATCATCTCTGGTCGGAAAACAAGGTACTGATCAAAAAGGTGGGCAATTCTCTGGGAGAGCTGCAACAGTTTGATCTGGCGGTGGTCATCATGAAAATAATTTCTCAGGCCCTCATACCCCTTTCTTGAAAGGCATGCGGGAAGCTTTTGCATGATGAAGAAGGCCATGTGCGTAGGATCAAAGGGGTTCTCGGGTATGGGCGCATCAAGGGAAAGCTTTTCACACAACAGGTTCAGAAAAGCATTGGGAAAAGGAAAAGCCAGGTTGGCGCTGACGCGTTGGTGATCAGCCAGCTGCATGGATATCCACCGTGCCATGCCCGGGCTCTGGGTGATGATAATTTCCGGCTCAAAGACAGTCGACTGGGGAGCCTTGATATCACGGGCAAGCTGCTTTACGAGCAATTCAAGCCGGTTGCCGGTGTGAATAGCGATTCCGGGCATGGGCTATCTGTCCAACCGGTCATGCAGGACATGCTTGTCCAGCACAAAACAGGTAAACACGCCTTGAAAAACTGCCTCCCCGTTGCGCTGCACGCTGACATCGACAATCTGCTTTTTACCTTCAGAGGTATCCACACGTGCGAAACCATCCGCTATATCGGTCGGGGCTCCGCACAATTCCTGGTTGATAAGAAAATGTGTGTTGATATCCATATCATTCTTCCTTGCATGAAAACGAAAAGGGAACTCTGTGAGTTCCCTTTTCTTGTTTATCTCAATTCTAATAAATTTTCATTTGTTGCATGCCAAACCTTTGCCGTTATAATGAACGGTGTGAGCATAATCCACACTTGGCATTTTAAAAGCATGATAATTTATTAGGATTTGAATACAAACTGCGCTTTTAAAGGACCGATTTCAATGGTATCGAACTCCTTCAACAGAACCGATTCTTTTACCACGACACTGTTCACTTTGGGTTTGGTCATGCCACCGACGTAACTCAAATAGTACCCTTTGGGCCGTTTACTGATGGTAGCAGCAGTTTTACCGGTCAGCAATCCGCCGATGACAATGTCACAAGATCTGTCCTTTCCGATCTTCACCAGCTTTTTCCGGATTTCGTACTCCTTCTGACCGCCGGCAAGAAAGGAGAGCATACCCATTGATTCATCCTGGCGCGTTTGCCCGGCAACATTGGTGGAACTCTTTGATAACATGTCACGGTATTTGTCTGTGTCCATCACCATGGTCTTGTCCATGCTGCCGCCGGTAGAAGACCGTTCTTCCCCTTCTTCGTAGCTGAAGACCAGGGTATGTTTTCCAATGTTGATGGTATCGCCATGGCCCAACCAGTGGGAAGCCACCAGTTGCCCGTTGACAAAGGTGCCGTTTTTACTCTTCAGATCGGTCAGCAGAAATCCTTTGTCGATTGAATCGATTTTGGCATGGAATCCGGACACAGCCAGATTTTCAATAACAATGTTGTTGGCGTCCCGTCTGCCGATGGTTAGGTTTCCGCCTTCCTGCAGCCTGTATTCACTGATTTTAGTGTCCTTGAATTTGAATGTCAGTACCGGCATGTTGCAACCCTCTTTTCCCTTTTCATTGGAACCATCCAATCTGCTGAAGAAAGGATGATTTCAGGTTATCTAAAAAGCTTTGAGAAAAAGCGAAAAAAACCGCCTGGCTTTGCAACCGTTTTTTTCACCTTCAGCACTATGACAGTTATATTGTCCTTGCCGCCCCGTTCGTTGGCCATGTTGACCAGCGTGCGGCACGCTTTTTCCGGGCGCTCCTTTTTCACTACGGCATGGATCTCTTCCTTGTCGACCGATTCGGTCAATCCATCCGAACTGATGACCAGAATATCGCCTTTGAAACACTGAATTTCTGAGATGTCCGCCTTGACGGTCTCATCGACACCCATGGCCCGCGTCAGCATGTGCTTGAACTCACCGCCAAGTTGCTGGGCGCCCTCCGGGTCCAGGGCGGCCTGTTCCGCCAATACCGTGTGCGGGACGGAAAGCATTTCGATGGATTCGTCGTGGACCAGGTATATGGGGCTGTCGCCTACATTGGCGGCAATCAGTGTGTTAGCCGTAAAATAGACCGATGATACGGTTGACCCCATCCCCTGGTACTCTTCCTTGCCCTGGGCCGCCTGATAGATGCTTTTATTGGCAAGGTATATGCCGGACAGCAGGCGATTGGCCTCTTTGGAGAGGGATTCGTCCGGGTCTTCGAGCTCTTCGACCTCTGTGTCATCATCAAACCGTTTGATGTATTCCCACAGGGTCTCCACAACTAGCCCGCTGGCCACCTCACCGGCCTGGTGCCCGCCCATTCCATCTGCAACCACGTACAACTGCTGTTTATCGTCTATAAAAAGAGCATCTTCGTTGTTTTTGCGCCGTTGTCCTACATCTGTCATCCCTGCCGATTCAATTACGTACATATAAATCCTGTTGGAATCCTTTTGGAGCCTTATTGTTGTGATCCGATTTTTAACGAATTAAAACGATTTATTTTCAATCTGAGGGACGTTATTACAAATTGCCGTGCCGGTCAAGAACGCGTCACACCTGATTCTTTTTTCGTACGGCCATCACCTGGTCGATTTTCTTGCCGGTCTGTCTTAAATGCGCACACATTTGGGAACCTTTCTGGTACCTTTTTTCCCTGTCCTTGGCCAGCGCCTTGTCCAGTATCATGACCAACGGTTTCACTATTTTGGGATCGATCTTTCTGGGGTCCTGATGAGGTGCATTCATAATTTTATTCATCAGGGCCGCTGGATTGTCGGCGTAGAACGGCAGCGTCCCTGTCAGGAGTTGATACATCATGACCCCCAAAGAAAAAATATCCGACCGACCATCAACCTTCTCACCTGAAAACTGCTCTGGCGACATGTAGTAAGGCGTTCCCTTGACAACCCCTGTTTGTGTCTGGGAAGTGGCGGTGATCCTGGCGATGCCGAAATCGGTAATCTTGACCATACCGTTTTTCAGCAGCATGATGTTGGCCGGTTTTATGTCCCGGTGAACGATGCCGCGCTGGTGAGCATAATCGAGGCCATCGGCAATGTCAGCCACATAGCCGATGACTTTACGCATGGGCAAAAGATTGTCCTTGCGGATGTATTGCTGCAGGTCTTCACCTTCCAGGTATTCCATGGCAATATACGCCAGATCCTGTTCGTCGCCGGCATCGTAGATGGTGACGATATTGGGGTGAGAAAGGGTCCCGGCGCTTTCAGCTTCCCTGAAAAACTTTTGTTTCAGTTCACTAATTTCACCTTCTTCAAAATCATCGGTGAAACGAAAGGTCTTGATGGCCGTGGTTCTGTTAATGCGGGGATCCTTTCCCAGATAGACAACGCCCATGGCACCTTTGCCCAACTGCCTTTCAACCTCGTACCGTCCCAGCGTGGGCTTAACGTCACTACCCGTTTCCAGCATGTCCGTCTCACCGCTGCCGGACAGAAAACTGTCACCGAACACCATTGTTTCACTGGCCTGCATGAGTTTCTTTTTTCTTTCGCGGACATCCTTGAAGCTGCTATCCTCCTCTTCAATATACTCATAAACCGCGGCTGCCTTGTTAAACTGGCGTTTCCGTTCGTAGTCCAGACCCAGATTGTAAATAATATCCTTCATCTCATCGTTCACCGGTACCCGGCGGAACTTGTCAAAAGCCATGTCGAGCATTCCCTGGCTTTGAAAACTGAGCCCCAGCATACGATTGGTTTCCGCGGATTCTCCCTCCACCTTCTCTTTGGATGTCTCGGTTGCAAAATAGCTCAGGCTGACCACCCCGATATAACCCAGAACAATTTCAAGTAGCGGATAGGCCGTGGGCACCCACATGCCGCGGGAAACAAACAGGTAGATGCTGCCGGACAACAAAATGAACAGAATAGTCACAAATACGACACCGGCCACCAGGGCCTTGAGGCGCGGCAGAAGAAAAGCGACGGCGATTCCCAGGACCAGGATCAAGAGCAGTTCTGCCATGTCGGTCCAGGGGGGCTTCTGAACAAATTGCTTGTTGATAACCGCCCAAATGGTTTGGGCGGAAAACTCACCCACAGGCATGGCCGGGTCGGTTGACGTGCTCAACGGATTCATTATGCCGGCTGCCGAAGGGCTTACCAGAACGAGCTTGTTTCGAAAAACAGATGCCGGGATTTTGTCGTTGATCACGTCAAAAAACGAATACTTCTTAAAAGAGCCCCCCGGTCCTTTAAAGCTGACCAATAGTTCCGAATAAAAGGTCGTGGGGATATCAACCAGAGATCCCAGGCGAACGGCTGTGCCCAAATCCGCACTGACGTCTGCAAGGTCCAGATTCAGATAGCTGGTGGCCAGTCGCAGTGTGTAGGAAGGGAAGTAGAGGCCATCATACGCATAGATCAGACGCTCCCTGCGGGCAGTGCCATCCTGGTCGTAGGCCAAATTGAAATGTCCGACACCTGCAGCTGTTTTGTAAAACGCCTCGATGGGCAGAACAATCTCGTCCCCCTGGGGAACGATGTCACCTTCTTCTTGGCGAATGCTCTGAATGGCGGCAGCCGCGATGGCCTCGTCAGGTTCCGCGTCGCTTTGCCGGGTGACCGCGGCTTCTCTAAAAAAGAAAGGCAGGATCACGTTGCCGGACATGCTAAGGGCCTCGGCCAGTTTTTTATCGTTGTCCAGATTAGCCTGGGCATCTCTGACGGCTTTGAGGAGTTTATCGCCGGACGGGCCCATATCATCCCCTATTTCTCCGGCAAGCATGTCTTCAATGTTTTCCAGTTCCGCCAGGCCTGCACTTGTCTCCGGTTCGGTCAACAACAGGTTGAGCCCGATCACCTTGGGGCCGCCGGCATTGATGCGGTTGAGCCCCTCGGCCACCAGAGAGCGCGGCCAGGGCCACCGTCCGAGTTTTTCAATGGAAGCGTCATCAATGTCCACCATGACGATATTGCTGGGGCTTTCGGGTTGTCCCCGGAATTTCATCATGACGTCGTAGTACTTGAGTTCCAGCGTGTCCAGAAACGGCAGCCGTATGAACCAGAAGACCAGAAACAGGGCCATGATGCCTAAACCAAAGAACAGTGCCGGATGTCTCTTCAAAATGCCCATTTCAGTATTTCCCTTTTAATCTCTTTTAAAAATCGTGGGACACGATTTTATTTGGTCTTCATTGTATAGGAACCATTCCAGCCCGCCGGGGGCGGCGACTCGCGGTAATCCCTGCATCTTTCAAGCATGGCCAGGCTTGGGCCGTCGTCGGGCGCTATTTTCAAAGCAGCCCCGAATGCCCTGATAGCTTCATCCCAGTTCAACTGCCTGTATTTACTGAGCCCTTGCGCATAGTACTGCATGGTTTTGAGGAGATTTTCATCCAAATCTTCAGGCAGGCCCAGTAGTTGATATACCACAACAGGCTCGTTTTTACCCACCACATTGATGGCATCGATTTCGCGGCCGACAACCCGGTTGCTGGCTTTTTGAAAAGTGTTTTCACAGACCAGGGTATAGATACCGTAGATTTTATTGACCCCTTCCAGTCTGGCGGCCGTGTTGACCGTATCGCCCATCATGGTGTAATCCATCCGGTTTCTGGAGCCCATGTTGCCGACAACCGCAGATCCCGTACACAGGCCAATGCGCATTTTCAGTTCAGGCCGGCCTTCGGCTTTCCATTTTAAACGCAGTTCATGCAGGCGTTTCTGCATCTGAACACAGGTGAGCGCAGCGGTCTCTGCCTGGTTCTCCAGCTCGTTGGGTGCTCCGAAAAAGGCGATGATGGCGTCCCCTTCGAATTTGTCCACGGTGCCTTCATGTTTCAGGATGATATCGGTCATTTCGGTGAGAAACTCGTTTAATAGCTCCACCAACTCGGCCGGCGTCAGCCTTTCTGATATACTGGTGAACCCCTGTACATCCGAGAAAAAAGCGCTAATGTCCCGCTCCTCGCCCCCGAGTTCGAGTCCGTCTGGAGATTCGATGAGCTTTTTAACCACCGTGGGGGCCAGGTAAGTTGAGAATGCGCTGCGAATAAAGCGTTTCTGGCGGGACTCGACAAGGTATTTGTAGGCGGTGATGGTGATGTAAACGCAAATGATGACCAGAAGCGGGTAAACGACGTTCAGAATCCAGCCGCGGGATGTGAAAATATACCGGCAGAAAAAGATATGCCCAAAGAATACGAAACTGACGAAGAGGATGCCGGGAAATACACCGACCCTGGGCAAGACGATGCCGAGGAGCAAACCGGCCACAATAATAACCGCTATGTCAAATACAGCAGCCCACCCGGGCTGAAAAAGGAAATCATTGGAAAGGATACTGTCCACGATGTTGGCATGAATCTCAATGCCCGGGAACACACTCGAAAAAGGCGTCACCCGCATATCATAGATACCCACGGCCGTTGCCCCGATCATGACAATTTTATTCTTGAATTCTGCGTCAGGCACCTTCCCGTGCAGAATGTCCGTGATTGATATATGCTTGAATGTTTTCGTGTTGCCTCGGTAATTGATCATGATGCGGCCTAATTCGTCAGTGGGGATGGCAATATCGCTTATCTGCACCTTCTCGAACCCGTAGTCCGCAACAATTGGCGACGGGGGGGCGTCCCGAAAGGCACTGACCGTCATCAGAGAAAGGGGGGCATACATTTCTTCCCTGTGATTGATGACTGCCGGTATCCAACGTACGACGCCGTCGATATCCGGGAACATGTTGAAAAACCCGGAATATTTAGTTGAAGATGAAATAGAGGGGATGTTGCCGTTGGCCACCATGGCTTCGAACACCGGCACACCCAGGGCTGAGCCGGATTGATACCGGATGAGGTCGTAACGGGACGACTGTATGCTTTCCTTTTGTTGTTCCGCCAGCGCCTCATCATAATCGCCGGCGTGTTCGTGCTCCATTTGGAAAAAATACCCCAGCACCACCCTGGCTGTCGAATTTTTAATGGCATCGGCCAGCAGACGGTCGTTATCCGACGATTGCTTCAATTCTGTCAGGTAGGCCTTGTTTTCTTCACTAAGGCCCGCGAGGTTTTGCACGATAGCGTCAATGGTTTTTGCCGTACTTTTTTCATCAGGCTCCGACATCACGATGTCAAAGGATATCACCTTGGCTCCCGCATTGGATAACCGGGTGACCAGGTCGGCAATTTTCGACCGGGGCCAGACCCATTTACCCTCTTTGTCCACACTTTTTTCGTCGATTACCGCCAGGACAACCTTGGATTCATGGGGGACGTCCCCTCGGCTGACAAATCTTAAATCAATGGTCTTTTTTTCCATCAATTCCAGAAAGGGAACCTCAACATAGTAGAGTAAGGCGCCGAGGATGATAATGATGAGGGAAAGCGTTATCGGGTTGGGTCTTAAGACGTTTTTCAGCAGCTTGAGCATGCAGAGGTCCCTATTGCATCGGTACAGTTGCGAAAAATTATGTTGTCCGGTCCCGCACAACCGAACGCGCGGCAAAAGTTTTAATCTAAAACGCTCACTTTAGAGAAATGTTTATTTGATCATGATAGCATAAGGAATTTGAAATTGAATTCGATGCTTATATTAGATATAAGATGCTTGAAATGTCAATACCCGTGAATGACAACCGGTATAAATATATGGAAATTGCCACAACTTCAAAGTTCGGTTGTCAATTGCACAATCGCATGAAGCTGCTTGGATCCCGGAGGCGCGCGTGAATCAATCATTGCAAAAAAGAGTCGATCTCCTGAGGCAAACACTGGTTGAAAAATCCCTGGACACTTTGATGGTTCTCGTGGAGGAGAACCGCCGCTATCTGAGCGGGTTCAGCGGCGAAGACGGGCAATTTGACGAATCGGCCGGCGCCCTTTTCATCAACAAGGACCGGTTGCTGCTGGCCACGGATTCACGTTATGAGTTGCAGGCCGAAAAGGAAGCCGGGGCTTGGGATCTGTTTTGTTATAAGCAAGGCATTGCCAAAGCCTTACCCGAGATCTCCAGAATGCTGAACATCCGGCGGCTGGCATTTGAGAGCACACGGATTTCCTTCAAGCAGTACACGGAAATGCAAAAAGGTCTTGAAACTTTTTCTGACGGGATAGAACTCGTCCCTGTGGAAAACATGGTTGAAGACCTCCGAGTGGTAAAACAGGAAATAGAAATTCAAGCCACCCGGAGAGCGCTTGCTATTGCGGAATCAGCCTTTGAAAAGACCGTGGGATCGCTTCAGCCGGGCATGACCGAAAAGGAAGTCGCCTGGATATTGGAAAAAAACATGCGTGAGGCCGGGGCTGAAAGCCTCTCTTTTCCTACCATTGTCGCTTCCGGTCCCAACAGCGCCCTGCCCCATGCCATTCCGACAGACAGACGTATAAAAAAAGGAGAACCGATTCTGTTCGACTGGGGAGCGCGGTTGGAGGGATATTGTTCGGATACCTCAAGGACCATTGTGATCGGTGAGGCCCGTGAGCCATTCCGCCGGGTTTTTGATATTGTTGTGCAGGCCCAGCAGATGGCAATTGCGGCCATCCATTCCGGCGCCAGCACCAAACAGGTGGACAGCCTGGCGCGTCAGCACATAGAAGGCCAGGGTTTCAAGGGGAGGTTCGGACATGCCCTGGGGCATGGAACCGGATTAGCGATTCATGAACCGCCGCGTTTGAGCCCCCTCAGCGATACCCGTCTTGCGGAAGGCATGCTGGTAACTGTGGAACCGGGCATCTACCTGCCGGATTGGGGAGGTGTGCGGGTTGAAAATCAAGTAGTGGTTCGCAAGGACGGTGCAGACGTGTTAAACCGTCTCAATGTGGAAATCAGGACATAG
>JAOZRT010000005.1:21081-47578 GCA_029940035.1 Desulfobacterales bacterium
GGAACTCGTATGCAGCCATCAATCGACCAACTTGCCGACCAGTATTTCAACTATATTCTTGTTGAAAAAGGGCTGGCGGAAAAGACCATCGATGCCTACAGCAGGGATATCGTACGATTTCTCGTCTTCCTGAAAGAACATGACATCGATACCCTTGTAGATGTAGACACCAAGCTTATACTGCACTACCTCATTCATCTGAGGGACGCGGGCTTATCAACCCGTTCCCGGGCACGCCACCTGATCACGCTCAGAGGGCTTTTCAAATTCCTGGTGCAGGAAAAAATTATCGACAAAAGTCCGGCCCAGCTTGTGGAACTCCCCAAACAGGGGCAAAAACTTCCGGATATACTGTCGCAAAGTGAAGTCGAACAGTTGTTGCGTGTGCCTGACAGAACCGTTCCTATCGGTGTTCGGGATGCCGCCATGATCGAACTGCTCTATGCCGCTGGCCTGCGGGTATCCGAACTCATTACCCTGAAGCTTCAGGATGTCAATCTGGAAGCATGTTTCACACGTGTGTTCGGCAAAGGGTCCAAGGAGCGCGTGGTCCCTTTTGGCCGTTATGCCCGAGAAAGTCTCGACCTCTACATTCAACATGCCAGGCCACAATTGTTAAAATCATACACCAGCCTTTTCCTTTTTGTTGCCAGGGCAGGAAACCCCATGAGCCGTCAAGGTTTCTGGAAAATGCTGAAACGCTATGCGCTCAAGGCCGGGATCGCCAAAAACATCACCCCCCACACACTGCGTCATTCATTTGCCAGCCATTTGCTCGAGGGGGGGGCTGATCTCAGAACCGTTCAGGTGATGCTCGGGCATGTTGACATTTCCACGACACAGATATATACGCACGTTGCCCGCAGACATCTCAAGGAGATGCATGAAAAATATCACCCTAGAGGATAAAATTGTGCCGGCATTAGAATTGTCGGCACAATTTTATCCTTAAGATTGAATTTGGTTGGTAACGAATTATGAAACGTGAATTTTCACTGGGGTTATGGCACGGCGGGGACATACGACCCGAACCATATGAGGAGATCATTACCGGGGTCATTCAGGATGTCCACCGGCCTATTTACCTGATCAGAAAGAATAATACTATCCATGTGGCGCTGGACGGGAGTGTGGAACTTGATTCTGTTGTGGCAATGTCATCCCCTGCCGGTTCAAAGGGCCGTTATCCGCTTATAGCGCTTGTGCCTCCCCTGCCCCCCGATTCCCTGGGCGATCCCTATTTCAAAGCAGAGATCGGTCTGCGCTATGCATACGTGGTGGGCGCCATGGCCAACGGCATTACGTCGGTGAAAATGGTGGAAGCGGCCGCCCGGGCCGGTATGGTCGGCTTTTTCGGTGCTGCCGGACTGGATGTTGCCAGCATCGAGCAGGCCATAGGGCAACTCAAACAGTGTCTGGGCAGCCTGCCATACGGGTTCAACCTCATCCACAGCCCCGGTGATCCTGACCTGGAGTTCGCAACGGTTCGGCTGTATATAGAAAACAGCATCAATCTGATCAGCGCCTCGGCTTTCATGGACCTGACGCCAGCCCTTGTCTATTACAGAATCAAGGGCATTCGCCGCAATGCCGACGGCACGATCTTCTGCCCCAACCGGGTGATCGGCAAGATATCGCGTGAGGAGGTTGCCCGAAAGTTTTTTTCACCACCTCCAGCCAAGATCGTCAATTGGCTGCAGGAAAAGGGTTTGATCTCACCGGCAGAGGCCGCATTGTCCGCGCATATGCCGGTGGCGGATATGCTGACTGCGGAAGCAGACTCAGGCGGGCACACCGACAACCGGCCGGCATTGTCCCTGCTCCCCACGATCACTGCCCTGCGCAATCAACTCGCAGCCAAGTTTGCTTACAGCAAACCTTTATGTGTCGGCCTCGGCGGCGGAATCGCCACACCCGAGGCAGTGGTTGCCGCCTTTTCCATGGGTGCCGCTTATGTGTTGACCGGTAGCATTCACCAGTCTTGTGTGGAGTCCGGGACCTCGGATGCCGTTCGCACCCTTCTGGCCCAGGCCGGCCAGGCGGATGTTGCCATGGCACCGGCGGCCGACATGTTTGAAATGGGGGTAAAGGTGCAGGTGCTGAAACGGGGCACCATGTTTCCATTGCGCGCCGGCAAACTCTACGACCTTTATTCCCGCCATGCCACCTACGAATCCATTCATGCAAAGGACCGTGTCATGCTCGAACGCGATTATTTCCGCCGGTCTTTTGATGACGAATGGAGGCAGACGCGATCTTTTTTTCAACGCCGCGACCCTTCCCATATCGAAAAAGCAGAATCTGACCCGCGTCATAAGATGGCCCTTGTCTTCCGGTCCTATCTCGGCCAGTCCTCCAACTGGGCCAATACAGGTGAGCCTTCAAGACAGATGGATTACCAGATATGGTGCGGCCCTTCCATCGGTGCTTTCAATGCCTGGGTAAAGGACACGTTTCTCGAAAGTCCGGACAACCGAAAAACCGACATTGTCGCCAAGAATCTTCTCTTGGGCGCCGCGACCCTGACACGGTCCCAACAATTGATGCAGCAGGGTATCCGTCTTCCTGGTGGGGCCTGCCAATATACCCCCAAACCGCTGGATGAAATCGACAAAATGCTGCAGGGATATGGCAAACACGATAGTTCATGAGTTCATGCCGGCCATAAAACAATCATATAAACGACTCACATATAAAATCCTGCTTCCCATTTTATCGTCAGTGTCTAATGTATCCAACCTGTAGCTTGATGAAGCAACGGGAATGGGTTTTTCTAGATACACCTCTTGCCTGGCATACGGACCGCCTTTTTCATAGGGGGTGTCTGACAAACGGCTTCTTTCCAGATAGGCAAAAGCCACTTCTCCCGATGAAGGAGACAACTGCTTGAAAATATACACCTGGGTGTCCGTGAAGGCGCCTTCGGGCGCTTTTCCTGAAAGAGATGTTTTGTGGGTTTTGATCCACGGGCCCAATTCTTTAACAATCTGTTTGGCTTGTGGTATCGAGAAATACAGGGCTGCCACAAGATGACCGCCTAAGTATACGGTAAATGCCTGATCGATCGAGTATTGTCGTGCATACCCGGATTGCAACCCGCCCAGGGGATCAGGCGGCAGAAACTCCCGCGACCATCTTTTCCATTTTGACAGACGAATGCCCAGCCTTTCACTCAACTCGCGGTTTAAATAGAATTTAATCATTTTTCAATCTCACCTGAGTGTAATTCCCCGCAACTTGCTTATGATAAAGAAACAAACTCCAAAAGGTATGAACCTTCGCGTTTTGCTACGGAGAGATTCTACTTATATACTTGTCATGCCAACTTAACAACATTAAATTTCAATGAATGGCTTGATAACGCTGGATCTATGATATATGTTGTGTTGTTTATTGCAGGTAGGAGTTTCAGCTGTGAAATAACAACTGGAACACCCTTAGAATAATAGCGACGAAGTCGCGTTTCATAAAATCGTGGAACACAATTTTATTTCCAGGAGTTTTCATAAGTGGTTTATTCCAGCGCCTCCAAACATAAAGATGTTTCGCATAACGCCGTCGCCATTGTCGGCATGGCATGCCTTTTCCCCGGGTCGCCCGGGCTTAAAGCCTATTGGCAACTGCTGATGCGTGGCAGGGATGCCATTTCCGACATTCCTGAAACGCACTGGTCAGTAGAGGCTTACTACAACGAAGACCCCAAAAAACCGGACCACGTTTACTGCAAACGCGGCGCGTTCCTGCCGTCTGTGGCATTCGATCCATCCGAGTTTGGCATACCACCGTCCTCCCTCGAAGCGACCGACACATCCCAACTTCTGGCGCTTTTAACCGCACGGGATGCTTTGGAAGATGCCGGTTACGGTTCCAACGATGATTTCAATCGTGAGCGTGCCAGTGTCGTACTCGGCGTGACCGGCACCCAGGAAATGGTCATTCCCCTGGGCGCAAGACTGGGGCACCCCATATGGCGGGAAGCTATTTTAAAGGAAGGTATATCCGGAAAGACTACTGATAAAATAGTTCAAAATATATCAGATGCTTATATCCCGTGGCAGGAGAACTCATTTCCAGGGCTCCTGGGCAATGTCGTGGCCGGCAGGATCTGCAACCGGCTCGATCTGGGAGGGACCAACTGTGTGGTGGATGCAGCCTGTGCCAGTTCCATGGGCGCTTTGCATCTCGCCCTGCTTGAACTGCAGGCCGGCCGCAGTGACCTGGTGGTAACCGGTGGTGTGGATACGATCAACGATATCTTCATGCACATGTGTTTTTCCAAAACCATGATCCTGTCGAAAACCGGTGACATTCGGCCCTTTTCCCAGGATGCAGATGGAACGGTTTTAGGTGAGGGCATCGGCATGGTGGTGTTGAAACGATTGACACAGGCTGAAAAAGATGGCGATGACATCTATGCCGTCATCAAAGGCATGGGCAGTTCCAGCGATGGCAAATCCCAGAGCATCTACGCGCCCAACGCGGAGGGGCAGGCAAAATCATTGCGCCTGGCGTATGAAAACGCGCAAATCGACACCGACACTATCGGATTGGTAGAAGCCCACGGCACCGGCACCCGCGTAGGGGACAATGTCGAGCTGACCGCCTTGAAAACCGTGTACGGATCAGACCCGGACAACAAAAATACAACGGCCTTGGGATCTGTTAAATCGATGATCGGGCATACCAAAGCGGCTGCCGGTTCTGCGGGCCTGATAAAGGCGGCCCTGGCCCTTAAAAACAAGGTGCTCCCCCCTACGTTGAAAGCCGAAACACTCGATCCTGAATTGAATATTGAAGATTCCCCCTTCTACATCAATTCCAGCATACGTCCCTGGCTGCCTGCCCAAGGACACCCCCGCCGTGCAGCTGTCAGTTCATTCGGTTTTGGGGGCAGCAATTTCCACCTGGTTCTTGAGGAATATGATTCACGGAAAAAGGCTGTTTCATGGGATGGCTCCGTAGAGATTTTTGCCTTTTCTGCGGATAACCGGCAGAACCTGGTAAAAAAGCTTGTCGGACTGAAAACGTCACTGCCTGACAAGGTTTCCAGCCCGGCCGAGGTCAATCGGCTGGCGGCAGACACCCGGCATTGTTTTTCAAATGATGCTCCCTGCCGGCTGACGTTTGTGCACGAAATGACGGGAGAACCGGACAACGACTTGAACCGGCTCCAACAAACGATCGAGGAAGCCCAAAACGCTCTTATTGATGCCGGGCAGACGGGCGTACATAAAATAGCAAAGCATATCTTTTTATCGGATGAACCTAAACCGGGCAAACTCGGTTTTATTTTCCCCGGGCAGGGAAGTCAGTACCTGAACATGGGGAGGGATCTTGGCTGTACGTTTCCCGAAGCCATGCACGCCATGGTGCTGACCGACAGCCTGGCAGGCTCTGACAAACCCATCAGCGTATCTGTCTATCCCTGCGGTTCAAGCAATCCTGAAATGGAAAAGAGCCGCCGTAAAGAACTCAACCGGACCGATATTGCCCAGCCCGCCATCGGCGGTATCAGCCTGGCCATGTTCGATATCCTGCAACGGTTCGACATACAACCCGAGGCTACGTGCGGTCACAGCTACGGGGAACTTTCCGCGCTGCATGCTGCCGGATGGATCGACCGGGATACACTGATGGCGCTGTCTGCCAAACGAGGGCATGCCATGGCAAAAGCATCCGAATCCGGACCGCAAGGTGCCATGCTGGCGGTCAAGGCGTCCGCTTCCGAACTTGAAGCCCTTATTGCCGGTATTCCGGACGTGGTGCTGGCCAACATGAACAGTCCCGAGCAGTGCGTCCTGTCAGGGCCGCTTACGGGCATAGAAAACGCTGGGAAACTATTGCACGAACAGGGGTTGCGCTGTATCCGCCTCGCGGTTTCAGCAGCTTTTCACAGCCCGCTGATACAAACCGCCCAGAAGATGTTCAAAAAGGCCGTTCAGGATGCTGGATTGAAACCCAATGAAATCCCCGTCTTTGCCAACAGCTCCGGGTCTCCTTATGAAAAAGACACGGAAAAAGCCAAAAAAATGCTGTCGCAACAAATGCTGCAGCCAGTCAATTTTGTCTCTGCTATCGAGAACATGTATGCTGCAGGGGTTCGGACCTTTCTGGAAGTTGGACCGAAAAACGTACTGACCGGCCTGGTCAAATCGATTCTTGCCGACAACCCGTTCCAGGCATTGGCGTTGGATGCATCTTGTGGCAATAAATCCGGCACGGCAGACCTCGCCTGCATTCTTTCCGAACTGGCATCCTTGGGTTATCCTGTTATGCTAGACCAATGGGAGGACCCGGTACCAGATGCAAAAGAAAGACGCATGACCGTCATGCTGAACGGGGCCAATTACCGTAAAACGAAAAATGAGCATGCCAGCCGGAAAGAAAGCGCATCTTCCCGTTCGATGATGGTCGACAAAGAAGAAAAGGCATCCCCGGTTTACCAGGAGCCCGTGTCGCATCAACCGACTGCGTTCGGAAAAGCACCGCCAGAAAGCAGACTTTTCCCTGAAACCACAACTCAACCCACACAGAATCAAATGAAAAAAAGTGACTATTCAATACAATCTGAGCACGAGGGCCCTGCTTTTGTAAACAATGCCCTGCAAACGGTTACCCAAGGCCTGAAATCCATGCAGGCGCTTCAGGCCCGGACGGCCGAGGCTCACCAGAAATTTCTGGAAACCCAGGCCGAGGCGGGACGAACTCTCCAGCGCATGCTGGAAAGCACCCAGCGCCTGGCCGAGGCTACTCTGGGAATCTCGGGGGTATCCGGCCATATGCCTGAAAAAACAGATACGGCCGTTGTTGGCTCTCTGACAGATAAAAAAGTGTCTGCTCGTCAACCGGCCATCCCTGAAACCCAGCCTGCCCCTTCGTCGCCCCCCCCTATATCAAGCCTCTTGTCGGATGGACTTAAGGTTCCCGAAAGCGGGCAATTGACAGCCGCGCCGCCTGGTGACGCTGCAGCCGGTCCGGACAACAGCCTCATCACAACCACCCTCCTGGATGTTGTTAGTGAGTTGACCGGCTACCCAGTTGACATGCTGAACATGGATATGAACATCGAAGCCGACCTGGGCATTGACTCCATCAAAAGGGTCGAAATTCTCTCCAGCCTGGAAGAAAAACTGCCCGGCCTGCCCAATGTGGAACCTGACACCATGGCGACGCTTAAAACCCTGGGCCAGATAGTCGGCTACCTGGGACAAATTGATGCTTCCGAACTGCCTGCACACACGCAAAAAGCCTACCCGTCTTCAACCCGCGAAGTCCAGCAGCAAGCCCCTGTTAAAAAATCCATGCTGTCCGACACCCTTCTCGAGGTTGTCAGTGAGTTGACCGGCTATCCTGTGGATATGCTGAACATGGAAATGGACATCGAGGCTGATCTGGGCATTGACTCCATCAAGCGGGTTGAAATTCTGTCAACGCTCGAAGAACGGGTGCCAGGACTTCCCGAGGTGACGCCGGAACGGATGGGCAGCCTCAAAACGCTCGCTCAAATCACCGACTACCTGACAGACGGTGCTGCGAATGCCTCCCCTCAACAGGACCGCGAGAAAAAAAACAAGGTTCCTATTTCAAACCTGTCTGATATGCCTGTTGGGGAACGTGATCCGGTCCATGATAAAAAAACACGCAGCATCAATCATGTCACGCTTGCCAGGAAATCTGTCAGGGTGCAGGAAACGCCGCGATCAGCCGGGCATACGCTAACTTTCAAACCCAAAGCCCGGGTATACGTCCTGCAAGACAAAAACGGGCTTGCCGAAGCCATTGTCGAAGCTTTCAAAAAACATGATGTTGACGCTGCGCTGCTGACCCGTTCCATGGCAACCGCCATCATCCAGCAGAAAAAAACACTGTCCCGTGCATCCGGCCTGGTTATTCCTGCTGATGCAGATATAACCGCCGATCTCGAAACAGACCGTTTTTTGAAAGACGCGTTCTTGTTGACCCAGGCCGCCGCCCGGGAACTCAACGACCCAGGAATTGGCGCCACTGCCCTTTTGGCCTCCATCACCCGCCTGGACGGTGCTTTTGGATTCAGCGGAGAAGGCGTGATCAATCCTGCCATGGGTGGTCTGGCCGGTTTGTTGAAGACCGCTGCCATCGAATGGCCAGGGGTATTCTGCCGCGCATTGGACATTGATCCTGCCTGGAATGACCTGCAGGGAATTGCCGCAAGGGTCGCTGATGAACTGCTGGCACCCGATACTGCCGAACCCCTGGAAATCGGCCTTACCCCTGACAATCGTTACACCCTGGCCTTAAATGACTTGCCCATCGCCCAAGAACGCCGCGCTCAGGTACGGCTCGGGGAAAAAGATGTGGTGCTTGTTACAGGCGGAGCCAGAGGTGTCACTGCCGCTGCAGCCCTATCCCTGGCAAAGCAGTCAAAGGCCAAAATGGTGCTCATGGGGCGCTCTGAGAAACCGCTGCCGGAACCGTCATGGCTCCAGCATCTCTCCGCACCAGCTGCCATCAAACGGGCTATCCTTGAAAACGAGTTCAACAACAATGGCGCATCGCCCAACCATATAGAGACGTCCTACTCCCGGCATATGGCCAATCGCGCGATGCTCTCCACCTTCACACAATTCGAGAAGATGGGTGTTGGCATGCGGTATATGGCCATTGATATCCGCGACAGCAAAAAGCTTGCGGCAGCCCTTGACGATATTCGCGGCAGCCTGGGACCTGTTACAGCCGTCATTCATGGCGCGGGCGTCATCGAAGACCGTTTGATTGTCGATAAAACACCCGAGCAACTGGACCTGGTATTTGACACCAAAGTCGTGGGTCTGAGAAATCTTTTAGCGGGCATCCATCAGGAAACACTTAAACACCTGGTCCTTTTTTCATCGGTGAGCGCCCGAAACGGAAATACGGGTCAGGCAGATTATGCCATGGCCAATGAAGTCCTCAATAAAACCGCCATATTTTTTTCGCATCAAAACCCGGACTGCCATGTACTTTCCATCAATTGGGGCCCCTGGGACGGCGGCATGGTGACACCGACCCTCAAAAAGGTGTTCGAAAACCAGAACATCGGGCTTATACCGCTGGAAGCCGGTTCTCAAAGTATGGTAAATGAAATGGGGACCCAACAGAAAGGCCATCCTGTAGAAATCGTGATCGGATCCATGCTGTCTGCCCCGGCCTTGGTAAAGGACACTGACAAGGCTGCAATCACCTTTCCAGCCTCTCTTGAGCAGAAAAAACATTTTCCGGCGCTGACGCTGTCGTTTAAGAAAGAAATCGACACCCACGCTTATCCTATTCTTGCGGACCATGTCATCGGCGGCAAACCCGTAGTACCCTTTGCCCTGATCACCGAATGGTTCGGGCATGGTGCGCTGCACGAAAATCCGGGCCTTGTTCTCCACGGCATTGATGACATGCGGATTCTGAAAGGGGTGAGGCTGGATGCGCAAAAAAAGCTGATCCGGTTGTTTGCCGGCAAACCCAGCCGGAAAAACGGGCATTATGAAGTCAGCGTGGAATTACGGGATGGTGTCATGGAAGGCAGGGATGTTATTCATTCCAGGGGAAAAGCCATATTGACAGACGCTATACCGGAGCCGCCGGAAGTGGATATCACCCGTTTTCACATGGGAGACAGCTATACGAGAAGCGTGAAGGGTGTTTACAATGACATTCTGTTTCATGGTGTGAAACTGCACGGTATTAAGGAGATTCTCGCATGCTCGCCCAAAGGGATGACAGCCAGGATTTCATCGGCGCCTTCCCCCGCCAAATGGATTAAAGACCATCTAAGAAGCGGCTGGATAGCAGATCCTCTGGTGTTGGACTGTGCTTTTCAAATGGCCACCGTCTGGTGTTACGAAGAAACCGGCAATGTTTCCCTGCCGAGCTACTGTGCCAGCTATCGCCAGTACTGTTCATCTTTCCCAGCGGAAGGTGTCACCGCCGTACTCGAGGTGACCGATCTCACGGACCACAAAATGACGGGCAATTTCCTGCTGGTGGACAAGGACAACCGTCTGGCCGCCCAAATGACCGGCTATGAAGCTGTCCTGGATGCCTCGCTCTTTAAAGCGTTCAAACCGCATCAACCCTGACAGTCAGGGGCGGGTCTTATGCCTGCCTTTTTTTGTCAACCACTCTTGGGCCAGGTCATAAGCCCACCTTGGAGAGGTTTCCAAATCGTTGTTCATGACACGGGTAAGTGCGTCTATCCAATGCCGGTTGTGCTGCATGGTCGTCAGACGGTTCCGCAACATGGCCGCGCCTTTAGCAGGATCTGCGTCCAATTTATCCAGAATGGTTTGAATCTCGTTCTTCAGGCCATCAGTGCCATAGTAATGCAGGAACCCGTGCCAGGCTTTGTCGATGCCTTTAAAATTCTCCAGCGGCGTGGAAACCATCTCCAACCGACCTAAAAATTCCTTTCGTTCCCCATCTTCCAGCAAGCGCAGTCCCTGGTCCTGGATGACGTAGGGGATGAGTTCCAGGTTGACGACAGCGCCTTTGGCCAGGCCTGCCTTGACCAAAAAGCCTTGTTTTCGATAGAGCAGATCCGTGTGCTGATAAAAAACAAAATTTCCCAAGCTGTAGCAAATGGGGCTGTTTTTATATATCTGTACGCCCTGGGGAACATGCGGGTGATGTCCAATAACGAGGTGGGCGCCGGCATCGACAATTCTTTGAAAAGCATTGGCAACATAGGGGGGCGGGAAAGGAATGTATTCCACTCCGCAGTGACAGATAATGACAATAATGTCAGTAGTCGTTTTAATTGCATTGATCGTGTCAACCACTTCCTCGACTTCCCAGCCGAAAACACCCGGACCGCCGTCGGAAGCAGTAAGATCCTCCCCCTCACTGAAGCTTATCAAAGCAATACGAATTCCATTCACGTCGAGAACGAGCGGCTTTTTAGCATCTCCTGACGTCATGCCGGCGCCTACGGTCTGAATGCCCTTGTCCCTCAACAACTCCAGGGTTTTCTCAAAAGCCTCCACGCCATGGTCGAAAACATGATTGTTGCCAAGGGTCACCACTTCGAATGGAACCCTCGTCAACCCGTGGACATGTTCTACTTCGCCTTTCAGAACCGTACCGCTTTTCCAGACAGGCGTTTCATTTTCGCACAAAGGGCCTTCGAGATTCACGATGCGAATGTCGCTGGCGCGCATTACCGGCAGAAGGTTGCCGTACACAGCTTCAGGGTCGTTCAAAATGATGTCACTGTAAGTCCTGATCGGCGCCCAGTCTGCAGCGATCAGTACTTCGGCCTCACTTGCATGGGCATGCTCGTTCTGCCAAATCCCTTTTTCCCAATTCAACATATGCTTATAATCCCCAACCCGGCAGTGCCGGAATTAAATATCCGATAATCCATATCCAATTGGATATTGGACATTTCTCTTTTTTATTTACAGACCGTATCGACTGAGGCCTGAATCCACTATCAGGTGAATCAGTTGATGGTACTCTTGCATCACCCCTTGGGGCGAAGCGTGATACAAAGAATACATCTGGGGGCTCCAGCTTTTGATGGGTTTTAGACCGGGGATGCCGTTTACCTCGATGATTTTAAACTGCCCTTCGGCGCTGACACGCATGTCAACGCGTACGTGATCCAGGCAGTTTAGAGCGGCAACAGCCTGCCGGGCGAGTTCAATGCTTTCTTCCACCCTTGCTGTGGGCCGCTGAATCTTGGTGAGGCCGACACCTCTCAAATCGCTTCGCAAAATAGGGTATTTGCCAAAGTGGGATTCATCCACTTTGACGATACCGGTTAAAAATTCCTGGCGTTTGCCATTGGACAGCATCAGGACCGTATATTCTTCGCCTGGCAGGTATTCTTCGATGAGCGCCGGCTGTTTAAATTCTGCATGAATATAATGAATGGCTTTTTCAAGCTCCTCCTTTGTATTGGCCACACTGTCATCACTGATGCCCACGGACCTGGATTCGCAACTGGGTTTGACAAAAGCGGGAAAAGAGGCATCAGGAATCTCTTCATCGATATCTACCGTGAAATTATCGGGAACCGTCACCTTGTTGTGCTGCAGGATTTCATGAGTCCAATTCTTCTGAATCAACTGCTTCATGGTGAGCGCATTGGGGCCGATGTAGGGTATGCCCTTGGCGTCGAGAATATCGGCAATCCAGAGCCCGTCATCGTCATTGACCCCCACAATGTCGGCCTTAGTGGAGATATGGTACAAGGCGCTCCAAACTATATCAAAGGATTTAGTTTCGATAGCTTCCGTGAAATCCTCCTTGCTTTCCAAAAAAACGATTTCAGCCGAGCGGTTGTCTGTGTTGAGGGTTTCGCACAACTCGCGGGTCACGTCCAAATTTCCCCAACCCTGGGCATCGCCGGCAGGGCCGGTCAGAATGAGTATCTTTTTCATCACAATTGGCATTCCTCTTTAAAACAGATTGGGTTCAAATGTGTAATCAAACAGTGCAGCCGCGGTTTTTTCAGATATGTTGCGGACGGCACTAGCCATTGAAAGAATTTTTTCCTGGTCGAGAACTATTTTGGAAATCAATTCAACGTTGATTTCCGTATCTCCAAAAGAGTGTGGGCGACCGTGCGTAAAGAAAAACCCACTCATGGCTTTATTGGGATTGAGCAATACTATTTCAACGGATAAACGGTCAGACAATTTTTCCTTAAAGAGATCACGGCTGTATAGAAAATGGGTGCAGCATAGGGCGGCATACACCATGTTCCGATTGTTCAACTTGGGCGCGGCTTCTTCCATGTACGCATCAATCAGTTGCGCCACAGCCGCTCCTTTAGGGTCTTTTTCAATCTCCGTGGCGACGCCGTGGCAGGCTTGGGCCAGGATACGGCTAGCATCAACCCCTTTTTGAACCAGCTTTTGTTGATGGACCCTTTCCTCGATGGTTGTGCGCGTGCCCAGAATGAGGGCCTGGCTGTCAGGCGTTTCCAAAAGACGGTCACGGATCATATCCACACCGAAATCTACTATGTCGATCACGGGTATGTTTGTTTTGCAGCTGAAAAGGGTGCGATGATAGAGAACGGAAAGTGTATTGCACGCAATCATGATCATGTCTGGGCGAAATGCACTCACACCCTTCAAGGCACGGTCAAATATCTCTATCCTTTCTGCCGCACTCTCAAAGGAATTATAGCCGCGGCCCTGTTCCGGCCAGACGTTGAAATAGAGCAGTGAAGCCTTTTTGAATAGCAGATGCGCTGTCAAGTCCCGTTCCATCTCAGCGCAGATGCAAAGCCCCCCCAGGCCTGAATCAAGAATGGCAATGCGAATATTTTTCTTGCTAAAAATCATTTCCAGGTTTTGATAATTCCCGTTCTGCATGGGGCTCCGTAATTCCTTTGAGATGCATTGCGAGTCGCTAAACACGCTGTTTAACCGAGGGGTCGGGGTGTTTTAATTGTCATCCCTGCGCAGGCAGGGATCCAGGCATTCAGCTAATCGCTTTCTGGATAGCGCAAAAGCTTCACTTCGTGTCCCGCCCCCGGCCTAGAACATACCGGGGCAGGCACGCGGGAATGATGCGGGGGTTTAACAAAAACTCCCCGATCCTTGGTTTAACCATCACGCATGGCTTTAATACGAATTAGCCCCGGGCTGTTATGCAGATACATAAGTGTAGATGAATACCCGGCTCGGATAAATATTTCCTCGAGGTCGTCGAATAGAATGGCCTGGTCCGGCCAACGAAACGTTTTTTCCCTCTGTTTCAATGATTCCCATGTTTTCCTTGCGCGGCTGTTTTCAGCCAGCACCTCTTTTTCGGCTTTTGCACATAAAAACATCTCGCACACCAAGGGTTTCATCTGCCAGAGGCACCCCCTATCCCCCAGATATATGCATTTGTTTCCCTGGTGGGGAAATGCCAGTCGTTCCTGAAGAGTTTCCAGTTGCTCTTCCGATGATTCCAGAGCATTCACGACGCCATCGGCAAAAAAAGTGATAATGCCTTCCTTTGTACAGCAGGCGCTCAATTGATTGTGATAACAGGTTTGCGTACACAGGTCGCTAAAATATTTTTTAAGGAAGGCGTCCACATCCTGCCTGAACACAAGATAATCGGCAGTCCTCTCCCTGAGGTTTTCCAGTTCGTGTTCAGTGAGACTTGCCAGGTGTTGCCTGACCATCGCCAGGGCCTCTCGCTGTTCATTCTGATATTCCGTCATCTCTTTCTCCCGCGGGTGAGATACCATTATTTTCCAAAGTTGTCACCTCTCTCAATGCGTTACCCGCTGTTGTTATTGGGCGTAAAATTAATAAGGAAACTTATATTTGCACGATTGACGGTATACCGTAGACCCGTTATATTACATTTGTCCGTATCCTTTTCAATTCCCAGTCATAAAAACTGGATGTTGATGAGATAAAGACAATCCTTACAATATGATCGATTAGTTCTCATTAAAACCAGACACATTAGAAACACGTATCAGCAATAATAGTGTTCAATATCTCAGGGTTATGCGGCAGCAATACTTTTCTTGTTGGTGACGGCCTGTTTCTAATGAAGGAGATGTTTATGGACCAGACTGATAACAATACCCTTGCCGTCAATGTCGTGATCGAACTAACCCCTTCAGCCCTGCAGGCCATTGTGGAGAATGCAAAGCGCCTTGCCGGCAGAAATGAAAAAGGTCACTACAAAGTCGACACAGCAGACAAAGTGGGTGAAATGGTATCCCGGTTTCTTGCTGAAAACGATTTTGAACGCTTTGTCAATGATCCTGGAAACTACGATTCTATATAGACTCTCGGTCGTTGTCATGAAAATTCAAAACAGATCCTCGAAAGCCCTCTGACTTGACAACCTGACACCTTTCATATATTTAGACCCAAACTGAATCTACACTTGCAGGTTATGCCAGGCTATCATCAGCCATCCCGACCTTAATCGGGGTGGCTTTATTTATTTTGGGACAGGAGTTTTTAATGATTGTCAAAGTCAGTGTATTGATCGCCTATTTCTTCATCATCCTGATTATCGGATTTATAGCACGCACCCGTTTGAAGTCATCTCCGGAAACCTATTTTCTGGCAGACCGCAAACTGGGGACGCTGGTTCTTCTGGGGACCATGGTGGCCACCAATTTCTCGGCATTTACCGTGTTCGGCACCTCAGGCGCCGGCTATAGGGACGGGTATGCCTTTTTTCCCATCATGGGGTTCGGAACCGGGTTTATGGCATTGACCTTCTGGATTTTAGGACGCAAGATCTGGGAGGTGGGCAGAAAAACCAATGCCGTCACCCCACCCGAATTGGTGCGCAAGTTTTACGGCAGCCCCTTGCTCTCCTTTGTATTTTCCATAGTGATGATCGTCTTCACCATCCCTTACCTGGCCCTGCAGCCCATGGCCGCCGGTTACGCCCTGGAGGCGCTGGTGGGTCTGCCGTATGTTTATGGTTGCATTCTGGTCACTGTCATCATTCTCATTTACACCCTGCGGGGCGGCTTGAGGGCCGTGGCCTGGACCGATCTGTTTCAGGGGGTAGTCATGTTTTTTCTGCTGCTGGCGTCCCTTATCCTGGTGGCGCAACACCACGGCGGCTTTATTGAAGCCAACCAGAAAATTCTCTCCATACACCCGGAGTTGTTTTCAAGACCGGGCGCGACCGGTAAATACACCTACGGTATCTGGTTCAGTTTCATGCTGCTCTGGTTTTTCTGCGACCCCATGTTTCCCCAGCTATTCCAGCGCTTTTTTTCTGCGAAAAACCAACGCACAATCGCTAAAACCATGCTTTTCTATCCTTTAATCTGCACGGTTGTTTTTTTCCTGCCCATATCTGTGGGTGTGCTGGGACATCTTTCCTTCCCGGGCCTGGTGGGCAAGGAGGCCGACAAAATACTGCCCATGACCATGACATTGATATCCGGGGATTTCATGGCCGCACTGGTGATTGCCGCCGGTCTGGCTGCCCTCATGTCAACCATGGATTCACAACTCCTCACCCTCAGCTCCATTTTCACCCGCGACATTCTGCCCCTTAGCGGAAAATTCAAGGGGGAAACCAGTTTGAGCGGCAGAATTTTTGTTGTCTGTTTAAGCATTGCAGGATTATTGCTGGCCTACAAACCGCCCGCAACCATTTTACAGATCGCCACCCAGACCTTCACCGGTTTGGCGGTTCTTTTTCCAACAGTTATCTTCGGGCTCTATTTGCGAAAGGTGTTTCCCTTGTCCGCGCTTCTTTCGATTTTCTGTGGTGAAGGCATCATGCTGCTCTTTTATTTCAAATTACTTTCAGCCGGACCGTTTCTGCCGGTGGTATGGGTAATGGGAGTCACGTTTGCAGTTTATCTGACAACGCACGTCGCCCTGCTCGGCAGTTCCGGTAAGATTGTTTTCAAGCTGCCTGGATGGCTGTACAACCGCTATGTGTATCTGATGGGAGCCATATTCATCCTGGGGATGGATTTCTGGGCCTGGGACAAGGTGCAACCGCTCATTGCCGGTGTTCCGGCCTGGATCGGTTTTTTCATTTTTCTTTCAATAGCTCAGACGGTGGGCATGATCTATATGGTTCGCTCTGCTGAAAACTTGGATTGAATCCTGTTATTTCCCTTTTTCACAAAGGAAAATAATGCAGTTGATAGCGGCGAAGCCGCGTAGAATAAAAGATTGGTACAATTTTTTATAAGGGGACGCCTGCCTTGTAAACCGTTCCCTCCCCTATTATGCGATAGGACTCCACTGCAGCGGGCACAATGGCGGACATTCCCCGGCTGAGTCTCAATGGCCCGGGGTCATTCCCCTGAAAGACATCAACTTCTCCTGAAGTGAGCAGCAAAATCTCAACACCCCGGTCCTTTACAGAGGTGTATGCTTCTCTTCCCACCGTCTCTATGACCGATAGTTCGAATTCGTTTGCCGGCGTTGGATATACCTTTTCACATGGTCGCCTTTTTACAGGTTCGATGATGTCTATGGGTTGTTCTTTGAAATCGAGGATGTTTAACAGTTCGGAAACATCCACATGTTTGGGGGTCAACCCGCCCCGCAATACATTGTCTGAGTTGGCCATGAGTTCTATGCCCACGCCTTCAAGATAGGCGTGCATTTGACCAGCAGGCAGGTGCATGGCCTGACCGGGGTTCAGGCACACCAGGTTCAGTATAAGGGGAAACAACACACCGATATCGCCAGGATAGGTGTTGTGCAGCCGGATCATCCAGTCGAAGGCCGGATCTCGGGCTTTACACACCTCAGCATAGCGAACGGCCCGGCCCAATATCTTTTGAACATCACTTTCTTCGAGGTTCAACAGGATATCGAGAAAATGTTTCAAACCCTTTGAATCAGCTTTTTCTTCAAGTTCCAGGATTCTGTTACCAAGAAAATCGGCGCAGGCTTCCCTGAGCAGCTTGATCATGGTTATTTTGTCACGAAAACCGTTCAAGGCCCAGAAAGGCGTCAGGGCGCAGATGCATTCAGGTTTGTGGTTGTCGTCGCGATAGTTGCGTTCAGCTGCATCCACAGGTATTCCGAGATGATTTTCCATCGCAAAACCCTGTTTTGCCTGCTCTTGGTTTGGATGTACCTGTATGGACAAGGGTTTCTCGATGGCCAGCACCTTGAAGAGATAGGGTAGCCGCTTTTCGTAAGCCACCGTGGTTTCCTTCCCGAGAATATCAAGAGGGTGCCGTTTAATAAGGTCCAGCAAGGATTCATCCCCTTGCTTCGTCTTCACTGTGGACGGCGCCTTGGGATGGGCTCCCATCCACAGTTCCGCTTCAGGCGCCTTGGTTGGAAAGGGTCTGCCCATAAGTTCGGCAATGGCTGCATGGGAACCCCAAGCATAGTTCTGAATCGGGTTATTCAAAAGTTGTATAGATTTCATACTGCATAAGCAATAGCTGGATAAAGGTCTCTCTGTCAAGCATCGGAAAAGAGCGGGATGTAAAAATAGCTTGGCAAGGCCGAAGCCCTGCGTTACATTCTTCCCTAAAGAATGTATGCTCTTTATTCAGGAGTTTGACCCATGAACGATGTAAAAGCGGAAGTAGATTACAGCGTGCTGGACAGGCCCGAAGTTTTGATGTTCCTGTTTCATCCTCGGTCAGAAAGTGGATTAATGCCGCATGGAAGCGCCGGGCTGGATATAGCCATTCCCGTTGCAACAGATGTCTCCATCGGTGCCCATTTCCACATGGCCGGCAAAGCCAATCCAAACATCCTTTTTTTCCATGGCAATGGCGAGATCGTGGCTGACTATGATGAACTTGGACCTGTGTACAACCAGCTCAACATCAATTTTCTGCCGGTGGATTACCGGGGTTACGGACGTTCAGATGGTGTTCCCTCAGTTTCCGCCATGATGCAGGACTGCCATGCCATCTTTGTGTTTGTCAAAGCCTGGTTAGAACAACATCAATATACCGGACCGTTGATTGTCATGGGACGTTCGCTGGGTAGTGCCTCTGCTCTCGAACTCGTTTCCACCCGTGGTACTGATATCGATGCCCTGGTTATTGAGAGCGGATTCGCCTTGGCAACGCCGCTGCTCAATCTCCTGGGTATCATTTGCCATAAATTAGGGTTTAAAGAGGAAAACGGTTTCCGCAATATCGACAAGATCAGAAAGTTCAGCAAACCAACCCTGATCATTCATGCAGAATACGACCACATCATCCCCTTTTCCGACGGCCAATCGCTTTTCGAGGCGTCTGCCGCTAAGAACAAAAATCTGCTGAAGATACCCAATGCAAATCACAACGATATTTTCGCAAAGGGGTTGTCCGCTTATCTCGCGGCGATTGAATCCATGGTCAAAGATCTTTCCGCATGACCCCGCACACCATCATCTGGGATTTCGACGGTACCCTTTATCCCCTGTGCCCCTTGGACAGCGAGCAGGCCCTTTTGAGAATGCGAAGGGTGCAGTTACAAAAAGGGGCATACCGGTTCCGGGGCCTTTGGATTGAAATGTTGATATACGGGGACCAGCACCAGTGGTTCCGAAACAGAAATTCCAGAAAAGTATACAGAATGCTCTATGACTGTGCGCTCAAGGGAATGCCCGCCTTTTTCCTGGATTGTGTCGCAAAAGACATTGCAGCGCTTATTTCAGTTGATGACAGAAAAGCCTTGCATGCAATGCACGACAGCGGTCTTCGCATGCTTGTCATCAGTTGTGGCACACAGGAGTTGTGTGAAAAAGTCCTTGAAAAAGCAGGTTTGCGGGATTACTTCGAGATCATAAGGGCGAACCCTTTAAAATTGGAATCCGGCAGCATCGTGGGAGGGGTGCCAAGGCTGGTCTCAGCCGAGGACAAGTTGTCCTTGGCCAAGGAACTGCTTGGCAGAGACCCCAAGGGGGTTGCCGCCGTAGGGGATGGGTACACCGATATTCCCCTGCTGGACTGGGTGCAGTGGCCCGTAATGATGGACCCCGACCTTTCGAATCGACAAAAATACGCTTCAAAACCCTATCGTTTTATCCCATCGATCGGCTTTTTGCCAGGTCTGTTGGCCCAACTGTAGAGGCGTAGTATGGGAAGGGTCCGATTGGAATATAACATACGATGGATTTAAAAAAACTGATTGTATTTGACATGGATGGTGTCATCGTGGACGTCTCAGGGTCCTACCGGGAGGTTGTCCGGCAGACGGCCCGGCTATTTTTCAACGACATAAGGTTTGAGAATAACCTGCCAAACCCGCTTTTCTCGCTGGCCGATCTGGCAACCGTCAAACAGGCCGGGGGGTTGAACAACGACTGGGATCTCACCTATCACATGCTCACCCTTCTCATGACCAAAGTGGAAGTGTCCATTGAAAGCCCCCATTGCAAGGGGTGGGCCTGTCTTGGAAGCCTGATGCCCCACTGTGATGCAACCGCACTGTCCATGCACCTGAGATCGTCATCAACTCCCCTTGCGGATCTTCACAAACAATTCTCTGGAGCGGCAAACCCTTGGGTCGACCACCTGTCCATGGGTGATGTGGGCACGGGAAACATCATCAAGCAGATATTTCAGGAACTGTATCTGGGCCAGGACCTTTTCAGACAGACATATGGTTTTGTACCGAGAATCCATGGCGGTGAAGGGCTTATCGACCAGGAATCTCTTCTTATTCCAAAATCTGTATTCAAACGTCTGGCAAAAACACACAGGCTGGCCCTGGCCACCGGCCGCCCGCGTTCTGAAGCCGAGCATGCCCTGAATCGCTTCGAGTTGCAGACGTATTTTAAAATAACCTATACCCTGGATGAGTGCCTGGCTGAAGAGAAGAATATTTATGAAAAAAGCGGTGAAGTTCTGCACTTAAGCAAACCCCACCCGTTCATGCTGGATGCGGTGGTTGAATATTCGTCCGAAAAGTTGGGGAATCTATTTTATATCGGCGATATGCCCGATGATATGCTGGCGGCAACAAACTCGGCCTATGATTACGTGGGCGTCGGTATCCTGCATTCCTCTCTGCACAAACAGACCCTGAGACAGGGTCTCATCAAAGCCGGAGCAGATGTAATTGTCAAAGACGCGGATGAACTCCTGGCCTATTTAAGCTGACACCTGAACCGCAATAGCGAGCGCATTCACCGCAGCTTGCTGCGGGGTAAGCGAGCGAATCAAAATTAGGCAGAATTCCTTACAATCGAAGAACCTCGCGGCTTGCCGCGAGGTTCTTTAAACTTACATGAATCAGGTTATGCCGTGCTTGGCAACAGCGTTGCGCGCTGCCTCCTGAAGCAGCGAGGCATCTTTATCCGCCAGGTCCGCCAATAAACGGCCATCCTTTTCAACGATATTGCTCAATCCGATGGGATCTCCGCACAGCAGCGTGTAGAACACACAGGCACTCAAATAGGCGCCGGTTTTACCGGCGTGCCTGCCGTCTCTGTGATAAAGATTATGAAAAGAATGCGGCACATTATGTGGAATTATCTGAAGTAGGTAGTTTTTTAAAAAAACGGAAACAAGGGGACGAGGGCTTGCTCTTAGCTCTTTGCTGCTGGCTGCCAGGAGCTAACACTTGCCCCTTGAAACCTTGACCCCTAATGAACTTTTTCCCTTTCAGATGGATAATCTATCCTATCTATTTCAAAAGCCGGGGGGTTTTAGCTTAAAACCTTCGTCATCCCCGCGTAGGCCGGACACGTAGTGAAGCGGCAGCGCTATCCAGAAAGCGGTTAGCTGAATGCCCTGGATCACCGTCTGCGCGGGGATGACGTTAAAAACACCCCGATGGTTCAGGTATTTAATCAACTACCTAACAAGCTGCAGCACATCGAGAGGGTGGCGGGCCAGAAATCGACATCCATTTTCCAGGAGTTCATCCTCCGGCCTGAATCCCCACGCCGCACCCACCGGCAGCATGCCGGCGGCAACAGCCGTTTGCATGTCCACACCTGAATCACCGACAAACACGATTTCAGACGGAGCCATTCCCATAGCACGGGCAATGCCAAACGCACTGTCCGGGGCTGGTTTTTTAGGATAACGGCTGCTTTGACCTATTATGTGGTCAAAACACCAATTGTTCAGCAGTTTTTCCACACACAGGACCGTAAAGGCATGGGGCTTGTTACTGCACACCGCCGTTCTGACACCTTTCTTCGCAAGGCAATCTAAAAGCTCTGGTATGCCTTCATATGGTTTGGTCTTAACGTCCCAGGTGTTGGCATAATCATTTTTGAATGCGTTCAGATAACGCGCCACAGATTCGTCTGAGCGCTCATTTTCAGGCAGGGCCCGTTTGACGAGCATTTGACTGCCGTCGCCCACGAAAAACCGGTAGGCTTCCGTTTTATGTGTCGGGAACCCCCTGGCACGCAACACGCGATTGATTGAATCGGCGATATCTTCGAGCGTGTCCAGAAGGGTTCCATCCAGGTCAAATATGGCGGCTTGGTGAGACATTGTTTTTAAAGGCAACTGGCGGCAAAAGAAACCATCTCTTCGGTTGCCTTGGAGAACTGTTCCGCAGTGCGCTGCAATGCCGGATGGGTATTGTATTCATCGCGGGTGTAGCCGTCTACGGCATAGGCCCTTTCGAAATAAGGAATGCGCATGAGCTTATCCATCACATCCTTCGGGGGATCCGCGTGGATGCGGTCTTTCTCGAACACGATATCTTTTTCACCTTCAAAGTTCATCACTACATCGATGTATGACGGCGGACAGGTGACAACCACAGCCGCTCCGGTTTTTTCCTCGAGATGCCAGATACGCTCCTGGCCGTTCACCGTGGGGCCCATCCGAAGTGAGCACGACAGCATCTTGCTGGGCAGGTTGTTGTCTTCGAGATATTTATACGCTTTTTTGAAGATGGCCAATTCCGCCTGCCGGACATCACCGTCGGACAGTTCGATGCCCTGTTCCGCAGCCGCATCTCTCAAACCACCAAGATCGCCGTAGCGGGATTCCATATGGGTGATCACCGAACGCCATTTACTCAGGTCGACCCCGTTCTTTTTGGCTGTTTCAAGCCCTCTTTTCACGGATTCAGCGCAGTCCACCAACTGGGGCAAAATAAACGTCAGGGTATTGTTGGTTGAAATCCCCAGAGCGGTCAGCTCTTCGATCACATCATACCCCTCTTTCGTGCCGGGCACCTTGATCATGACGTTGGGGTTGATGGTGGCGATGTCTTTTGCCTGTTTCATCATCGCGTCTTTGTCGAAAGAACTTCTGGGGTCGACCTGCCCGGACAGGTAGCCTTCCTTGAATCCACTTTTTTCGAACAGGGGCAAATACATGTCTGATCCGCGTTTCACCACCGTGCGGTAGAGACTCCAGAACAAACTTTCTTTATCAATGCCCGGGTTTTCGGCAACAATGGTTTTGGCCACCTCCTCCCAGTAGGGTGGATCGTCCTGAATCGCCTGAAGCGAAAGCGAGGGATTGGTGGTGACGCCTCGGAACAACTGGGTTTCCGGTGAGTTTTTGTCATACATACGATCGAACTGGGCCTGCATGATCTCCTGGTTTTCCGGGGCTGCCTTGTTCAGCATTTTGCTGCACCAGTTATTAAAGATCACGGGCGAGGAATCCCACCAGATTTCCATTCCAGGGCTGACGTCCACTAATTTTTCGAACAGATTTTTTTCTTCCACGATTTTGCTCCTTAGATTAAAGTGTTACTGTTTTCATAACCGAAGCTAAGACAATATTTTTTCCCGTTTTGGATCGTACAAAGCCCGGTTGACTTCCTTTTTGGCTGGATACACATTTTTATAGGACTCGATTTCAAATTCATCAACCGCATCTGCCATGTCAGCTGGAAGATACCCGTAGCAGATGTTTTTTCCGATGGTGTGGCCGTACCCCGAGCTGGTGGTAACCCCCACAACATTGCCATTATTCAGGATGGGAGCACTGCCCTGGAGCATCAACGGCGTGCCGGCATCGATGGTGAAAGTGCATAGCTTCCATTTAGGCCCCGCGGCCTTGATCCGGGCAAGCGCTGCTTTGCCGATGAAATCGTTCTTTTCCAGGTCCACGCAGAAGCCGATACCCGCATCATACGGCGTATATTCAGGCGTCAGTTCCGATCCCCAGTCTGAATAGCCTTTCTCCAGATGGGTGGAGGCGATGGTGCGGTATCCGGCGTTGGCAATATTTAAATCACGCCCGCTTTCCCACAGGGTTTCGTAAACATGGCAGGCGAATTCAGACGAAATATACAGTTCGTAACCCAGTTCACCCACATAGGTGACCCGGAAGGCCATGACCGGTGCATATCCTATGGTCATGTTTTTCAGCATCCCGTAGGTAAAGACGTGGTTGTCCAGGCCATCACGGGTGTTGCGCTGCAGCAGTTCCCGCGATTTGGGACCGATGACGTTGATCACCGCAAAGGCGGACGTAACATCTTTGAAGCTGATTGATCCATCCTCAGGCATATGATTCTGAATCCACCAGGCAGCCCTCAGCCCGAATGCAGTTCCCACCACCAGGAAAAAGCGGTCCTCCGCCACCCTTCCCACGGTCATGTCGCACTCGATAGTACCCCTATCGTTGCACATCTGAGTATAAATCACCTTGCCCACGGGCTTGTCGATCTCATTGGCGCACAACATGTTAATGAACGCCAGGGCGCCCGGTCCCTGGATTTCAAATTTGCAAAATGAGGACTGGTCAATGAGCACCACGTTTTCCCTGGCGTTTTTGTGCTCTGCAGCCACGTGGACAAACCAGTTGGGCATTTCAAAGGTGTGTTCGTCTTCTGCGGTTACGCCATTGGGGGCGAACCAGTTGACCCGCTCCCAGCCATACTTGGCACCGTATACAGCTCCCTTCTCTTTGAGCAGATAGTATAGCGGGCTCCGCCTGACGCCCCTCGCCGAGTCATGTTCTTCATGGGGCCAGTGGATGGTATAATGCTTGCCGTAGAGCTCCCGGGTACGCTTGATATTATAAGCGCGGCTGCGATGATAAGGGCCGAACCGCCGGATATCCAGCGGCCAGATGTCCATGCTCGGCTCACCCTCGATAATCCATTCGGCCATCATTTTACCAGCCCCACCGCCGGCGGCAATCCCGAAAGCGTTGAATCCGGCTGCTACAAAGCAGTTCTCCAGTTCAGGCGCCGGCCCCATAATGGGATCGCCGTCCGGTGTAAATGCTTCCGGGCCGTTGACTAACTTGGCGATTCCCGTTTCTCCGAGGCAGGGCGTACGAACCATGGCCGGTTCCGACAGGCTCTCGAAATGTTCGAAATCAGGTTCGAGAAGCTGGGAGATGAAGTCATTGTCCACCCCGTCGACAGCCCATGGTATGCCGTTGCGTTCATAGCCCCCCATGACCATCCCGCCCACTTCCTCCTTGTAGTACAACAGGTTGTCCTTATCCCGGATGGTGGGCAAATCCGGCGGCAGCCCCTCGATCACCTCGGTAACGAGAAACTGGTGCTGAAAAGGTACCAGGGGGATATTCACCCCCAGCATTTGGCCAACCTGCCATCCCCACATACCGGTACAGTTGACCAGGACATCACACCGAATGTCCCCTTTGTTCGTTTTGACAGCGGCTACACGTTTTCCGTCAAATGCAAAGCCGGTCACCAGGGTATGTTCATATATGTTACACCCCCGGTTCCGAGCACCCTTGGCCATGGCCTGGGTTATGCCGGCAGGATCCGCCTGTCCGTCGGTTGGCATGAAAGCAGCACCCGCCAGGTCATCGATGGCCATTACCGGGAACAGTTCCCTGGCTTCCGAAGGGGTGATCATATTCATTTCCAGGCCAAAACTGCGAGCCGTGGTGGCTCCCTTCTTAAGTTCATACAAGCGTTCCGGGGTTTTAGCGAGATGCAGGCAACCCGTTTTTTTCCAACCAGTGGTCAAACCGGTCTCCTTTTCCAGGTTCTCGTACAAACTGACACTGTATTGGAGCATGCGGGTAATATTCCGCTCGGCCCGCAACTGCCCCACCAGGCCTGCCGCGTGCCATGTAGATCCGCTGGTCAGCTCCCCTTTTTCGACAATGACAACATCGTTCCAACCCATTTTTGTAAGATGGTAAGCGGTACTGCATCCGACAATACCGCCACCGATAATGACAACCTGCGCGCTGTCTTTCATGAATGACTCCTATTAATCCGGCTTTATGCTATTGCTTGGATTTGTTACCAAATTTGCTGGATCAAAATTTGGATTTTTCGGTTCAACGCCCCATTCCTTTTCCACTTCCACCACAAACCGCCTCAGGTCATCGGCAACTGAACCGGGAAGTGGTGAGGGATGATGGTTGACCAGTATGTCTTTCACCTTTTCATTGGCTACATCATAAGGATCGGGTTTTCCGGCATTCTCCCAGGTTGTTCGATTCATGCGTTCAAAGAACATGGGCCGGCTTTGGGTACGCATATATTCCAGGGTCATGGGCGACATTAAAAAGTTGGATTTATAGCCTTCCTCTTTAACCTCATCCACATTTAATGTCTTATCGTTGACTTCGACCCCCTGAAGAAAATACTTGATCATATTGATGATGTCGCTATCCAATAGCAACTGGGGAAAATCCACAACCATTCCACATTCTAACATTCCTGCTCCGTATAGGACATTGTTCCCTGACATTGCCGCTATGAGAGCCGTTAGCGTTTTTTCGTGGCCTGCTTGTGCACCGCCGGCGATATTGCTATCCGTCTACGTTCCCCCGCTCCAGGAAGGTACGCCGTAAAACTGGGCCATTTGAGCATTCATGGCGGCAAACAGCGCCATTTCCGGGGAACCCACTGCAGCTTCAGCGCTTTTAAGATCCATTGAAGTCGTTGAACTGCTGCAAATCACCGGCGCCCCTGGCCTGACAGCCTGGTGCATGACAACACATGCGAGAAATTCGGCATTTTGGACGGCCTGGGTGCCTGCCAACGTAATCGGGCTGGTGGCACCTGCCAGCGCCATCGTCGTAAAACGGACTGGTATGCTCAGTTCAGCCGCCTTCATGCCGATCTCGCAGCAATGCTTGACCAGGCGCAGAGGGGTTACCGGACAGGTGGAAGCGCATATCAGGGGATTATCCACCAAGGTGTCT
>JAOZRT010000070.1 GCA_029940035.1 Desulfobacterales bacterium
GTCGTCCCGGTATAGTCGGCGATATTTTGACGGCCAAGAGGAATGTCGATGTATATGCCTTCTGAATTCTTTGAACCTGCGCTTCGCATGAGGCGCAGCAAGGTTAGGGCGATACGTTGTTCAACTCGCTCTGTGCAGAGCTCCAGGTATCGATTCTGGACATCTTCGAATCGCTCCAGAATGATACTTAGCAGGTTGATAGTGATATCTGGGTATCGTCGCATCAACTGCATCATCGTCTGTTTATCCCAACTGATTACCTCCGTTTCTTCGACGGATTCAGCAGTGACCGGATAGTTGCTGTTTTTAAGGAGGGCGACTGCAGCGATCAACTCTCCGGCGCCGACATAACGGAAAATTACTTCCTTACCCTGCTCATTAAGCTTGGTAAGTTTTAAGCGGCCCCGGTTGACCAAATAACACGTTTGGGCTGAATCACCCTGATGAAACAAGATTATTTTAGGCTGAAGCTTTTTACATAAACCGCCTTTAATAACCACATCGTTCTGTTCGGTTTTTAACCCCGCGAACACATCCGACTTATGAAGGCTATCTAATATCGCTATATTTTTGTCCATTATATTAATTTTTTATCAATATATTCAATTCTTAAAATTAATACCATCATTTATCTTTACATATCAAGGAACAAAAAAGCTCAATCGCTGTATGTTATCCAAAGGTGGCTGATCTTTAAATTATTCTTGGCCTTATAGTTAATCGCAATTTGATCTAATCAACTGTTTGATAGTGACTTTTCGCGTCAACAATGGGAAGTTATTGAACTGATCCTGTAGAAGCGGGCGTTGTATTCACGCCCAAACTGGCATTGGAAAAGCGTTTAGATTGTTCCAGGCGTCGGAGAGGGACAATTCCTTATTTTGTAGCATGGTTATGATGCGAACCGCGGACTCCATATAGGGCGTAGCCACATTGTATTGTTTCCCCAAAGCCACAAATTTTCCGTTGATATAGTCAATCTCGCATTGTTTTCCCTTTTCAATGTCCTGCAGCATACTGGCTTTGCATCTTCTAAAAGGGGTGTAGAGCGGGGCCCAGTAGTTGTAAATGACGTTGTCCATCTCCATTTGAGATGAAAATCCGAGATGTTCGACCAGCGGCTGAAAACCGAATATTTTTTCAGGTAAAACACCCGTTTTTTCGATAATCATCGCAGCTTCCCGCCCCAGATGAGCGATGCAGGTCATGGCCGCGTAGCTGTCCAGTATTTCGCCCCAGCAGCACCCCAAGGCCGTGGACATGGCACTGAAAGTTGAATTGTCGGTCAGCTTCGAGTACCTGAGGCCGAGAATGTTTTCCACCACATGAGCATGGTGCAGGCCTGAAAGGGCGCGTTGAACTCTTTTGGTATCTTCTGTGATGCGGCCGCTCAAGGGACCGAAGGTGATTCCCAAGGTTTGTGGCTCTGTGGTTAATTCCGATACGCCGGGTTCGAGCCAGGTCGCACCAAATTCCACCCCACCGCCCATAATCATGTCTTCACTAACAAATTCTCTGGAAATATCCTCGGGTATCCCATTTTGAAGCGTCAGGACGATGGTATCGGCGTGCATGTGCGGCAATGCGTTCTGCAGGGATAAGCGCAGGACAGTCTGCTTGGCCAGCGATATGATCAGATCGTAACAGCCCTCCATTTCCTCCGGCAAGATTGCCTGTACCGGTATGGTACATTCCATCTTGCCTTTGATTTGCGCACCACACTGGTTCAGCCTGTTCACGTGCTCTGCAAAATTATCCACGAGCACGACATCTTGTCCGCTTTGGCATAATAGCGCACCCATTATGGTTCCGATGGAACCGGCGCCAAGTAGTGCTATTCTCATCTTCGTTCCTTATTAAACCCCAACGGTACAACCTTTGGGTAAAATTTTATGCGCCTTTGACGGTATGGGTTTATTGTTATGAATCTGTATAATCCTATGTCAGCTTAGGTTTAATTTTTTTCTGGCTTCCGCAGGGGACAGAAGCCGTCCGCCAAGTCTTTCAATAATCTCTTTTCCCTTTTCAACCAATTGGGCATTTGAGGCAAGGACGCCCTTTTCCAGGTATAAATTATCCTCAAGTCCAACCCGCGCATTACCACCCATAACAACAGACTGTGCCAGCATGGGCATCTCATCTCGGCCAAGAGCAAAAGCGCCCCAGGCAACCCCTGCTGGAAGCGCTTCGCGCATGGTTACAACATTTCGTGTTGTTCCTTCGGCCCCAAAAGGAATCCCCATGCAAAGCTGGAAAAGCGCCTTTTTATTAATGAGCCCTTCCTTCATCAATTGTTTGGCCTGCCATATATGGCCCAGTTCAAAAGCCTCTATTTCCGGGGTTACGCCTGCATTCTGAATTCTGTTAGCACTTTCCCTGAGCATATCCATGGTTGCGACATACGCTGTCTGGGCGTAGTTAAAAGAACCGCAGTCCAGGGTACAGATTTCCGGTTTTATGATTTCAATGTGCCGGACTCTTTCCTCCGGTGTGATCATATCGGTGCCGGGGCCGCCAACGGTAGGATCATCATCGCTTGGAATAAGATCACCGCCCATCCCTGTTGTGATATTCAAAATCACATCAACATCGCTTTCCCTGATTAATTTTACCGTTTCCTTGTACAGTTCCAAATCTCTGCTCGGGGCGCCGGTCTCAGGTTCTCTGACATGGATATGGGCAACGGCAGCACCGGCTTTTGCAGCTTCTATTGAGGCTGTTGCAATTTCAGCCGGGCTTGACGGCAAGCCTGGATGTTTGCCTTTAGTGTCGCTTCCACCGGTCACAGCACACGTTAAAATCACTTCATAATTCATCGAATACTCCTTTATGTTTTTGAGCACTAGTTGAATTTTATATCAACTGCTGCTGTCAGCCGTTTTCCTTCCGGATGAGGTAGATGCCGCTGAACACGATGATGACAGCCCCCAGGATTGTCCAGACATCCGGGAGATCGCCGAAAATGAAATAGCCCAGCAGTGTGGCCCAGACAAGGGTGGCATAATCGAATGGTGCCAGCAAGGAGGCGGGTGCTCTTTCAAAGGCCTTAATCATAAAAAAATGACCAACGGCCCCGATCAGGCCCAGCCACATCAACATCAGCCACTGATAAAGGGTGGGAGTCTGCCAGAAAAACACCACCATGACACTTGAAAATACCACGCCGCATGTACTCGTATAGAAAAGGGTTGTCAGTGCATTGTCCTGCCGGCCCAGAATACGGGTGGTTATCTGCAGGGTTGCATAGAAGACTGCGGCCATCAATGGCAGAACCACGGCCCAGCTGACGATCCCCATGCCGGGGCGGATAACGATCATGACACCCACGAGCCCTAGGATCACGACCCTCCACCTGTGCGACCCAAAAGATTCGCCCAGAAACAGCACGGCGAGCACGGTCACCAACAGCGGCGATATGAAAGCCATCACCGTGCAGTCGGCCAGCGGCAGGTACATCAAACCTGCCCAGAATGTTATCCCGGCACTAAAGATCATAAAGGACCGCAGAATCTGCATTTTGATGTTCCGCGTCTTTATAATTTTCCCTGGTGCCCCGCGCAATAGAAAAACTGCGATGAGTAGAAAATGAAAGAGATATCGTCCCCACATGACCATCCACAAGGACAGTTCGTTGGTTACGAATTTTGCAGAAGCATCCAGCGTTGAAAAACAAACAGTCATGGCCAGCATAAAACCGATGCCGCCGATCTGGGTTTTCGAGGTTGGGAGAGGTGCGGTTCCAGCGAGTGTTTCCATGGGTTGATTTTCCAACGCAGCAGGCTCCTGCCTTCCAAGGGATGCCCCATATCAGGGGAAGATCATGTCTAACAGTATCTGAGGCCTGGTGTCAAAATAAAATCGCGTTCCATTCATTAGAAACAGTCGGCTCTATTTAAGAATAATTCTCCAATCCCAAATGCCTGGGCTATAAAGCCCGATCTGTGCTTATACATGTTTCTAATGTTGCAGGTTGAAAAACACGTTGTTCTCCCTGTATGTCTGTTCAAGCCTGCGCTGGTGCTCTTCCAGGCGGTCATTGTCCCGGCTGGCCAATTCCTGGACCAGGTAGTTGATAATACAGGAAATGGTAGTGGGGCTGCCGATAAAAGGAATGTTTTTCGTCGGCGCCACCAGGGACAGGTCGGCCGACGCTACCAGGGGGCAAAGCGAACTGTCCGCGATAACCAGCAATTTCTTTTCCAGCCGCTGCACCAGCTTCCCGAGCTGAATCAATTCGTTGGGAAAGCGGGTGGTGGCGATGATGATAACCAGGCAGTCATCCGGGGCGATGGTCAGCCAGTCGATGGCCGTGCTGTCGCTGCCTTTCAGGATCCGGACATTCTGCCGTATCTTGGTCAGGGACCACCCCAGGTAGTAGGCAAAGGTATAGGAAAGCCGCGACCCCACCACATAGATGTGCTCACTATCCTCCATGGCGGTTACGGCGGCGTTCAAGGCGTCCATATCGGCAATTTCAAAAAAATACTGCAGGTTGTCCGCTTCCTCGAGCACCACCCGGTGCAGGCGATCCGCATCCGGCCCCTTCAGGCCCGAAAGGTCCTTGCGGTCCAAAAGACTCAAGTCCGTATCCACAAAATCCCGCAGGGCCTGACGGAAGGCGCTGTAGCCGCTGAACCCCAATTGACTGACAAACCGCACCACCGTGGCTTCGCTTACCTGGCACGTTTCCGCGAGTTCTTTTGTGGTCATGAAAACCGCCTTGCGCGGGTTTTCAATTATATAGCTGCCGATGATGCGCCCCTTGGGCGTCAATGACGGGTGCTGTTCAACAATTGCCTTGATGGTTGCATGGGAAGTTTGCTCGGTCATACATGCTCCCTGATAAATGTGCCTGAAAACGTAATGAAATAAAATCATTCAAATTGAAAAAATCATTCCATCTGACGTCCCGGCGCCATTACGCTTTTATCAATGGCCAACTATGATTTCATATATTTATAATTTTATCTTATAGTTATAATATATCAACTCTGTCCGGCTAATGGGTTCATTTTTTCTTATCATGCAGATGCCGCTGATTGTCAACCCTTTTACAAAACCGCGATTCTTTTTACTTGACAGGTTTCATTTCATTGCATAATTTGAATTCATTGCCCAGTTTTCAATGCAATATGAATTCAAATTCAATAAACAGGATGAGACCATGTTTGACAGACACAAACCTTTGTGGGGAAAGCCACCGGCACTTAAACAGAGCTACGACGCCGTCATCATCGGGGGCGGGCTGCACGGCCTGGCAACCGCCTATTTTCTGGCACGCCATCAGGGCATGCAGAACATCGCCGTCATAGAAAAAAAGTACATCGGTTTTGGCGGCGCCGGGCGCAACACGGCCATCGTGCGGGCCAACCAGCGCACCCAGCAAAATGTTCCGCTTTACAAGGAGGCCCTGGACCTGTGGCCGGTGCTGACCAAAGAGCTCGACTACAATCTCATGTTCTTCAATTGCGGCAACCTCAATTTGCTGCACAGCGAAGCCGCCATGAGCGCCGCCAGGATGAATATTGCCAGCGCCCAGTTCCAGGGAGTGGAAAGCCATCTGATCGATGCCAAGACCTGCAAGGAAATGATGCCGGCCCTGAACATTGCCGAAGACATCACCTACCCGATCTTCGGCGCCATGTTCCACCCGCCCGGCGGCATCGTGCGACATGATGCCGTTGTCTGGGGGCTGGCCAAGGGGGCTGCAAAATACGGTTGCCATATCCATCAACACACGGAAGTTACCGGCATCAACGTGGAAAATGGAAAAATCGTTTCCGTGGATACGGATCAAGGAAAAATAAACACCCCCAGGGTCCTGTTGACTGCCGGCGGATACTCGGCGGCCCTTTCGTACCACATGCTGGGCATCAAACTGCCCATCAGTGTTCTGAACATTCAGGCCATGGTCACCCAGCCCTTGAAACCGCTGCTGAACCACGTGATCTCCTCCGGGGCCTACCACGCCTATGCCAACCAGACCCTCAAGGGAGAGATCGCCACCGGCGCCCACATGGATGCCTGGCCCAACTACACCACCCAGACCACTGCGTATTATATAAGGCACCAGGCCCAGGCCATCACCGAAATGCTGCCCTGCCTCAAAGGTGTCAAGTTCATGCGCCACTGGTCGGGGCTTGCGGATATGACGCCGGACATGGCACCTATCATGGACGGCAACCATCCTATCGAGGGGTATTACATGAACTGCGGATGGGGGTATTTCGGTTTCAAGTCCTGCACGGCAACCGGCAAATACATGGCCCAGTTCATGGCCACGGACGAATGTCCGGAAATCCTCAAACCCTTTCACCTGGGGCGTTACGCCGAACACCGGCTCATGGGGGAAACGGCGGCGCTGGTAACCTATAGTCCTGATAATTAGCACTGTTCCATGGTTTGATGAAAAAAATGAACATTGAACATCCAACGCCCAACACCCAACGTCGAACGTGTTGAAAGCTGACAGCCAATCGGCAAGTTCAAGATTCGATGTTGGACGTTCGATGTTCGATGTTAAAAAAAATTGTCAATGGCCCCAGTGGCAAAAATAGGAGGAAATAAAAATGGCACTCACACTGACCTGCCCCGTGTGCGGTAAACGCAACGGCTACGAGTTCCGCTACGGCGGGGAGGACAAGGGACCCAAACCGGACGATTTCGGGAGTTCCCCGGAAACGTGGTGCGACTATGTCCACATGAACCGCTGCGTTGCCGGCATTCAAAAAGAGTGGTGGTGCCACCGGGATGGCTGCGGCGTGTGGTTCACCACCCATCGGGACACACTGAAAAACCTGGAAATGGAATAAAATCGTGTTCCACGATTTTATGAAACGCGACTGCGTCGCTATAAATAAAGGAAGATTTTCTATCCCTGCAATACGTTGGATTCACATCGATAATTAGCAGGAAGTTAAAATTAATTGGAGGCCAAAAAAAATGAGTAGGCTTCAAAACCAGCCGACCTTGAGGGTCGATACAAATAAGCCCCTGTCGTTTACCTACAAGAAAAAGACATTCAGCGGTTTCAAAGGCGACACCGTCGCCTCCGCCCTTTTCAGCGGCGGTATCCGCATATTCTCCCGTAGTCTGAAATACCACCGTCCCCGCGGACTGTACAGCCTGGACGGGGAGTGCAGCAACACCGGCATGGAAGTCAACGGCATTCCCAACGTCAATGCCGAAAAAACGCTGCTGGAAAAAGGGATGCAGGTAAAAGCCCAGAATGTAAAAGGGTCGCCGGAACTCGATGCCATGGGATTCATGGACAGTTTGGACCGGGCCATGCCGGCCGGGTTTTACTACCGCACCATGCACAAACCGGCCCGTATCTGGCCCATTGCCCTCCAACAGGTCAGAAAGGCTGCCGGCCTGGGCAAGATTTCACCCGACTTCAGGATGACCGGTGAATTCGATGAAATCTTTCCCACGACCGACGTGTGTGTTATCGGGGGCGGGCCATCCGGCATGACAGCTGCCATTGCCGCCGCAGAAACCGGCCTGCGGGTCATCCTCCTGGAAGCCAGGCCCTGGCTGGGCGGTTTTTTTGATTACCGCCAATCGGAATTCAGCCGGGACCTGCCGCACTACCAGCGGGCCCGCGAACTGGAAGCGCGCATGCAAACCCTGCCCAATATCCGCGTGTTCACGCACACGGCCATGGTGGGGGCCTACAGCAACAATCTTGTCACTGCTTTTCAGATCGGCAATGAAAAGGATCCTTTTGACGAACGCTATCTTGAAATCCGTGCCCAAAGCATGATCGTGGCTACCGGGTGCATCGAACGCCCCCTGCTCTTTGAGAACAACGAGCGCCCGGGGGTGATGCAGATTGCCTGCGCCCACCGTCTGGCCAACACCTACGGCATCCTGCCCGGGAAACGTGCGGTGTTCAGCGTGGCCCACGACTTGGGGATAGAAGCGGCCCTGGACCTGTTCGATGCCGGAATCGAGATTGCCGCCGTTGCCGACATCCGCGACAATCCCTCCCATGCCGCGCTGGTGTCTGAACTCGAACAGCGGGAGATTCCCTATCTGAAGGGCTGGGTAGCACGTGAGGCTCTTGGCGCCCCGCTGAAAAGTGTTTCCCTGACCACTCTCCAAGGGACCTTTGAAAAGAAATTGGAATGCGACCTTTTGGTGGCCTCCGCCGGCATGACACCGGTCACCGGTCCCCTCTCCATGGCGCAGGCGGAACTGGCCTTTGACCAGCACACCGGCTTTTTCCTGCCCAAAAGCCTGCCCGTGGGCGTGTATGCCGCGGGGCGCCTTTTGGGCCTCAACGACTCCCGGGCCATTGAAGCCTCGGGTCAGGTAGCCGGGCTTTCGGCCGCCCTTAACTGCGGGAAAGCATCTGCGCAAGCATTGAAAGATGCCCAAGAAATGCTGGCCGGCCGGCCCCAGGCCGAAAGGGGATGCAACCTGGTCATGGCGCCGGTGAAGGGCCGCAAGGCCTTTATCTGTTTTGATGAAGATACCACCGTAAAAAATATCAAGCAGGCCATTGACATGGGCTTCGATGCCACCGAACTGATCAAACGTTTTACGGCCGCCGGCACAGGTCCCGGCCAGAGCGGCATACCCGGCCACAACCTGCCCCTTCTCGTGGCCCAGCACCACACGGACCACGGTGCGCTCACCCGGCCCACCACCATGCGGGCGCCGTTGGTGCCGACCTTGATGGCCACCTACGCAGGGACCAACCACCTCATGAGCAAAAGGACACCCATGCACGAGCGCCAGAAACAGGATGGCGGCGTCATGCGCAAAATTGGGGTCTGGAACCGGGCCAGGTATTTTTCCGATGACTTTTCCTGCCGCCGTGAAATCGAAAATATCCGCAACAACGTGGGTATGCTCGATGCCACGACCCTGGGAAAATTTCGCATCTTCGGGCCGGACGCCCTCAAGGCCCTGCAGCGGGTGTACGTAGGTGATATGGCCAAGATTTCTCCGGGCAAAATCAAGTACTCGGCCATGTGCAACGAAGACGGGTGTATCATCGATGACGGCGTGGTCGTCCAAAGAGGCGAAAATGACTACTACTTCACTACCTCCACCGCCCGGGCCGGCATCACCGTGGAATGGATCCGTTATCACACGCGCTATGACGGCTGGGATTTCAACCTGGTAAACCTCACCGATGCCTTCGGCGTTATCAACCTTGCCGGCCCCAAGGCCAGAGAGGTGCTGTCCGAAGTCATCGATGCGGACATTTCCAATGCAGCGTTCCCCTTTGCCGCCTATCAGGAATTTACAGCCCTCGACACCATCCCGGTGCGGATCATGCGGCTGGGCTTTGTGGGCGAACTTTCCTATGAACTGCACGTCCCGGGTTCGTGGATGGAGACCCTTTGGGATGCCCTGTCAGAAGCCGGCAAACCATTCGGGATTGCCAATTTCGGTCTTGAGACTCAAAACGTTCTCAGGATGGAAAAAGGGCACCTGATCATCGGCTCCGAGTCGGAGCAGCGCACCACCCTGCACGACGTGGGGCTTGGCGGCCTCTGGGACCGCAATAAACCGGCAGTTGATACGGTGGGAGCCGTAGCCCTGCAGCAGACCGAAAATCAGGAGAAACGCCTGAAACTGGTCGGGTTTAAAATGAAAAACACCCGCACCCCACCCAAAGACGGATCCATTGTGGTGGATGACAGGATTCGCGGGCACGTCTGCATCGCGCGCTACAGCCACACACTGCAGGAAGCCGTTGGCATGGCCCTGGTGGAAGATCCCCTGCATGCCGTTGGCACGGAAATTTCTATCTACGAAGACGAATGCCAGGGGCAACTGGTGAGCGCCACGGTGGTACCCATGCCTTTTTACGATCCAAAGGGGGAAAGGCTGCGAAGCTGAAACTTGGGCGGGCTACCTTTTGGTTAATCTCCAGATCATTTGTATTTTGGAATTCGGCACACAGTTTGGCAGGGATAAATCCCTGTGCTACAAAGCAGTCGGCCTTATGCAATGTAGTCCAGGGCTTCAGCCCTGCTAACCTGATAATTTGACATTGAGTATTGATAATTGGATATTTAATTCCGGCTTGTCCGCCTTAGGCGGATTTATCTAGGCAGAGAGGTATTACTGATGACCGATATTAAGAGACGATCGCCAATGGTTTTTCCACAGGAAGCCAAACAAGTGGAAAAGCAGGGCCACTGGGCCGTCGTTATGGAATACGCATCCGAAGGCGAGGGCCCCTGGATAATTGACCTGAGCCACCGGCCCCGGTGGGACCTCCAGGACAGCGACCTTTCCAGGTTCAAGCCCTTCGAAATCGACATCCCTGGAAAACCAGGGCAATGCCGCCTGGAAAACAATGTCCTGGCCAACCGCATGAACCGCACCCAGGTATCTTTGTGGCAGCTCACCGGGGACCGCCTGGAAACACCGGAAGACACGGCCTTTACCAGCACCATGGACGTTACCGTGTGCCTGGCTATTCTGGGCCAAGCCGTTTTTTCAATTGCTGAAAAATTGTCATCACTCGACTTCCGCGACCCCGCCCTCAGCACCCCCCGGTTATTTCAGGGACCCTTTGCCCATGTTCCCTGTCAGATGGTAATCGCGGGTCAACCCGATGGTATGCCGGGCATGCTGCTGACCTGTTCCCGGGGATATGCCCGTGACATGGTTGCCGCGATCCTGCATGCCGGGCACGAATTTAAACTTCAACCGGCCGGACAACTGGCCTTTGACAAATGGGTCGCCGGGTTGGCATGATGTCTGTTTGTTTGATATATAAACCACAAAGAAAACCCATAAATTTAAGGGAGAACCAACATGACAAAAAAATACGATGCCATCATTATCGGCTCCGGTGTAATCGGCTGCCCCATCGCGTATGAACTCGCCAAAATAGGATACCAAACCCTGAATGTGGACAAACTGCCCGATGCCGGTGAAGGGTCCACTGCGGCTTCCTGCGCCATCGTCCGTGCGCACTACTCCACCGAGGACGGAGTGGCCATGGCTTATGAAGGTTTCAAATACTGGCTGGATTGGGAAAACTATCTTGACCATGCCCAGGACGAAAAAGGCCTGGCCAAATATATGAATACCGGTTCCATTCTGCTTAAATCCCAGGGACACGACTGGCGCAAAGTCCAGAGCAATTATGACGCTGTGGGCGTCGCATACGAAGAGTGGAGTGTGGATAAGATCAAGGAGATGGTCCCTGTTTACGACCTGCACGAGTTCTGGCCGATAAAACGCCCGGAAGACCCGGATTTTTTCAACGAACCCGAAAAGATGCTGGAAGGCGGTATTTACTGCCCCGAAGGCGGCTACATGAGCGATCCCGCACTTTCCGCCCACAACATCATGCGGGCTGCCGAAGCCAAAGGGTCAGAGTTCATCTTCAACGCCGAAGTCACTGCCGTACGCAGTGAAAATAACCAGGTTCTGGGCATCACTTTGAACGACGGTACGGAAATTGATGCGCCAATAGTGGTCAATGTGGCCGGGCCGCACTCCTACAAGATCAACCAAATGGCCGAAGGGGTCTATGAAGAGTGCAACATCAAGACCAAGGCCCTGCGCCATGAGGTCATGCACTGCCCTGCTCCGGAAGGCTACGACTATCTAAATGACGGCTACCACACCTCTGACGGTGATGTGGGCTGCTACTACCGCCCGGAAGTGGGCAACATGTTCCTGATCGGCAGCGAAGACCCGGATTGCGACCCCCAGGAATGGGTCGACCCGGATGTTTTTTATGCAGGCAAGGAAACCTACGAGAGAAATAATCAATTGACCGTGGAACAGTGGAATGCCCAGACCTACCGCTGTGCCCGCCGTGTACCCGACATGGCCATCCCCAACCAGCCGCGGGGGGTGTGCGATCTTTACGACTGCTCCGACGACTGGATCCCTATCTATGACAATTCAAGCATGAAGGGGTTTTACATGGCCATCGGCTCCAGTGGCAACCAATACAAAAATGCCCCGGTTGCCGGCCACATGATGGCCGAGTTGATCGACAAATGTGAAAAGGGCCTGGACCACGACAAGGAACCCCTGCAATACACCCTGCCCCATCTCGGGCGCAAGATCGACGTGGGGTTCTTTTCCCGCAACCGGGAGATAAATTACAATAGCAGTTTCTCGGTCAATGGCTAACTGATAAGTTTTTAAGTACGTTAAAGTGATCTAAAGTGACCAAAGTTGCGGAATACTATCTTTTTTTATTGAAGATAGAGCGTAGCGATACCTCAATTTTAGATCACTTTCAACTTTAGTTCACTTAACACTTTGGTGTTGTTTAAAAGTAAACATCTCTCACCTGGACCATAGAACAACGCAATTAATACCGGGGCTTAAATTGAATATCTACGTGTGTGTCAAACACGTGCCGGACACGGCGGCAACAATCCGGATAGGGACAGATGATTGCATCGATGAAAACATCACCTTCATCATGAACCCCTACGATGAAAACGCCGTGGAAGAGGCTGTGCGGTTAAAAAAGCAAACAATTGATGCCGACGTCATTGCCGTTACCCTTGGCAAGGGGACAGCCGAGGCCACCCTGCGCTCGGCCATGGCCATGGGGGCCGACCGCGCCATTCTCGTAAAATCAAAAAGCAGCCACGACAGTATCTCCACGGCCCGGGCGCTTTGTGCCGCAATCCAAAGGGATGGGGATCCGGACATCGTTTTCACCGGTAAAGAATCCGTCGACAACGAGGGTTTTCAAACAATGTTCCACCTGGCTGCCTGCCTGGACGTTCCCGTGGTCTCCAATGCTGTAAAATTTGCAATGACCGATACAACTATCAGGGTCACCTGCGAAATGGAGGCCGGCGACCTCGAACATATTGAAATGGAAACCCCTTGTGTGATCGGGGCCGGGAAAGACTTGAACCAACCCAGCTACCCCAAGCTTCCGGACATTCTAAAGGCCAGAAAAAAGCCCTTAACTGAAATCGAGTTGTCCGACCTGGGGATAGCGACTCCAGCCTCCCGGGTGGAGATGATCAAAATCGAGTCAATAAAAGAGGAGCGATACCCGGAAATAATTGACGGCACAGCCGATGAAATTGCAGATACCATCGTTCACGTCCTTCGGGAAAAAGCCAAGGTGCTCGACGGATGAAAAGAGTCGCTGTTTTAATAGAAATGAAGGACGGCAAGGTCAAACCCGCCTGCCTGGGTGCTATATCAGCTGCCCATGACAGCGATGCAGAGTTGTTTGCCTTGGTGTTCAAGGGAACTGCAGCCGCATCCCTGGAAACCCTGCAGGCCCACGGCATCGACCGGGTTATTGAAATCACCTCCCAAGACGGGCCCATCCAATGGAATGCGGACCACTGGGCCCGGGCCGGAATTCAGGCACTTCAATATTATAACATAAAAACCCTCTTGGGGCTGGCCAGTGTTCAGGGAAAAAACCTGCTGTCACGGATAGCCGCCCTCCTTGAAGCGCCTCTGGTCATGGACTGTACGGCCGTCAACTTGAGCGAACACACGGCTGTAAAATCTCAGTTCAGCGGCAGGGCCGTTGCCGAGTTCAAGACCAGAGGTGAATATCACCTGTACGGCATGCGCCCCAATGCCCTGAGCGCCGTACCATCGCCCGGCAAAGCCATTCTGGAGATGTTTCAAGCTGTCTTGGAAAAATCCAAACTCAGGGTCCTTGAGGTTCAGCAAGGCCTGTCAGACCGCGTGGACCTGACCGAGGCCGATATCATCATATCTGGCGGCCGCGGTATGGAAAACAGTGACAATTTTGACATCCTTTTTGAATGCGCCCGACCAATGTCCGCAGCTGTAGGCGCCTCCAGGGTTGCCGTTGACGCCGGCTGGGTCAGCCACACCATGCAGGTCGGCCAGACAGGGAAAACCGTCAGTCCCAAGGTGTACATTGCCTGCGGCATTTCCGGCTCGGTTCAGCACTTCGCGGGCATGAAAACTGCCGGCATCATCATGGCCATTAACCTGGACCCCGACGCAGCCATCATGCACAAATGCGACTATGCTGTCTGCGCCAACCTTTTCGATATTATTCCGGCCCTTACCCGCAAGCTCAAGGAAATAACCGGATAGAAACAATGAACAGAACCACAGAGACCAGAGCCCCAGAGCCACACAAGGCAGAAGGGAAATATGTAAATTTAGTTCCCTTATTTCGTATTTTCAGATTTTGGTGATTTCGTGTTGAAAAATAGAATTATTTCTTTTATTTCTTTGTGTCCTTTGTTTACCCAGTGAAACCTGTTCTTGTTCCTGTTTCACCGGGGTGTCTTTGTGGTTAAAGAAAAAAATTCAAATACCAAGCCTAATATGCAGGAGCAATTACAGTGGAACAATACACCATCATCAAATCATTTGTCATGTTCATGGCCCTTGTGGGCGGATTTTCTCTCTTTTTCCTGAAGGTGCGGCACCTCTATCGGTTGATGCAGTCGGTCCAGGGCCAGACGGAGTTCAAACTGGACCGGGTACGGGAACGGGTGGTGGTATTTTTCAAGGACGTTCTGGGTCAGACCAACGTGCGCCGCAAGCTAGCCCCCGGGCTGGCGCATACCATGATTTTTTTCGGATTCCTGGCCGTGCAGCCCCATTCTTTGGAATTGATGCTCAAGGGAATCTGCCCGGCCATTGAAGTGGGCCATCTGCTACCCGGCCTGTACGGCGGCTACCTCTTCGTAGCCGATATCCTGGCCCCTTTCGTGCTGGTGGGGTTTGCCTACGCCATTTACCGCCGGGTCGTGGTGCGGCCCCCTTATCTGACCATGGGCATGGATGCCAACCTGATTATTCTATTTACGTGTGTCATCATCATCACCTTTCAGTTGATCAACGCCTTTCAGACCCTTTTGCCTTTAGAGGCCGGTGTTTTCGACTATACCGGGACCTTTCCGGTATCCGGACTCCTGGTAGGGCTGTTCGGCCTGGACCAGTTGACCCCGCAAAAAATATTCATTGGCTACGAAATTGCCTACTGGGTCCATATGGCCACCATCATCGGGTTTCTGATCTACATTCCCGGCTCCAAGCACCTGCACCTTCTGGCGGCAGCCCCCAACGTATTCCTGAAACCCCTCGAATGCGAGAAAGCCATCGTCAAAACCGACATCGAAGATGAAGACCTGGAGACCTTCGGCCTGGGCAAGACCGTGGAACTGAACTGGAAAAACGTCCTCAACCTTTACGCCTGCACCGAGTGCGGCCGGTGCGAGGAACAGTGCCCGGCAGCCAACACAGACAAGCCTCTGTCACCCAAAAAACTGATCCATGATTTCAAACTCGACCTGTTTGCCCATGCGGACGCCATTTTAGCCAAAGATGCAGAGGCCGTGCAGCCCATCGTGCGGGAGGACTCGCCCATCACGGGAGACGTGCTCTGGTCCTGCACCACCTGTCGCGCCTGCGAGGACATTTGTCCGGTAAACATCGAACATCTCGACTTCATCATCGAAAGCCGCAAAAACCAGGTGCTCATGGAAGCCAGCTTTCCTCCGGAAATCCAGGAAACCTTCACCAACCTGGAAAACCAGGCTAACCCCTGGGGGTTTGCCGCGGACACCCGCGCCAACTGGGCCAAGGACCTCGATGTACCCCTGATGACCGACAACCCCGAAGCGGATGTGCTCTATTTCGTGGGCTGTTCAGGATCGTTCGACGACCGCGGGAAAAAGATCGCCCAGGCCATGGCCCGGGTGCTGAAAAGGGCCGACGTCAATTTTGCCATCCTGGGACCGGAAGAGGCCTGCAATGGTGACGTGGCCCGGCGGGCAGGCAACGAGTACCTGGCCCAGATGCTGATCCAGCAGAATGTGGAAGTCTTGAATCAGTACAACCCTAAAACCATATTAACCGGTTGTCCCCACTGCTTCAACACCTTGAAAAATGAATACCCCCAGTTCGGAGCCAGCTATCCTGTGGTTCACTACACCCAGTACCTGCTCGAACTTCATCAACAGGGACGCCTCAAGCCCAACAACAAAAACCTGGGGTCTCTGACCTTCCACGACTCCTGCTACCTGGGCCGCTGGAACGGCATCTACGCGGCCCCGCGGGACCTCCTGCGATCCATGAACGCCACCGGCAGCCTCCTGGAGATGCAGCGCACAGGTGAAAAAGGTTTTTGCTGCGGCGCAGGCGGCGGCCGCATGTTCATGGAGGAAACCCTGGGAAAACGCATCAACATCGACCGTGCCGAAGAGGTCATGAAAACCGGTGCTGCAACCCTGGCCTCGGCCTGCCCTTTTTGTGCAACCATGCTCATGGATGGCCTGATGGATAAGGAGTCGGACATTGTCGTCAAGGATATTGCCGAAATTGTCGACGAAGCCACAGCCTGAGCCGAATGCGGAATGGTCCCAATGCGGAATGGGAAATTCGGAATGCGGAATAAAAAAGCCAGAGCCACAGAGGTCAGAACCACAGAAGACGGAGGACAGAGGACCAGAGACCAGGGTCTGTCTGTGACAAGACTGAAGGAGCAGGGATAGAGGCCCTGCAGGGCTGAAGCCCTGGTCCACATGCCCATTCCTCGAACCAACCATGTAGTGCAGGGATTTATCCCTGCCAATAGCTGGACGCAAGGCAAAAATCAGTTAAGGTGACAACTTCAAACCAGGACTTGACCCAGAAGCGATCAGAGAAAAAATAAACATCGAACATCCAACGTCCAACATCGAATCATGAACAATCAGCAAAGAGTTCATAGGATTGATTCATCAGGTCTTGATCGACGGTAACCTTATACCGTACACCGTTTACCTTAAACCTGAAAACATAGAGGAAATTTATGACCGTAGAAGAAAAAATCATCGGGATACTGAAAGACAACAAAATCGCGTACGAAGTCTTTGAGCACGAACCGGTTTTCACCAACCCCACCATGGCCGCCGCCCTGAACGTCAGCGAGTCGGAAACCGTCAAGTCGCTGGTGGTGATGACCAAGGAAAAGGAAATGGTCGTGCTCGTGATGCCCGGGGACAAAAAGGTCGAGTGGAAAAAAGCGGCCGCCAACATCGGCACCAAAAAAATATCTTTTGCCAAGCCCGAACAGGTCCTTGAAAAGGTGGGCTGTGAAGTGGGCTGCGTCCCGCCCTTTGGCCAGCTTACGGATCTGCCCATTTTTATGGACCCGGACCTTGCCAGAAAAGATTTTGTTTACTTCAACCCGGGTGTGCATGACAAGTCATACAAAATCAAGGCCTGGGACTTGAAAAAGGTCTGCCATCCGAAAATTTGAATTGAACCCGCGCTGAAAACAGCGCCGGGTCAATTCAAATTAGAAGGTGTCGATGACCGTAACCCCAGATCCCTCGAAACGGTCCATCTGCATCAGTTCGTCAGCCGACGCCTCCAAACTGACGCGTTTACCGATCAACTTGTCCGGTTCCAGCTGACCGGCCAGGATCATGGCCAGCATCCTGTCGTATCGGTAGGCCTGCATGCCGTGGCTTCCCAGAATCTCCAGCTCTTTGGCAATGACTTTGTCCATGG
>JAOZRT010000338.1 GCA_029940035.1 Desulfobacterales bacterium
GACCTTCGGGTTATGAGCCCGACGAGCTACCAGACTGCTCCACCCCGCATCATTGTTTGTGTAACCTCGGAAAAGTAACCAACCCATGTCTGTTTGTCAAGGGGAAATAATCCTCTTTTCAAAAGGTCTGGCGTTTATGTAGGCCATGCCTCGATGATGGAGGTCAGCCGTTGAATCTCTTTTTTCGGATCCCTGCCGGCTTTCGGGCTCACGCGTACCTGCTTGGTTCTGCCGGACTGTCCTGATTTGATCTCCACACAGGATTTCGGCAGGTCGAGGCATGCGGCCATGTACTGGATACACATTTTGTTGGCCGCGCCCTCCACCGGCGGTGCCTTGATCTTGACTTTCAGAGCATCACCATGCAGCCCCACGATCATATTTTTGGAAGACCGTGGTTGCACGTACACCTTGAAGGTCACCCCCTGGGAATCCATCTGCACAGCCAGACTATTGTTCATAATATCTTATGATGTCTTGTTGAGGCCAGACCCTTCTTCAGTAACGCCTTAATAAAATCAGGAGGACGCACAATCCGGCCCTCCTTGTTCACAAAGGCGTGCTTGGTGAAGCCTCTGACCAGGTTTTCCCCGTCCTCGACTCTGAAAATCCGGTAATCGAACTTCATGCCGGCCCGCATGGAGGTGTCCACTGATGTTTCGATGGTGATGACGTCATCGTATTCCGCCGACGACAGATACTTGCAGTATGCCTCTGCCACCGGCAGGTAGAATCCCCTGCTTTCGATAGCTTTGTAGGTTAGTCCGTAGGCCCTGAACATCTCGGTGCGGCCCACTTCGAACCACTTCAGGTAATTGGCGTGATAGACGATACCCATGTTGTCGGTATCGGCATATATGACGCGGTAATTGGTCTGGTGTACGTTCATTGGTTTTGGCGTGCTCTAGCCCTCCCCCTAACCCCCTCCCATAAAGGGCGGGGGAATCTATGGATTACATTGCATTTACAGGCTGATGATTGGACAGCATCTTTCCCATGATGGTTTTCAATTCTTCATAACTGTAGGTTGCCGGCAGTTCCGGGTACTCCGCCCTGACGTTGTCCGGCGGATTGAAGAGAATCCCCTCATCAGCTTCCTTAAGCATGGTGATGTCGTTGTAGGAATCACCCACGGCGATAATCTCATATTTAAGCTGTTTCAGGCTCAAGACCGTCTTGCGCTTCCCATCCTTTTGGCGGAGGTTGTAATCGCTGATGGCGCCTTCCAGGTCAATGGTCAGGGAATTGCAGAAAAGGGTTGGCCACCCCAGTTTTTTCAATAGAGGACGTGCAAATTCCACATAGGTATCTGAAACAACGATAACCTGGGTACGGGACCGCATCCATTCCAGGAACTCAAAGGCGCCTTCCAGGGGGTCCATGGTCTGGATGACATCGGTAATGTCCTTCAGTTTCAAATTGTTGTTTTTTAAAATGCCTAAGCGTTTCCGCATTAAAACGTCATAATCGGATATGTCCCGGGTGGTAAGGCGGAGTTCTCCAATACCGGTTTTTTCCGCCACCCTGATCCAGATCTCGGGCGTGAATATCCCTTCCATGTCAGCACAGATTATCTTCATATGGTTCCTTTGGTCAAATTCTCAGTAAAAGTTGTTTCATTATTTGTTGTATTGCTTCGTGTCGGGTTTCAGGTGTCGGGTGTCGGGTTCGACCACTGACCACCGACTACCGACCATTATCTTAGCGTCTTTGCGGTTTTTGGTATCTGTCCCTGACTACTGGCCGGACCTCCAATCTCTGTGGTTCCGGTCTCTGTATTTCCGTCTTTTTGTGGCTCTGTAGTTCGGCACTAACCCCTTCCGAATTCCGCACTCCTCATTCCGCAATCCAATTTCCGCATTCAGGCCTATTCGCCTTGGTTTTGATCTTCAATGCGTATCAGCACCGGTTTTTCCCCCACCACGTCAAGGGACTCTATTTCCTTGAGGGCCTTTTTAACGTCCGCCTCCAAGGCCCTGTGCGTCATCATGACCACGGGGACAGTGCCGTTGGTCTTGCGGCCTTTTTGATGCACTGACTTCAAACTGATGTCACATTTTCCCAGTATTCCCGATATGTTTGAGAGGACTCCTGGTTTGTCGAGAGCGGAAAAGCGAAAATAATAGTGGGTTGAAAGTTCTTCCACCGGCATCACCGGCAGCTGCTTTACGTGATCCATCTGGCAGCCCAGCATGGGCACCCGGCCGGAAATGCCTGCCATCAGATTCCGGGCCAGGTCAACGATATCGCTGATCACAGCACTGGCCGTGGGCATCATTCCCGCGCCATGGCCGGACAGGAGAATCTCCCCCACGGCATCACCGGCAACCGTGACCGCATTCAACGTGCCGTTCACATTCGACAGGATGTTGTCAAATGGAATCATGGTGGGGTGGATACGGGCTTCGGCCTTGCCGCCCTTGAACTTGCTGATGGCCAGCAGTTTGATCCGGTACCCGAACTGGGCGGCAAATTCGATATCCAGGGGCGTGATCTTGGAAATCCCCTCGATGTAGATGTCATCGTAATTGATGGCCATGCCGTACCCCAGCGCTGTCAGGATAGCCAGCTTGTGGGCCGTGTCATACCCCTCCACGTCCAGGGTGGGGTCAGCCTCGGCATAACCGTTGGCTTGTGCATCGGCCAGGGCGTCCTCGAACATGCTGCCGTCATCGGAAATTTTTGACAGGATATAGTTGCAGGTACCGTTTAAAATGCCGGTAATGGATTGAATGCGATTGCCCACCAGGGACTCCCGCACGGTTTTGATGATGGGCATGCACCCGCCGACACTGGCCTCGTAGGCTATGTCCACGCTCTTTTCCCCGGCCTTTTTAAATATTTCATTGCCGTGTTTGGCCAGCAGGGCCTTGTTGGCAGTAACCACATGCTTCCCGTTTTCGATGGCTTTGAGCATGAGGTCCTTGGCAATGCCCTCGCCGCCGATCATCTCGACCACGATGTCGAGTTCCGGGTCGTTGATGACCATTGACGCATCCGTGGTCAATACACCCGGGTCAATGGAAATACCCCTGTCTTTTTCTACCTCGATATCGGCAATATATTTCAACCTCAGGCGCGTCCCCACACGCGCCTGGATGACATCTGAGTTCTCGATGAGCAATTTAGCTACGCCCGTGCCCACGGTTCCAAAGCCTAAAAGGCCAATCTGGATCGGTTTCATCATTCAGTACCCTAAATTCCTTATTATCAAAACAAAGCAAAAAAAGCTTTCTATCACGAAAGCACGAAAGTACGAAAGTCTGAAATTAAAAAAAACCGAGGTCAACCACTTCGGTAGTGGGGTTGTGAGGGTAACTCAACACCAAAATTTTCGGACGGGGCCATGTCTGGCAAATTTCGTCATGGTATGCATCCTTTCAGTCTAATTCAAATAATATAATTATTTACAGTAGTTCGGTGTTTATATCAAAAATTTGTTTTGACTTTTCAGGCAACAACGATTAATTTTTTGCATAACATTAACGACAGGATTGAAAATGGATAGATCGCTGACTTATGCAGATGCAGGTGTGGATATCGATAAAGCCAACCTGCTGGTAAAAAATATCAAAGATATCGCCAAAAAGACCTACCGCTCCGGCGTGATGGGTGACATCGGCGGGTTTGGCAGCCTTTTTTCCCTCAATACCGCCCATTTTGAAAGGCCGGTGCTGGTCAGCTCCACCGATGGCGTGGGCACCAAGCTCAAACTGGCCTTCATGTCCGGCAAGCACGACACCATCGGCATTGACCTGGTGGCCATGTGCGTCAATGATATTGCCGTCCAGGGGGCGGCACCGCTGTTCTTCCTTGACTACATCTCCATGGGCAAACTGGAAAATGATGTGGCCATGAGCATCATCTCCGGCATCGGCGAAGGGTGCAAGCTGGCCAAGTGCGCGCTGATTGGTGGCGAAACCGCTGAAATGCCGGGTCTCTACGCTGAAAACGAATACGACCTGGCCGGTTTTACCGTCGGCATCGTGGACAACGACAAACTAATAGACGGTTCCGAAATTCATGTGGGCAACCAGTTGATCGGCATCGCCTCCAGCGGGTTGCACAGCAACGGGTACTCCCTGGTCCGTAAAATATGTTTTGAAGTGCTGAACCTTCAGTTGGATTCCCATATACCGGAACTGGGCCAAACCCTCGGTGAAGAGCTCCTCATGCCCACAAAAATTTATGTGAACACGATCCAGAGCATGCTAAAAAATCTGCCCATCTTGGGACTCTCCCATATCACCGGCGGCGGGTTTGAGGACAACCTCACCCGCGTCATTCCAAAAGCCTGCAGCATCGTAATGCAAAAAAGAAGCTGGGATGTGCCTCCTATTTTTGCATTTCTCCAAAAAGCCGGCAAAATCAAAGACCATGAAATGATGCGCACTTTCAACAACGGGCTGGGTCTGGTCGCCATCGTTCCGGAAAAGGCGGTTCAGGATGTCCTGGAACGCTTGAATGTCCTGGACGAAAAGGCGTATGTGATCGGCGAAATCGTTGAAAGAAAAGATGAACAGGACCGGCTGAAATGGGTCTAACCACCGTTGCCCGCCCATGCGGATGCTTGCCATATCAGGCCAATTTATTATCCAGGTAAAATGTCTGTCTTCAAACAATTCTTAAAAACCCTCGGTACGCGTCTGACAAAGTTCATGCAGTGGATCGAACGAGGCCAGGCCAAGGCGCCCGCCTGCAAGACATGAGGTGTGTCCGCAGGCCGCTCCGGAGGGGCTGGCAAAAACAAAGCGCGCTGACGCGTCAAATGCGCTTCGCGCGTCAGCGCAAATTACGGCCGCAGGCCAAATAATATGCTGATACTCGGAATAGAAACATCCTGCGATGAAACCG
>JAOZRT010000339.1:0-2230 GCA_029940035.1 Desulfobacterales bacterium
GATTTCCTGGTCCAATGCCATGCTGATGTGCAACAAGTGCTTGAGCCCGATCAGGGTCCAGATGAAACAGCTCGACGATGGAAGAAAAGTTCGGATCTGCAGGAAGTGCAGTGAAGTCATTGATGCGTAAACTTCAGGCGCAGGCGAAGATTCCGTCGAAACCTGGCGCAATAAAAAGAAGGTAACAGAATGTCACAACTAAAAAATTATTATGAAACAGAAGTAGTGCCCAAGCTCTTGGAAACCTTCAAGTACAGCAATATGATGCAGGTGCCCAAGCTCGACAAAGTCATATTGAACATGGGCATGGGCGAAGCCATTCATAATATAAAACTGTTGGATGCGGCCGTTGACGAGCTCACGACCATTTCGGGGCAGAAGCCCATCATTACCCGGGCCAAGAAATCCATCGCCGCATTCAAACTCAGAGCCGGGATGCCCATCGGCTGTATGGTGACCCTGCGGAAAAACCGTATGTACGATTTTGTCAACAAGCTCGTAAACGTCGCTCTCCCCCGTGTGCGTGACTTCAGGGGTATTTCGGGCACGGCTCTGGACGGGAATGGCAATTATACCCTGGGCATCAAGGAACACATCATATTTCCCGAGATCGATTACGACAAAATCGACCGTATCAAGGGTATGAATATTACCATCGTTACAACGGCGAATAATGACGAAGAAGGCAAAGAACTGCTCAAGCTACTCGGAATGCCATTCAAGAATTAGCATGGGGAATTAGTCAAGGCTCTTCGCAGTCGAGGCGGAGCCGGACGTAGACGTGAGATCGTCGATTTTAGCAGGAGGACAATTTGGCAAAAACAGCGCTGAGAATGAAAGTGAAGCGGAAACCGAAGTTTAAAGTAAGAAGTTACAACCGGTGTCCGATTTGCGGTCGACCAAGAGCATTTATCAGGAAATTCGGGATCTGTAGAATCTGCTTCCGGAATTTTGCCTCCCAGGGGAAGCTTCCGGGTGTCGTAAAATCCAGCTGGTAAGACGGTTGGGGAAACGTTATTGAACCGAATAGCTGATAATCATACACATTAGAAACATTCAGGAGAAAACGACAATGGCGATGAGTGATCCAGTTGCCGATATGCTGACCAGAATCAGGAACGCCGGCAAAGCGAAATTCAATAGTGTCGACATTCCGGGTTCCAAACTCAAGGTTGAGGTGGCCAAGGTACTGAAAGATGAAGGCTACATCCGGAACTTCAAATTTGTAAAGGACGACAAGCAGGGCATCCTGCGTGTTTACCTGAAATATGACAAAAAACAAAAGCACGTCATATTGAACATCGATCGCGTCAGCAAGCCCAGCCGCAGGGTTTACCTGAAAAGCAAGGACGTGAAACCTGTTTACAACGGGCTCGGGGTTGCTATTTTATCAACCTCCAAGGGCATCATGTCCGACAAGCACGCCCGCAAAGAGAATGTAGGCGGCGAGGTTCTCTGCAACATCTGGTAGTATAATCGCCACTAAGGCTCGAAGACGCAAAGAAAACTTATTTTTAGAGTCTTAGAGACTTCGCGGCAAAATAAAATAAGTTACGCGTGTTATAGTAATCAAGCAAGGAGAGTACCATGTCTCGTGTAGGCAAAAAACCGATACCGGTTCCCGATAAAACGAAAATTACATACAAGGACAAGGTCATCACCGTTCAGGGGGAAAAAGGGTCGCTTGAGCGCACTATTCACCCCCGCATCGATCTGGCGATAGATGGCGGCATCATCAATGTGACCATGGCCAACAACGACCGCGAAAGCCGGGCCCTGCAGGGGCTGACTCGCAGCCTGGTGGCCAATATGTTGACCGGTGTCAGTAAGGGGTTCGACAGGGTCCTGGAAATAAACGGCATCGGCTATCGTGCTGAACTCAAAGGCAAGAGCATTCTGTTCAACCTGGGATATTCGCATCCCATCAATTTTGCGCTGCCCGATGGAATATCAGCCAACATCGAGAAAAATAACGTTGTCAAGCTTTCCGGAATAGACAAGGAACTTCTCGGCCGGACAGCGGCATCGATCCGGCAGCTGCGGCCCCCTGAGCCTTACAAGGGCAAAGGGATCAAATATGCGGAAGAGTACATCCAACGCAAGGCCGGGAAGACCGGGACGAAGTAACAGAGCCCCAGAGGTCAGAAGACAGAGGTCAGAAGACAGAGGTCAGAAGTCAGAGGTCAGAAGACAGAGGTCAGAAGACAGAGGCCAGAAGACAGAGGTCAGA
>JAOZRT010000339.1:2330-4833 GCA_029940035.1 Desulfobacterales bacterium
GTCAGAGGTCAGAAGACAGAGGTCAGAAGACAGAGGCCAGAAGACAGAGGTCAGAGGTCAGAAGTCAGAGGTCAGAAGACAGAGGTCAGAAGACAGAGATCAGAACCACAGAAGACAGAAGGCATGTAGGGGCTGGCCTTGTGCCTGCCCGATAAAGCGTTAGACCGTTGGAAGAACAGAGAACAGAAAACGGAAGTTAAACGAATATAGGAATAAAGAAAATGGGTTCAACTAATGTGCGCACGGTGTCACGGTTAAAAAGGAAGATACATATCCGCAAACGGCTCAGCGGTACGGCAGAACGCCCGAGACTGAGCGTGTTCAGAAGTTCTAGACATATTTACGCGCAGCTTGTGGATGATGTAAAGGGTGATACACTCATTTCGGCCAGCAGTCTCGAGAAAACTGTCCAGGGTTTGCCGAAATTCGAAAACAAGATCGCCATGGCCGAGCATATCGGCAAACTGCTGGCTGAGCGCGCCAAGGAAAAAGGCATCGAAACGGTGGTGTTCGACAGAAACGGATTTCTCTATCACGGGCGTGTCAAGGCGCTTTCCAGCGGGGCCCGCGAAGCAGGACTGAAATTTTAGCCAAAGTATAAATTTACAAAGGAGGCAAACCCTTGTTCAAACGAAATACTGAAGACAATGATTTAATTGACAAGGTTGTCCATATCAGCAGGGTGGCGAAGGTCGTCAAGGGCGGTCGTCGATTCAGCTTCAGTGCCATTGTAGTGGTTGGTGACGGTAAGGGGCAGATAGGCTACGGTCTGGGCAAGGCCGGAGAGGTCCCCGAGGCAATACGCAAAGGTGTTGAAAAAGCTAAGAAGAACATGTCCACCATTGCTCTTGTGGAAGGCACGATTCCTTTTCAGGTCACCGGCAAATACGGTGCCGGAAAAGTGCTTTTGAAGCCAGCATCAGAAGGCACCGGAGTGATCGCGGGCGGTGCGGTGCGTGCTGTGCTGGAGGCGGTCGGCGTGCAGAACATTCTCACGAAATGCCTGGGCTCACACAATCCCCACAATATTGTCAAGGCAACCATTAAGGGACTTCAGCAGCTTCAAAGCCGCGAGATGGTTGCGGCGCGGCGCGGCATTCCTGTAGCGGAATTATAAAGAGGAAAAGTTCAATGGCTGGGAAAATAAACATTACACTGGTAAAGAGCATGATCGGAAGGCCTGAAAAACACCGCAAAGTGCTGCGTGCTATGGGCTTACTTAAAATGAATAAAACGATTCAGCTCGAGGACACACCTTCCACACGAGGAATGGTTCACGTCGTATCGCACCTGGTCAAAGTGGAGGAGTACAACGATGAAACTAAATGAACTATCTCCGGCGGAAGGATCCCGGAAAAATAGAAAACGGGTTGGACGGGGTGTTGCCTCGGGTTCCGGCAAAACAGCCGGCCGGGGATCGAAAGGGCACAACAGCCGTTCCGGCGGCGGTGTGAGGCCCGGATTCGAGGGTGGGCAGATGCCCATTCATCGTCGTCTGCCCAAGCGCGGATTTACCAACATTTTTGCCGATTGCGTTGCCGTCATCAATGTGCGCGACCTGAACAGGTTCGAGAGCGGCAGCGTCGTGGATGAGGTGGCCCTCGTGGGCAGCGGCCTCGTCAAAGGCGCCAGGGACGGTATCAAGCTTCTGGGGCAGGGGGAGATCGGACATCCCTTGTCGGTTAAAGTCAACCGAGTCAGCGCAACCGCCCGGAAAAAAATCGAAGCGGCCGGCGGAAATGTAGAGGTTGTATAATGATTGGTAGCGGTTTCCAGAACATATTCAAAATTCCGGAACTCAAGAAGAGAGTTTTCTACACGCTGGCCCTTCTCTCTGTTTACAGGGTCGGTGTTCACGTTCCCACGCCCGGAATAGACACCGTGGCCCTGGCCTCCTTTTTTGCCAGAGCCAAGGGAACGTTGTTGGGATTGTTCGATATGTTTTCAGGGGGCGCTTTGGAACGGCTCTCTGTTTTTGCTCTGGGAATCATGCCTTACATCAGCGCCTCGATTATTTTGCAGCTCCTGACGGTGGTGGTGCCGCACCTCGAACGGCTTTCCAAGGAAGGTGAGCAGGGGCGGAAAAAAATTACCCAGTACACCCGCTATGGTACCGTTGTCCTGAGTATTATTCAGGGATTCGGCATCAGTGTCGGGCTGGAGAGCATGACCTCTCCCGGCGGGGCGGCGGTGGTTATCGACCCGGGCTGGAGTTTCAGGTTAATGACGGTTCTGACGCTGACAGCCGGTACGGCTTTTATCATGTGGCTGGGTGAGCAGATTACCGAAAGGGGCATCGGCAACGGTATATCCCTGATCATTTTTGCCGGTATCGTGGCCCGCATGCCGCAGGCCATCGGCAATACATTCCGGTTGCTTTCCACGGGTGAGATGGGTATTTTTGTGATTATCATCCTGGCGGTGCTGATGATTGCGGTCATCGGCTTTATCATTTTTGTGGAACAGGGACAGCGACGCATACCGGTCCAGTATGCCAAACGGG
>JAOZRT010000340.1 GCA_029940035.1 Desulfobacterales bacterium
ATACAATTGTTTATATCAAATTCGCCTGTCCCTTTCAATCGCAGATAAAAATCTTTTAGGCAACAGGGATATTCAATCGGAAACTACAGGCTTTTTGTTGTAATTTCATAGCACTTGGGGTAGACATGTCCTGACCTGTTTGAGCCAACTACCAGGGCTTCGAGGTCGTAAGAATCACCATGGCAACCGGAGCATAATAAGCAAAAAAATGAAGAGCCAATTTATACATTTCAGGGATACGATCACCCAGTCCAGGGCCTACTTTGCCATATTTAAACTGCCCGTGATTCTCTTCACGGCCATATTGGGGTTTATCCTGGAGTTTGTAATCGAGCTGCCGTTCATGGTGCTCTGTCTCCTCGACCACCGCCGCGGGTAACGGCCGCCCCAGAGAACATCCGTTCGCAGCCAATGAACAGGGCGGGTTGGCAACGTTGGTGTAAATCATACTAAAATTTTATACGGGACTCAAATGTCAGGGGAGTTGACATGGATGCCAAACTGAAAGATGCCATCATGCGTGCCGTAAAAGAAGAGCCCCTGGCCCGGCAGTTCAACATGGAACTCGTGGAACTGGAGACCGGTCGCTCGGTCGTTGAAATGACCTATGACCCCTCCCGCATGAACAACCTCTACAAACGCGCCCACGGCGGTGCACTTTATGCCTTGATAGATGAAGCCTTTGAAACTGCCGGGCAGACCCACGGCACCATCGCGGTGGCCATGAACGTCAATGTTACGTATATGGCCAGCCCCGATCCCGGGGCCCGCCTGCGGGCCGAAGCCACGGAGATCAAGCGCACCAATCGCACCGCTTCCTACGACATCAAGGTGTTTGATGAAAACCGGCAACTGATGGCCACCTGCCAGGCATTGGCCTTCCGCACCGGTAAGCCCATCCCCTTCATCTGAAACACATTTTTACTCTTCTTGATTGCCTTGGTTTCAAACATCATATTTTCATAATTCAAGTTGAGTGCTTTCACTGTTTCAGATGTAAAAAGGTCTCAAAGGAAAAACCCTCCTTTGTGACCTTTGTTTACCCAGTGAAATGCACGTCTGGGCCGCCAAGGACGATTTCACCGGGGGTGTCTTTGTTAGCGTTCAATGGTTATCACGACAAACCCCACACGCGGCCGCCTGATGAGGAAATTGAGGGTCTCGCCTTCATCGACTTTTTTGAGTTCACTCTTAAATTCCTTGATGGAATCTATTTTGACGTGGTTCACCTCCTTGATCAGATCCCCGCGCTTCACTTCTCCTTTTTCAGCCTTGCCACCCGGCACCAGACCGCCCACAAGGACACCCGCTTCATCCTCTTCATACCCGAACTGCTTGGCATACTCCGAGGTGAATTCCACCAGCTCAATGCCCAGGTCACCGCTCTCCTCGGGTTCGGACTTCACCTTGCGCACGTCGTCATCACGTTTGGCAAGCTCCACGTACACGGTCTTTTTCTTGCCGTCCCGCATAAAGGTTACGGCTGTGCGTTTGCCCACCCTGGTATTGGCTATGACACCGGACAGTTCCCTGACGGAAGATACAAGTTTGCCGTCAACAGCAATGATGATGTCATTGGCCCGGATGCCGCTTTTTTCCGCCGGATCATCCTTGAACACCTGGGTCACCAGCACCCCTTCATTTTCCTCCAGCTGGTAGTACTGGGCCAGTTCCGGCGTCAGGTTCTGAATGCCTACGCCCAGCCACCCCCTGGTGACCGCTCCACTGGTTTTAAGCTGGGCAATGATACCCTTGGCCAGATCAATGGGTATGGCAAACCCGATGCCCTGCCCACTGGCCACGATGGCCGTATTGATGCCTATTACTTCACCGGCCATATTGATAAGCGGGCCTCCGCTGTTACCGGGGTTGATGGAGGCGTCGGTCTGGATGAAGTCGTCGTATTGCCCGGCACCGATGGTGCGTCCCTTGGCACTGACTATGCCAGCCGTGACGGTTTGCTCCAGGCCAAACGGACTTCCAATGGCCACCACCCAGTCACCGACATCGCTTTTTTCGGAATCGCCCATTTTAATAGGAATCAACTCATCTGACGCCTCGATCTTGATCAGGGCCAGGTCGGTTTTCGCGTCGCGGCCCACCAAGGAAGCATCGTACTCTTTGTCATCTGCCAGTTTCACCGTAATCTCGTCGGCATTTTCAACCACATGGTTGTTGGTGACGATGTAGCCCTCCTTGTCGATGATGAACCCCGAACCGAGACTGCGCTGCTTGAAGTCCTTGGATGGCCCGTTTTCCATGTGCGGGCCCCCGAATTCCTCAAAAGGGTTTTTGCCTTGTGGGCCGCCGAAAAAATGGCGGAATACCCTACCCCCGCCTTTAACGGTGGATACCGTCCGGATATTGACCACGCTGGGTTTGGCCACCTTGGCCAGTTCACTGAAATTTGCCGGAACCATGATGGTTGCCGTGTCCTGGGTGGCGCTCACCGTCAGGGGCGTGGCAGCCACAAACAGGCCGATAATAAGACACAGGGACATATGCTTAATAATTTTAGATATCTGATTCATGTTATTCCTCCTGATAACTTGTGTTTTAGGGAGTTCTCTATTTTCGTTGCCCATAACATAACACGCCAAGTTAACCGGAATATGACAGGGACATTACCATTTGGTAATAAAAGATTCCTGTGGGAAAATGTAGGGACATTTTCTCACAGGAATCTTTTATGATACGCGGCTGCGCCGCTATTTACCCTTTGTCATGTATTTAGCAGTAATGTTAATATAGGGTTTATTTGCGCAATCAACGCTTTTGCCTTTTTCTCCCCAACCCCAAGATCATTGTAACAAAGCTTCCAAATACCGAGATTTTATCTGTTGGCTTGCCAAAGCTCGCTCAATCGGCGGTAACCTTAATATGACCCCTAAAACAGCGGCCAGAGCCCTGTGATGCCATAGAACCCGGTTATCAAAAATCAGGTGTTGCAGCTTACCACGCTCCAGGGCCATTACCACGGATCGATGCGTACTGTTTAAAGGAGTAATCACACGTTTTCCGCGACGATCTATCGATATTGAAGCCGTTTTCGTGCAGGCCCGCACACAAACGCCACAACCCAGGCAGCGGTCGAGGTCGACTTGCGCCTTCTTTTGTTTGGGACGATGAGGATTGTTGGCGGAAACCAGGGTCATGGCCTCCACCGGGCAAAGCGCAACACATTTGCCACAGCCATTGCAGGTATTGGTATCAATTTGCGGTATGAAATTGGTGGTATGAATCGGATGCATGACCGCGAAACGTCTTTGGGCAATCATGGCTTCGCAGCAACAACCACAACAGTTACAAATGAAATTAACCCCCTCACGAACATTTTCACCAAACTGGACCAAGTTTGCTTCATAAGCCTGGGCCAAGAGATCCAATCCCTCTGGTATATCCACCTGACGAGCATGACCGTGCCGAATCAGGGAGGCGGCCGTGGTATTGAATGTCATGCAGATATCCATGGGTGCTGCACAAGCCCGATCCTTGTGCAGCATCTTGTGGCGACAATAGCACATACTGATGCCACGGTAGCTGGCCGTTGTGATAACTTCGCTGGCACGTTCGTAATCCAGTACATGCAGGGCATTCTTCGAGGAAATAACTGGTTCGAGAACAAAGGCGCGACCCAGTTGAGTCTCACCTTTGGTAAAAAGCTCCCGGACAAAATCCTCCTGTACATTAAGATATTCAAAAAAGAGTTCACCGAGCAACTTCTGGTCAATATCCCCGCGGATGCGCATCAGGGAAAACTCAAAAAATCCTGCCATGGGTGGGGGCAGAACATATTGAATTTCTCCGTCGACTTCCATATCCACCAGCAGGGCCTTATGGGCCAGACGTTCCAGAAATCTGCGCGATTCGTTTTCGGACACCTTCCAAATACGCGCAGCTTTGCTGGCAGTGAACGGTTTGATGGGTAGTAGTGAAACGCGCTCAGCTTCCTTTTCTTCGAATAGCACCATCAATATTTTGGTCAACAGTTTGGAAGACGGCGCCCCTTGAGGAAAGCGATTAAGACGCTCGGTCAAGCGCCGGTAGGCGGTTTTCTCTAGTGTATGACCCATAGTTTATTATTGCGTAATGATTTTTTTGGATTGTTACAATAATCTTCCGCTAGCGCAAGAAGGAGTAATCATATTATTATAAACAGGTATTAGTGCTGTAAATCATTATCTAATATTCTTCCCGGCAACCCTGACACTGTATATCCATTGGGCACTTTCATGTGAGTCATAACACCTGTATTTGTATGGACAATAGCCTACAGCCACCTTATTAACCAGCCAATAAACAGCGTACCCGACGCCATATCCCAAAGGGAGCATGACAGATAGTAATTGTCGCTCCTTTATTTTGGATTTGTGATTGTAATATATTCTCTTTCGAAATGCACTTTGCCCCCCTGGGTGAATATCCGCACCAGATGCACAAGCTGATCATCCGTGCCCCAATTTTCATAATACAAAAACATATTGTCGTCGTAGGCATGGTTGGATGACGAGAGAGAACCGCACATAAATTGGGTAAATGCATTCCCGCGATACAGATCCACGGATCGCCTCAGCTCCAGTTCGTGAGTATGGCCGCAGAAGACGTTTTCGATTTTGTGCTTCCTTACAAAATCAGTTACGCGTAAGGAATTTTTAAGTGGCTCTTCATCGGTGCCCAAAATGGAATGATGGATCAGCAGCAGCGGCACATCATATTCCACCTGATCGATTTTGTCTGAAATAGCATGTAAGATCTCCTCTTCAACAAACCCCACATCGGTGTAAAGTTCATT
>JAOZRT010000341.1 GCA_029940035.1 Desulfobacterales bacterium
TACACCTTACACCCGACATCAGCCTTTTTCAAACAAGAACCGCCGCATGCTGACATTCAAAAGAATACCGATGCACACCATCATGGTGACGATGGATGAACCTCCGTAGCTGACAAAAGGCAGCGGTACTCCCACAACGGGCATCAACCCCATGACCATGCTGATATTGATCAGGGCCTGCCAGGCGATCAACGCCGTCACCCCCACTGACAATATGGTGCCGAAATTGTCCCTACAGCCGTGGGCGATGTTCAGGCCCCACAAAATAAGGAAAAGGAACAAAAGCAGCAGGACGGTTGTACCGATAAAGCCCCACTCTTCCGCCAGTACGGAAAAAATGAAATCCGTATGCTGTTCCGGCAAAAAGGACAACGCGTTCTGGGTCCCCTTTAAAAATCCCTTACCGCCGATCATGCCCGATCCGATGGCGATTTTGGATTGAATGATGTGGTAGCCGGCACCCAGGGGGTCCCTGTCCGGGTTCAGGAAGGTCATAATACGCTGCTGCTGGTACCCTTTGAGAAAAAACCAGACCAGGGGTACGGACACCATGCCGGTGACGATAATGCCGATGAGTGTCCGCCGCTCTATCTTGACGAAAATCGTCATGGTTGCAGCAATCAACATGATCACCATGGCAGTCCCCAGGTCGGGCTGGTTGACGATCAAAAGAAAAGGGACCAGGGTGTATGCCATCGGGGTGACAAGCCCCTTCAATGACATCCCCCTGTCGTTGGCATACTTTGAATAATAGCGGGCGAGGATGATGATGACCGCCACCTTGGCTATTTCCGAAGGCTGGACCGATATGGGTCCCAGCAGCAGCCAGCGCTGGGACCCGCCGGCAAGTTTCCCGAAAATCAACACCGCCAGCAACAGTCCGTTGCACCCCACGTAGATGACGTCGGCCCACTTCTCGATGGTTTTATAGCTGAACAAAAAGGAGAAAATCATCGCCACCAGGCCCACGCCGTACCACATGAACTGTTTGGTATACAGCATATGATGCGGAGACGCACCGCCTGCAGTTACGGCACTGTACAGGGTGGTCAGGCCAAATCCGGAAAGCAGGATCACCAGGCCCAGGAGCCCCCAGTCAAAGTATTGTACCAGCCTTCTATCGAACATCATGGCTCGGCCCTCTCGACAATAATTACACGCATACCTTCCATTCCTTATCCTTGCAACCGCATCAACAGACCCTCATCAACCAAACCGAAGGAGAGGGAAATAACAATCTCCAAATATCAAGTTCCAAACGAATCCCAAACTTCAATGAACAAATACAAAACGGCAAACGGTATTACAGCCTTATGAATACCCATAATCACCGCCGAAAGGGCTTTGTAATTTTGAAATTTGGTCATTGGATATTATTTGTAATTTGGTGATTGTTGTTTGGAATTTTTACATAAGATACACTTTTTTCTGCCTGGTATTCGCTTTTCTTATTGTCGAGATAAAACTGAATAACCGCCTTGGCAATGGGCGCTGCCGCCGATGAGCCGTGCTCGCCATGCTCCACAATGACCGCGACGGCTATTTTGGGGTCCTTTGACGGGGCATAGGCCACAAACCAGGCATGATCCTTGAATTGGTGCGCCACCTCCTCTTTGGCGGCTTTCGTGAGCTCTTCGCCTTCCTTTCGGCCCACTACCTGGGCCGTGCCGGTTTTTCCGCTCATCTCAACCCCTTTCAGGCGGCTCCCCCGGGCAGTGCCCTTTTTCCCGTTGACCACCCCCCACAGCCCTTTGCGGACAAGGGCGAGGGTTTTTTCGCTGATGTTCAACCGGCCCGCTATATACGGCGTGCCCGGTTGGACAAGCCCGCCGTCAGCTGTTTCTATGGCCTGGACAATGAGCGGCCGGTACAGCGTCCCGCCATTGCCGATGGCCGCGACCAGGGTTGCCATCTGCACGGGAGTCACCAGATTGAACCCCTGGCCAATGGCAATGGTCAGTGTTTCACCCTTCTGCCACGGTTCTCCCATGCGCTTGCGTTTCCATTCCGCCGTGGGAATAAGCCCCTTGGATTCGTTGTCCAGCCTGACTTTCGTCCGTTCCCCTAACCCGAAGGCTTGTGCATATTTTGCCAGCTTGTCCACCCCCACGCCTACGCCCACTTGATAAAAATAGACGTCACACGATTCGGAAATGGCCCGATACATATCTACTTTGCCGTGCCCCCCCCTTTTCCAGCACCTGAAAACACGGTTGCCCAAGGCATAGTATCCCGGGCAGTTGAAAATGGTATTTTCATCCACCACCCCCTCCTCGAGGCCGGCAATGGCGGTCACTATTTTGTAGGTGGATGCGGGCGGGTACTCTCCCTGAAGTACCTTGTTGGTCATGGGGTGATCCGGGTTGGACAGCAGCGCATTCCATTCGTCATGGGAGAGGCCGCTGACAAAAGCGTTCTGGTCGAAGGTCGGGTTACTGGCCATGGCAAGGATGTATCCGTTGTCCGGATCCACGGCAACCACCGCCCCCGCTTTTTCGGATAAAAGCGACTCTGCTGTTTTCTGCAGCCCCTCGTCAATGGTTAGAAGGAGGTTCTTTCCGGGCTGGGCATTCACTGTTTTCAACACCCGCACCACCTGCCCGCGGACATTGACCTCAACCTGCCGTCCTCCCCGCTCCCCTCTCAACACGTTCTCATACGATTTTTCGACACCGAAGCGGCCGATGTAGTCCCCCCCCCGGCACCCGGCATAGTCTTTCGAAGCGAGCTCGTCCGAGTTTATCTCCCCGAGGTATCCAATAAGGTGGGAGGCGTGCAGGCTGTTGATATAGTGCCTTACCGGCCTGATGTTGATGGTGACGCCCGGCAGGTCATATTTGTGAACTTCCACTGCAGCCATGGCGTTACGGCCGATATCCCGCCTGACAAAGACGGGCTTGTAGGAAGGGACCCCCTTGACTGATTTAATTTTGGCGGTTATCTCCTCCGCGGGTATGTCCAGATAACCGGCCAGTTTTGCGACAGTCTCATCAAGGGGTTTGGCATCCTTTAATATAATACCCAGATCAAAGGACGGGCGGTTGTCCACCAACAGGGACCGGTTGGCATCGAAGATCAACCCGCGCGGGGCATCCACGCTCTGCAGCCGGATGCTGTTGTTTTCGGACAGGCGCCGGTAGGTTTCCCCTTCCATGACCTGCAGGTAGAATACCCTTATAAACAGAACAGAAAAGACCGCGGCAATACACATGATAACGCCGGTGATCCGTTGATTGAACCAGTCACTGTTGACCGTTTTTAAATAGTTCTTCACTTAGGCGAACTCTTTTTCCCTGGAGTTAGCGTACTTTTCCCACTTGTCATCCACATACTTGACCACCAGAATCAATACTGGCCCTGTAAACAGTGCCCACACGGCCTGTCCGATAACGATTTTGACGGCCGATTCCGGGATGGTCGCTCCGGCGTCCATTAGCGCGGTTATGCCGATCAACACAACATTCTCGAATACAACAGCGAAAAGCGCCACCACCGGCAGAAACAACACATTGTTTTTGCGGATAAACAGCGTCAGCCCCAGCACAAAGATATAGAGCCAGAAATAGGCTGTGGCATACAGACCGAAAATACCCCCGGAAAAGACATCCATAACCATGCCGAAAAACAGGACAAAGGGGATGGCCTCGCGGAATGACCTGAAAAATCCCAGATAAATGACAAATACACCCAACAGGTCATAGAAGCCTGAAAACAGGCTGGAGTAAGGCGCAATGGTCGTGTGGAAAACCACCATGCTGAAACCAACCAGAATGTGAAATACGTAGGTCATGGCGTTTGAATCTCGGGCGGTTCCGGCAGATCCCGAACAACCAGAACTTCCTCCAGTTTTTCAAAGTCGGCATACGGTGTCACCGCCAGTTGCTGAAATATACCTGAGTCGGGCTTGTCAACTTCATGTACGTAGCCGATGCGAATGCCCTTGGGAAAGACGCCGTCCAGACCGGACGATATCACGATGTCGCCCACGTGAATGTCATGCTTGCGCTGAACATATTGAAGCAGGAGACGGCCCGAGGGTTCTCCCTTTATGATCCCTCTGGCACGGTTGCGCTGAATCAGCGCATCCACGGCACTGTTCTGGTCGATGACCAGCAGAATCTTGGCATAGGTTTTGGACACATCGGTGACCAGGCCGGCGATTCCTTCGGGGACGACAACCGGCATCCCCCGTTCCACGCCTTCCCGGCTGCCTTTGTTGATGATGATGGTCTTGAACCATGGCGACGGGTCACGGCCGATCACCTCGGCGGCCACTACTCTCTTATGCAGGGTTTCCTTGAATTCGAACAGGTTTTTCAAACGATTGTGGGAAAGTTCCACTTCCTTCAGGCGGTTGTTTTTCTCTTCCGCCTGTTTGAGGGAACGATTCAGACGCGCATTCTCCGTTGAAACCGAAACCAGAAAAAAATAGTGTTTCCAGATGTTTTTTACGAAAGTGATGGAATCTGAGACGATTTCCTGAAAAGGGGAAACAATGGAAATGGTGAACTTTCCAATGCCGGTTGACGGCACCGAACGTTTGCTGTTCACTGACAGGACGATGACATTGACGACAATCAGGATGATAGCGCCAACGATCATGACCATTTTTCTTGAAAACATGAAGTTATTTAATTCCTGAATTGAGCAATTGTCAAAGCCTGCCCCGCCGAAGGGCGGGGTTGCCGCAGCTACAAGGAAGATGTTGTTCGGCTATAGTAGTCTATGCAGGATAACATCTGACGCCGTAGATGCGGTAAGATCGGCAATCCCAACGGGTTTCAAATTTTA
>JAOZRT010000071.1:0-1259 GCA_029940035.1 Desulfobacterales bacterium
AAAAGCCGTTCAAGCTGGATGAATTGGAAAAAATCGTCCGAGAGCTATTGGCCGGCAAGAAGGCATAATTATTCGCAGTAGGTTCGTCGGGGAATAGCAAGGAAAATTTATTTGACAGGATTAACAAGATTTACATGATTACTATAAGAAAAGAATGCTTTCAGCTACTAGCCTATAGCCACCTTGTACCTTATACCGTTAACCTTATACCTATTTCTATCATGTAAATCCTGTTAATCCTGTCTAAAATGAAACATTGGAGCAACCAACATGGCACGTCCGATAATCGGTGTAAGCGAGAATATCGTCAAAGTGCGTGAGGTGATCAACCACGTGGCCACCACAGGTTTGAACACGGTGATATACGGGGAAAGCGGCGTGGGCAAGGAGGTGGTAGCCCAGGATCTCTATCAGAAATCCCCAAGGAACGGCAAACCTTTCATCAAGGTGAACTGTGCCGCGCTACCGGACGGTTTGCTGGAAAGCGAACTCTTTGGTTTTGAAAAAGGTGCTTTCACCGGCGCCGATAAGAAGACAAGGGGTAAATTCGAGCTGGCCCACAAAGGGGTGCTGATGCTGGATGAAATCGGCGACATGTCCCTACCCCTGCAGGCCAAGCTCCTGCACGTGCTCCAGGGGGGACAGTTCGCTCCGCTGGGGTCGGAAAAAGAGGTGATTTCCGATACCTGGGTGATTGCGGCCACCAACCATGATCTTGAGCAGAGCATCCAAGCCGGCAAGTTTAGGGAAGACCTCTATTACCGGCTCAACATCATCAAAATTTACCTCAAGCCTTTAAGGGAAAGACCCGAAGACATCCCGCATCTTATCGATTATTACCTCAAGGAATACTCCCTGCTGTACAACACCAGCAACCTGGTCCAACCCAACAAACAGGTGATTGTCGACCTGGCCAGTTACTCCTGGCCGGGGAATGTACGCGAACTCCAGAATGTGTTAAAACGCATGCTTGTTCTGGGGGATGCTGAAAAAATTATCGATGAACTGAATCATCGCGGCGGAGCGCAGGACAATGCTGAGTCATCCCCCGCAAAATCCGGCACAGCCAGTTTCAGTGATATTTTGGACCTCAAGGGCAGCAATTCTCCTGACAATGAAACCTTTTCTTTGAAAGCGATCCGCAAGGTTGCCATCGACCGGGTGGAAAAAGAGATCATTTCGCATGTACTGAACAAGACCGACTGGAACCGCAGCAAGGCCACCAAAATACTTAAGATCAGCTACAAAACGCTGTTGTA
>JAOZRT010000071.1:1269-6629 GCA_029940035.1 Desulfobacterales bacterium
ACGTCACCCGGGACTACAACCCCGTCCATTTTGATGACCGCTTTGCCGGGGAAAAGAATTTCAAGGCCCGCATCTGCCACGGTCTGCTCACGGCCGGCATGGTCACCGAAATCGGAGGGCAGATCGGGTGGCTGGCCACCCAGATGAATTTCGAGTTCAAAAAACCGGTCTATTTCGGCGATACCATCTCCTGCCTTTTCACCATCACCGAGGTGAATGAGCATGGGTGGGCCAGGGCTGAGGCAACCATGCAAAACCAGGAAGGCCTCACTGTGGTGGAAGCGTGGATTACCGGACGGCTTCCCGATAGCCGGGATATCGAGATTCTTGAGGCTATGGTGGCGGAGGGGGATCCCACTAACCAGAGACCGGAGTGACGGAGAACAGGACCTGCAGGGCTGAAGCCCTGGACTACATGCCCGTTCTTCGTATCAACGACGTAGTGCAGGGATTTATCCCTGCCTGAGGGCGAAGGGCAGAGGACAGAGAATCAGAAGGTAAGAAGGTGAGCGGTAGTCGGTTGTCTGTGGTCAGACCGAATGAACGTCCAACATCGAACCTTTGGTCCTTTGCTCTTGGCTGAATGCCCAGAAAAACTGAATACAATAAGCTGACAAACCATTTTCGACGTTGAATGTTGGACGTTGGATGTTCGATGTTCATTTTTTGAACAAAAAATATGGAAGACCAGTGGATAAAAATCTAAAAAAAGTGACAACCTTTAATTTTTATGGCCTGGCGCCCAGCTGCATGCAGGGATAAATCCCTGCGCTACATTGCCGAGCCCTAATACTTGATTATTGGACATTGAATAACCAGACTTTCGTCCTCTGACTTCTGTCTTCTGTCCTCTGGTTTTTTGATCAGTCGTCCGGAATGCCGAGGAAGTAGCGCAGGCCCGACAGGTTGTCCGTGGTGATCATGCCGTCACTGTACTCTTTGAGAATCTCCTTGGGGCTGAAGGCGATGGCCAGGCCCGCGTTCTCCAGCATGAAGCGGTCATTGGCACCGTCCCCCACAGCCACAATCTGGTCCTTGGTAACGTTCTCCAGACGGGCAATATCGATGAGAATCTCTCCCTTGCGTTCCGCATCGATGATGTCACCCTTGATCTTGCCGGTGACCTTGCCGTCGGCTATCTCCAATTCGTTAGCAAACGCGTAATCCAGGCCCAGGTGCTGTTTAAGATAATCCGTGAAAAAAGAAAACCCCCCTGAAATCACGCCCACCTTGTACCCCATGAAGTGCAGGGTGGAGATAAGATCTTCGGTCCCCGGGGTGAGGTGGATGGATTTCGTCAAGGACTCGAGCTGGTCCACGGTCAGGCCTTTGAGCAGGCTGACCCGTTTTCTGACAGCATCCTGAAAATCGAGATTCCCGTTCATGGCCTCAATGGTCATGGCCTTTACATCAGCGCCCACCCCCGCAACCTCCGCCAGTTCATCGATGACCTCTCCCTGGATAATGGTGCTGTCACAGTCGAAGACCACCACGCGTTTGGGTTTCTGGAACACATCGTATTTCCTCAGGGAAACATCCAGCCCGGTTTTTTCGGAAAATCCGTAAAACACTTTTCGCAAGGCGGCAATGTCCTCCACGTCCGAGGTGTCTACGGTGATTTCCATGGCAATGTACTCGCCGCGGGCGATCATTTTGATGGCTTCGATATTGATGCTGTTTTCAGAAAATATGCCGGATACATTGGCCACAATGCCGGGTTTGTCCCGGCCCATGAGGGTGAACAGCATCAGGTGTTTGTTGACGGTCCTGCGGCCGGTTTCATACGGCTCCACCTGCAGGCCGAGGTTGAAATTGGCCCCCACCGGCTCCACGGCCGCCATCATCTCCGCGTAGCTGCACGCGGACGTGCCCAGGTCCACCACCAGGAACATAGTGAAATGTCCCCGCACGGCGCGGGCCTCCACATCCACGATGTTGATGCGCATGTCGGCCAACACGCGGGTCACGGAATGTACGAGCCCGGGTTTGTCTTTGCCTACGGCTGAGATTACATATAGTTCTTCCATCCCAAATAAAGCCCTCATTTAAAAATGAATACTTGTGAACGTCATTATTTCTATTTCCATCTTTCGATGCTTAAATACGTGTGGCTTTATTTGTATGTCAAGGTGTTTTGTGGTTGGTGTCCGGAAATGGAATGATGGAACCCGCCATAAAATACAAAACACAATATACATCCATCCCGGTAGATGCTTGCATTTCCAAAATTGCGTGCTTATTATTCGGACGTTATGAAAGCATACAACGAAAAAATACCCACGCCCAAGGAACTTGAAAAAGAACTGGGGGATTTCCTGTCCAAAAAATTCGGCGGCAATGTCAAGGTGGCCACGCCGATTCTCATGCAGCAGGAAAACCCGGACGACAGTTCTGAAAAACCAGCTCCGGAAAAACACGAGATCAAATTTAACCTCAAACCCGAAGACCTGGTGGCCTATCTGGACCAGTACATCGTCAAACAGGACAACGCCAAGGCCATCCTCTCCACCAAAATATGTACACATTTCAATAGGATAAAACGCTACCAGTCATCCCCGGAAAAGATTGGCGACATGGTGGGCAGCATCAAGAACAATGTGCTCATGATGGGTCCCACAGGTGTCGGAAAAACCTACATGGTCAAACTGATCGCCAAGAAGATCGGGGTGCCCTTTGTCAAAGGGGATGCCACGAAATTCAGCGAAACCGGTTACGTGGGCGGCGATGTCGAGGACTTGGTGCGGGACCTGGTGCGGGAAGCCGACGGCGACATGGAGAATGCCCAGTATGGTATTATCTATATTGATGAAATCGACAAAATTGCCTCGAGCCACAACCTGATCGGGACGGATGTGTCGCGCACGGGTGTGCAGCGCGCGCTTTTAAAACCCATGGAGGAAACCGAAGTCGATCTCAAGGTTCCCCATGACCCCATTTCCATGCTGCAGGAAGTAGAACGCTTCCGCAAAACCGGCAAAAGGGACAAAAGCGCGGTCAACACCAAAAATATCCTTTTTATCATGAGCGGCGCTTTCACCGGTCTGTCGGACATCATCCACAAGCGTATCGCGGCCAAAGGCATCGGCTTCGGGGCCAGCCTGCCAACTTCGGCCGACGATGCTGACGTGCTTTCGCAGATCAAATCCGAAGACCTGATATCGTTTGGCTTCGAGTCTGAATTTGTCGGGCGGCTGCCGGTCAGAGCGATTTTCGAACGGCTTACCGAAGACGACCTCTTCAGCATATTGAAAAACCCCAACAACCCCATCGTTCTGGGCAAAAAGCTGGATTTTGCCGCCTACGACATCGATGCCAAATTTGATGATGGGGCCCTTAGACTGCTTGCCGGGAACGCCTCCCAGGAAAATACCGGTGCCAGGGGCCTGGTGAGTGCCGTGGAAAACGCACTGCTGCCGTTTGAAAAAAAGCTGCCCTCCACTACCGTGCGCAAGTTCGCCATTACCCGGGGCGTCATCGACGAGCCCGAGGAAAGCCTAAAAAACATCCTGGACGTTGCCAAGCAACCGGACCAGGACCAAGCGTTCAGCCTTCTTACGGAAAAGGAACAGCAATCCATAGTGGCGTATATCGACGCCAACCAGAACAACATCATCAACAAGCACAAGTTGGACATGACCCCTTCCAGGAAGCAACTGGTAGCAGAGTGCTATGCCAGCAATCCCACGGATGTCGACACTATCCTGAAAAGGATTAAATCGTATCACAATCAGGTCAAAGCCATTGAACTCTATTTTCTGAAAAACCATGACATCAACATCGTCCTGGAAGAAGATGCCATCGATCTGATCATTCAAAAGGTGGTAAACGAGCGTATCCGGTTAAAGGATGTCTATAAAAAATTATCCACCGATTTTGAACACGGCCTGAAACTGGTCAGGGACAAAACCGGCCGCAACCGGTTTTTCATCACGCCGGAAGCACTGAACTCACCTGAAAAATATGTGGGCACCCTGATCAATGCGCATGCTAAATCGCAGGTGGAAAAAAGATGAAACTGTTTTAAATACAACTGACTGTTTCTAATGAATGGATTTTAAATGATCGGAATATCAAAACTATACTGTGGAACCGTTGAGCCGTCAGATGCCTTGCGCTATGGACGGCTCTCTTCGTCGCTGCCTTCTCACCTGCTGCAGTTTTCCAGCGACAAACGACCGGTGGTGGTCTGGAACATTACCCGCCAGTGCAACCTCAAGTGTGTGCACTGTTATGCCCATGCCAAGGATCAGACCTTTGAGAACGAACTCTCTTTTGAAGAGGGCAAAACCCTCATCGATGACCTGGCCGAATTCGGTGTGCCGGTGCTCCTGTTCTCCGGGGGCGAACCCCTGGTCCGCAAAGACCTGCCCGACCTGGCAGCCTATGCCGTGCAAAAGGGCATGCGGGCGGTGATTTCCACCAACGGGACCCTTATTTCCAAAAGCATGGCCCGCACACTCAAGGAGATCGGGCTTTCCTATGTGGGCATCAGCCTGGACGGGATGGAAACCATCAACGACCGTTTCCGGGGGGTGCCCGGCGCCTTTGACAAAGCCATACGGGGCATCCGCAACTGCCAGGAAGCCGGCATCAAGGTGGGGCTGCGTTTTACCATCAACAAGGCCAATGTGCAGGAGATGCCGTCCATATTCGATCTTCTGGAGGAGATGGATATCCCCAGGGTGTGTTTTTACCACCTTGTGTATGCCGGCCGGGGGTCGAAAATGGTGGAGGAAGACCTTTCCCATGAGGAGACACGGGCAGCCGTGGACCTGATCATGGACCGCACCAAAGACCTCCATGACCGGGGCAAACCCAAGGAGGTATTGACCGTGGACAACCATGCCGACGGCCCCTACCTGTATCTGCGGATGCTCAAAGAGGACCCGGAAAGGGCCAAAGATGTCCTGGACCTCCTCAAAATGAACGAGGGCAACAACTCCGGGCGGGGCATCGGCTGCATCAGTTGGGACGGCAGCGTCCATCCGGACCAGTTCTGGCGCCACCACAGTTTCGGAAACATCAAGGACCGGCCCTTTTCAGAAATCTGGACAGACCTGTCCGAACCGCTCATGGGCAAGCTGAAGGATAAAAAGAACCACGTCACCGGCCGCTGCGCCACGTGTGGCTGGCTCGATATCTGCGCCGGTAATTTCAGGGTGCGGGCCGAAGCCGTGTACGATGACGTGTGGGCACCGGACCCGGCCTGCTACTTAACGGATGCGGAAATCCAGAAGACGGAGTGACAGAGGACAGAACTACGGAGCCCCAGAGCCCCAGAAGTCGGAGGACCGTAGCTCTAAGCCGAAAGCTGATAACTGATGACATCTGTCTTCTGTGGCTCTGATCTCTGTCTTCTG
>JAOZRT010000071.1:6729-17283 GCA_029940035.1 Desulfobacterales bacterium
TCTGTCTTCTGTGGCTCTGATCTCTGTCTTCTGACCTCATACCGTTTACCTTTAACCTTATACCGAGGAATTCAACATGTTTTTCCCAGACTACCGTGGCCGCCGCATGCGGCAGAGCAAGGCATTCCGGCGCATGGTGCGCGAAACCAAACTGTCCACAGATGATCTGATCCTTCCCCTTTTTACTGTTGACGGAAAAGGCGTGAAAAACCCCATACCGTCCATGCCCGGTCAATTTCAGATGTCCATAGACAATCTGGTAAAAGAGTGCCAAACGGCTTTTGACATGGGCATCCCGGCTGTCATCCTGTTCGGCCTGCCGGATAAGAAAGATGCGCTGGGCACACGCGCCTATGCCAAGGACGGCATTGTTCAAAGGGCCGTCAAGGACGTCAAGGACAAACTCCCGGAACTTGCCGTGATTACGGATGTCTGCCTGTGCCAGTACACGGACCATGGTCACTGCGGCATTATCGACGGCCACACCATCGACAACGACGCCTCCCTGGACCTCCTGGCCAGAACGGCCCTTTCCCATGCCCAGGCAGGGGCGGACATGGTTGCCCCGTCGGATATGATGGACGGTCGGGTGGCAGAAATTCGCAACGCCCTGGATGAAAAGGATTTCAGCCACGTTCCCATCATGGCCTATGCCGCTAAATACTATTCCGGCTACTATGGCCCGTTTCGGGAAGCCGCGGATTCAGCCCCCCAATTCGGTGACCGTCGCACCTACCAGATGGACCCGGCCAACGCCCAGGAGGCCATCCGGGAAGTGACCATGGATGTGGAGGAAAGCGCCGACATCATCATGGTGAAGCCTGCCCTGGCCTACCTGGACATCATCTGCCGTGTGCGTGATGAAATCGATCTTCCCGTGGCGGCCTACAATGTCAGCGGTGAATATGCCATGATCAAGGCTGCCGATAAAATGGGCTGGCTGGATGGTAAAAAAGTCATGCTGGAAACCCTCATTGCTATTAAAAGGGCCGGCGCGGATCTGATCTTGACCTATTTTGCGCTGGAAGCTGCCCGGGAGCTAAATGGCTGAAGCAAATTGATTAACCACAAAGAACGCCAGAGGACGGAAGACAGAGAACAGAACATCAGAAGGTGAGCGGTAGTCGGTTGTCTGTAGTCTGTGGTCAGAAGAATGTATCAGACAGGATTTACGGGATTTACGGGATTATATTAAAACAATGCTGTCAGCCAATAGCGTATCGCAACCTTAAGCCTTATACCGTTTGTCTTATACCCGCTTATATCATGTAGATCCTGTTAATCCTGTCTAAAAATGTTTTTTTACTATTTGCAGATAGCTTATGGCACCCCGAAACCCGTAACTCACAACCAGCAATCCAAAATACTGAGAATCTAATGAACGATAAACAGCATCCCCATCATCACCATAACAACCAGGCAAAAGGACCATCCCTGAGGCTTGTGGCCTGGGAAATTACCCGCAACTGCAACCTGTCCTGCGTTCACTGCCGGGCATCCGCCACTATGGGACCCTATGAAGGCGAACTCGACACCCAGGCGGGGTTCAGGCTCCTGGATCAGATCAAGGAGGTCGGGGACCCTATCATCATACTTACCGGCGGGGAACCTCTGCTGCGACCGGACATATTCGATATAGCCAGCTATGGAACCGATCTGGGGTTGAGGATGGTCATGGCCCCCAACGGGACGCTGATCACAGAAGAAACCGCGGCTAAGATGGTCGAATCCGGCATCAAACGGATCAGCATCAGCCTGGATGGCGCCACCCGTGAGGTGCACGACCGTTTCCGGGGAGTCGAGGGTGCGTTTAAAGGCGCCCTTAAGGGCGTCGAGCTGGCCAAAAAAGCAGGTATCGAGTTCCAGATCAACACCACCATCACCAAATCAAACCTCGATCAGATCCCGGCCATCCAGGAACTCGCCGTGGAGCTGGGTGCCGTGGCCCACCACATCTTCCTGCTTGTCCCCACCGGAAGGGGGAAATATATCGTCGATAAGGAAATCAACGCCCTGGAGTATGAGGATACACTCAATTGGTTCTACGACCAGCGGGAAAAGACGCCGCTGCAGCTCAAGGCTACCTGTGCGCCGCACTACTACCGGATACTACGGCAGAATGCCAAAAGAGACGGCAAAAAAGTGACCTTTGAAACCCACGGTCTGGACGCTGTCACCCGCGGCTGCCTGGGGGGCGTCGGGTTTTGTTTCATTTCCCACACAGGGATTGTGCAGCCCTGCGGTTTTCTGGACCTCAACTGCGGGGATGTCACCAAGCAGCCATTCCATGAAATCTGGAACAATGCCGAGATTTTCCAGAACCTGCGCAACTTCGACGGCCTAACCGGCAAATGCGGGGCCTGCGAATACCGTAAGGTGTGCGGTGGATGCCGGGCCAGAGCGTTTGAAGCCACCGGCGATTACATGGCCGAGGAACCCCTGTGCAGCTATCAACCGGCCTGTTAACAACCTGTCTACCATATTTGTTTCAAAGAATGGACATGTAGGCCAGGGCTTCAGCCCTGAATCGTCTTCTGGTTCCGACCTCCGGCCTCCGTCTACCGTCGTTTATCCTTCAACCTTTTACCTTAGACCTTATACCTTGCCGCTACAAAGCCTTGACATACAAACAGTTCTTATCTATTCTTTTCTGCTATGAAAAGACCCGGTTCCCGTATAGTCCTGCTTATGGTTGCTTTGCTGGTATCTTTCGCATTGGTGGGGGAGATAGCTTCTGCGGCAAAACTCCAGAAAATCAGGACCGGGAAAAAAAGCGGCTTTACCCGGCTCGTATTTCAATTCGAAGCGGCCCCCCGTTTTCAGGTAATAGACAAGGCAGCTGCCGATGAACTCTCCCTCTTGTTTCTGGAAACCACCCCCGGCTTCCTGCAGCCAAAACAGGGCTATTCAGCTCCGGTGGAAACCATCGCAATCCAACAGGACGGTCCGCATCTCAAGGTCCTTGTGTCACTGTCAAATCCCGGACACCGTTTGAAAACCTTCACGCTGACCGAACCTCACAGGGTCGTTTTCGATCTTTACCCGGCTGCGGCCGCAGAGCCGCTTGTAGTGCTGAATAAACTCGTCATCAAGGAGTCTGTTGAACCAGAACCGCCTACGAAAAAACCAGCTCCTCCGGCCGGGGAATCAGAACCGGCAGCTATTGGGCCTTCCCAAATTCCTGCAACGGTAAACAAACCCGCAGCAATGGAACCGGACACCAAGGCACCGGAACCGGCTTTGCCGGCAAAAGCGGCACCCGCTACCCCTGAAAACAAGCCGCTGACCGCTTTATTTGGAAAGTTCCAGCAGAATCTGATACTCGTGCTGGCCGGTATTTCCATTGTCATCCTCACCCTGGTCGGGTTTCTGCTGCTGCAAAAAAGAAACAATGCAGAAAAAAATCAGCCCATTGAAGCCAGGCAGGAGCTGAAAACAACCGCTGATATTATGGCTTCCATCGATGCAAGGATAAAGGAAAAATTTAAACAGTACGAAGAAGCGAACCCGGAATGAAATGACTGAAAAAAAACAGGAAGGATTCGACCTGGGGCTTTCGGATGAAGAAAAGGCTGATCTGGAAAGCATGATCAGTGATTTCAGCGCCGATCATTCAACCCAACCGGCTATTAAGCCGGAGACCGATTTGCAGGACAAGATGGACGAATTACATAAAATATTTTCCCAGATGGGAGAAATTGTGCTAAAAATCAACAAACGCATGGATGCTTTTTATGAAATTATCCAGCTGATTCACCAAAAAAGTGAAATCATGAACAAGCGCATCGACATGCTGATCGAATCCACCCCTTCGTTGCCTAAACAACATCGACAAAAGTAGTTAGATTACTCAAAACTTCAGATCATTTTTTAACTCGGGGGGCAAAGATTGAATATTCAGAACGAGTCCCATGAGAGCACGGTCGCCCGCATCCGTGAAGGAATCCTGCTTTTTAACAACAGAGAGGAGTATGAGGGCCTTCTGGAGCTCTATCCGAAAAAGGCGTCCCTTTACCGGGCCTTTGCCGATTTTCTGGTAAAACAGGGTGAGCGGTCCGAGGCCATCAAGACCTATGAACGGGCCTCTGAACTTTACCTTGAGACGGGCAGAAGCCTACAGGCCATCGTGGCCACTATCCTGGCCTGGAGCAATATAAAGCCATCCCACGATCAAGGCCGGATGTTCCATGCTGCCGTACAGGCCGCCATAAAAGCGGAAACCCCTTTGCAGAGTTTTTTTGCCGCTTTGTCCTACCCGGAACTGGTTTCCGTTATGCTGCGACTGGTGAGAGTTCAGTACCCGGCCAACTACACCGTGAAAATTTTTGGTGACAGCGCGGACGAGCTTTTCTTCATTGTGTCCGGTAACCTGAAAGAAACCACGTACCTTTCTGAAGGGAAGGATGAATCAGACCATCGGGCCTCGGTGCGGCAATTATCTGAAAATGACATCTTCGGGGATGTTTACCCGCTTGGCGTGAAAAATACCTCGAGATCCGATGTGGAATCCCTTACCCATGTCGAACTGGTCAAGATCACCAGAAAGGTGCTGCAGCAACTTTGCCGGAAACACCCCAGGGTGGAATTTCTGTTGGCAAAACTCCACAAGGACCCTAACGAAACACAGGATGGCCGCGTATGGTCAAGCGTGCGGCGGTTTGTCCGGCATGAAATCCCTACTAAAGTTAACCTGATCATTTCCCCGAAAACAGAGAATACCCCCTCCACCCAGACAACCGGCTTCACCAGGGATATTTCACTGGGCGGCGCCTGCATCGACTTGGGGGGAAAACACCTTCCGATTCCAGTGGAAGCCCTCCAAGACGCCGGCATAAAAGTCACCATCAAATTGCCCAGCCTCGATCAGACCCTGGAAATCGACGGGACCATTGTCTGGAGCTTTAAAGGAAAAGACAGTGAAGATGCAGGAGTACTGGTAGGCGTTCAATTCAGCACGTTGAGCGATGCCGACAGGAATGCCCTGGAGGCATACTGTTCAGGAGGGGATGCGGAACAGAACCTACTCTGGGATTTATGGGACGATTTCGTGAAAGGATAGAATACTGTGACAGATAACCATGCAGATCGACCGGCAGAGCCACCGAAAATCTGGGCCGTTGGCGGCGGAAAAGGCGGCGTCGGCAAAAGCGTTCTGAGTACGATTTTTGCACTGTGGCTGGCACGGATGGGCAAACGCACCATCATCGTAGATGTGGATCTGGGTGGCGCCAACGTGCATACCCTGCTGGGCATAAAAAATCCCCCCAGAACGATCAATGATTATATTACCAAGAAATTCCCAAAACTGGAGGATATCTGTATCGACACGGGTGTGGAAAATCTGCGCCTTTTAAGCGGCGCCAGTGAAATTCTCTCCCTGGCGAACCTTCAATTCGCCCAGAAAGTGAAAATCATTCAGGGCCTCCGCCAGCTGAATGCCGAATATGTCATCCTTGATTTGGGGGCCGGGACATCCTACAATGTCCTCGACTTTTTTCTCATCGCCCAGCGGCAAATCGTCATGCTCACGCCCCAGCCCATATCCATCCAGAACTCCTACGCCTTCGTGCGTAATGCCGTGTACCGGAAACTGAGCCGGATCTCGAGCCAGAAACCGGGCCTGCTTTCCATTATCAAGTCCGCCATGGACCCTAAAAATGAATTGAACGTGAGAACCATCAAAGAATTGTTCCGGGTGATCCGCAACGACGGCGGAGCCGATGTGGCTGATTTCTTAAAAAAGGAGCTCGCCACCATCCAGCCGGCACTGGTAACCAACATGATCCGCAACCAGAAGGACAAGAATGCGGGCAACATTATTCAGCTGGTATCGGAAAAATACCTGATGATCAAACCCATTGACCTGGGCGGCATCGCCTATGACTATCAGTTGAATAGTATGGTGTCGGGAATGACACCTCTGGCCGAAACAGACCCGTCAAACGAAGCCTTTGCGGGGATGTATGACATCACCACCAAGCTCATCTAAAAATAAAAATGGCCGATCCTTTTGAATCGGCCATTTTTGTTTTATCCGATGGGGAGGGTGTCCTTAAAGGTTTCAAAACAATTGTGGATGGCTTTTCTCTGGATAGTCGTGAGGTCCACGAAGGCACAGCCAACGCCCCGCTCGGTTTGATTGATCATTCTTGCCTTGACCATAATGGGGTCGTTTTCCGTCGGCAGGTTTAAGATGATGTTGGCAATCTGGCCCATTTTCAGTTTGGATTTCAGTTTGAACATGAAGAAAAATCCGCCAAGGCTGATGTCGGTGACGTCAACAGGATTCTTAATGCCGATAACCTTGGCTGTGCAATGGAAATCAAGCCTGGGGTAGGCCCTTCTTTCCGTTTTAACCGCGATATTGTTTCTGTGAACATCGACCATGTGTATCTGATCGCCTCTCTCACCAAAATCGAGCGTTCTACATGTTGAGAATGGTGTGGTTTAGAACATTAATGATTTTGTTTTTACAAATCTCGTACGATGGCATACCGCACATTTCTTATAAGTTTGAGGTATTAAATTTACCCTGTAAAGTCAATAATAATACCTTGTCGTAAACCTAAAACCTAATATGAGCTCAAATTACCCCAGCATTATAATACCGCCCGATTTTGTTTATCCCAGTAGCGCCTGAAAATGAATTTCTCGCGCCGGCCAACGTCTGAAGCCCCTACGCGTTTAATCCATTCCAGGGTTGCCTGTCGGGCCTCCTCAAAGGCGGCACGGGAGACCTCCCATGTGTCACCGGGTTCTGCTTCAGTTGCTTGTTTTACAAATTTTTTCTCCAGATCATCTCGTTCCTTTTTATAAATGGCGATCCGCTGATCATAATCTTCGATGACCAGGCGGTGAAGGTTTTCATGCAACCACCACAGGCAACTGGCTTCATATACTGCTCCGGGTGCGGGCCCGATGTCCGGCAGGCCATGATCACTTATCCAGACGGGTTTGAAGACGCCGGTGCACGGAGCGGAGGTCCCGGTAGCCCAGTAGATCTGTTTTCCCGGTTTGAGATGGGCGGCAAAGGAGGCGGTTGTCTGCGCCGAGGCCCTTGTAAGAGCGTTGCCGGCATGCGAGCACAGGCGGTCCTGTAAAAGGTGCGCCCCTGGCTGGTAGATTTCTCCGGGACCGTGATCGCGCAGAATCTGCAAGGCCGGTTCCGGGCCGGAGGCGCCGGAATACCGGATCAATAATTCCAAAGACCGGCCCCGGCGCTTACGAGAGGCAGAAAATGTGGTAATCAACCAATCGGAGTAACAACTGGCAAAGTGGAAGGTGACCCCTTTTTTCAGCCAGCCTTTTTTTCGGGCCATGGTGATCAGGCCCGGGTGGCTCTCGTCAAAGGACTCACCGATGGTCAGGCCGTTGCTGATACTGTAACGTTCACGTACCTTCAAGGCTGCCCACAGGGGGCCGGCTGTCTCCAACACCCAGGCTGTTTCCGGGTCGGCAATGATATAGCTGTTGTGATAAAGAAAGCTCTGATTTTTATAGCCGCACACCCCTCCCTGGCCGTGATCTGCTAAAAGCTGCACCATCACCTCCAGGGCCCTGTCTGCTGTTTCCGCACGTTCGAGGGCCAGCCGCAGGATGTCCATGCCCGTCAGGGCGCCGTCACGCTCCCTGGGCATTTTGGTAAAAACAGCCTCATTGCCTATGACCACTCCTTTTTCATTGGCGCCCATCTCGGCCCCCCACATCCAGAACGGCCTCGAGATAAGGGTTGCCAGGGTCTCCTGCACCTGCGGAATCTGGATATAGGTGCATTGGGCACCCTCTTCCCGGGAGTGTACGGCTGCCGGATGGTACTCCAGGGCCTGAGCCTCGTTAGGCTCCCGGTCGCTGTTTTTCCCAAACAGAATTGCCCCGTCCCCTGTGCAGGAAGGCATGGCGATGAACGTGTCACACATATTATTTTTGGTGTTTTGTGTTTTGTGTTTTGTGTTTGGTATTTGGTGTTTCGGGTTTCAGTAAAGCGGTATCCCGCACGCGGTTATATACATCAGTTAACATAACCCTGTCGTTGCAACCATAGGGATAAGATCTCTTGGCCCATCAAATATTCCGCGTTCTGCATTCCGAATTCCGCATTTTGTATGCTTCGTCCTTTGTGTCTTTGTAGCTAAAGGTCTTTTGGACCTTTGGTCTAGCGCTCGATCTTCCCGGGCAGGATAAACTCATAGCGCCTGCGAAGCAGTTTGGTGGTGAGGAAGCGGTCCACCCGTCGAAAGCCCAGAAAAAGCCGCCAGATCATTTTGTCCTCGCGGTAGTACTTTTCCACATCCGTTGTGGTCAGGGACTTCTGCCCTACAAGCAGTTTCCTGTTGAAGATATCAACAGCCCCGGGAATCAATTCCGGGCGCTGCTCCTTGTAAAAATTGGCTGCAATGTCGATGAGAACCTGCCGATGGTCATAATAGCGGTTCATCACATCATCCACAAACAACCACCTTAAAATCCACCGCAGAAACGCAGGCGCACTTTTGAGCAACGGTTCAGGATCCATCTGTTCGACCCCTCTCAACCTTAGAAGCGGCGTGCTGGTGTCGATGTAGACCAGCCCGCCGCCCTTGCCCTTCTCCTGGCGCACCCAGTTGGATATCTGGCCGTCCAGGGCCAGTTCCACACCCGGCGCAGAGGTGTCGTTGTATTGCCATACTTTGGCGATTTCCCCTGCCACCTGCTCCACCAGCTGAAAACAGGATTTCTCGTCAAGCGCCCGAAGCAGCTGATGCCCGAATCGGTCTGCAGGCAACCGTTCCTGGGCGATGTACACCACCACCGGCCGGCCGGGTACATGAACAATGGCCGTCTCGGTATCAGGCAGGTTCAGGCCAACAGCTTCCAGCAGCCGGCAGTATTCACGATACAAAGCAACATACTTTTCAGCCGCAACCCTGTCTGAAAACAGGGGCATCCGCTTGAATGCCGCCCGATCTTCCCCCTGGATCCTGAATATGGCCGATATCTCCCCATAGCCCAACAGCTCGGCGGAAACGCCGGATTTCTCGATTTGCTGAGGATTCAGGCCTTTTTCAAAACGCTGTAATAGCTCGTGATCTATCTTCATCTGTCCACTTGCATCTTTCTCCTTACGTCCACTCACGGTATCTATCGCTTGTCATTAATGGTAATTCACTTCGTGTTATTCGCTGCGCTGTAATTACGTGCGCAGCACAAATGCCCGCGCCTGGTCCACAGCCCTGTCCAGGCGTTCGGCAACCCAGTCCATTTTGTTTCTGTCCATGGTCAACGGCGGCAACAGCTGACAAACAGAAGGGTCGTTGTTGGCATACACCATCAATAAATCATTGTCATAGGCTGTTTTGCTGACCACCTGTCCGGAAATCTCCCCCTCGAACACCAGCCCCATCATCAAACCGAGCTGCCGAAATCCAATGACAAAATCGCTGTATTTTTCCTGCAGCCTACCCACACACTCCCGGAAATCGCCTGACAAGATGTTGACATGATCCAGAAATGCCGGTTCCGCTGACATCTCCAGCACGCGCCCGGCAACACAACAGCCCAGCTCGGCCCCGCCAAAAGTTGAAACGTGAATGAAGGGATCTTCGTGAAAGACCCGTTCGAGGGGGGTGCGCAGTATTGTTGCCGTTATGGGGTAAATTCCTCCGGAAAGCCCCTTGCCCAGAACCACCATGTCAGGAACCACATCGTAGTGTTCGAATCCCCAGAGCCTGCCGGTCCGCCCCAGCCCTGTCTGCACTTCGTCGATGATAAAGATCGCCCCCATACGGGTACACAGATCCCGGACAGCCGCGAGGTAGTCCGGCGGGGGCATCACCATGCCCAGGGTTGCCGGTATGGTTTCCAGGATAACGGCTGCGGTATCTTCCCCGATGATTGATTCAAGACTGGCAATATCGCCAAACAGAGCCTGGTCAAATCCCGCTGCAGAGACGCGGAATGGTTCCCGGTATCGCCGGTCCCCGGCTGCCAGGGCCAGCCCGGTGTGGCCGTGGTAGCCGCCTTTGGCGGAAATTATTTTCTCCCGGCCGGTATAGGCACGGGCAACTTTAATGGCCAGATCCACGGCCTCTCCGCCGGAAACGCCGAACACCGTGTAATCAAGATCCTCCGGCATCAGGCCCGCAATCTGCTCCCCCAGTTCCGCCCGCATGCGGCTCATGAGATGACCGTTCCCGATGTCGAACCTGTCCAGGCTCCTTTTGAGCACTTCAATCAGTTCCGGATTACGGTGCCCCAGGTTGAACACACCACCGTTGCAATGTAGATTGAACAGCTTTTTTTGGCCATCCATGTCGGCCAGAAACATGCCCTCGCGTTCCCCCATGACCAGATCCATGCCGAATGTCTGAAAAAAATCTGCCTTGCCGGATGACACGTGGTTTCGAAAGGCCTGAATGGCGTTTGCCTTGTTGTCGGAAATATTGCTATTGTTTTCAATGCCCATAAAATTCTCTGTGTTGCAGGTTACGAGTTGTGGGTTCGCTGTAATTAGATTGTCATTAATAAATCAGCGACCTCCGGCAGAGCCGGAGGTATGAGGAAGGCCCCTCGAAGGGG
>JAOZRT010000342.1 GCA_029940035.1 Desulfobacterales bacterium
TCCCCCCGGGCACCCGATCCACACTTTCATGAAAGAAAACCGGGCTTCCGAGAAGGTCATGAGTGAGATCAGCATGCTCATGGGACGTCTGGGACAACCCCCCAGCCCTGAAGCCTTCGAGGCGCACAGCCAGGCGCTGGGAAACCTCATAAAACGGTTATCCGAAATCGACACCCATTACACGCGCAAGGAAAACCAGCTTTTTCCGATGCTGGAGGCGCACCATTTTACCGGGCCTTCGCAGGTAATGTGGTCCCTCCACGATGACATCCGTGCACAATTGAAACAGGCCCGGGAGGCATTTAAAGGCAACGATGCGGTACCAACGGTGACCTCTCTGAAAGAAGCCATTCAAACCATTCGCGACATGATTTACAAGGAAGAGCACATCCTCTTCCCCACCAGTCTGGATATGCTGACCCAAAACGAGTGGATCAGGGTCAAAGAAGGTGAGGCCGACATCGGTTTCGCCTGGGTGGTTCCGGACAAGGGCTGGCCCGAAGAAAACGTAGAGAAGATCGAGGAATCGCCGGCCGAACCAGTAGATGCCCTGAAAGACGTGGCCGGGACATTGGGCCTGGATACGGGACAAATGACCCTGGAGCAGATCAACCTGATGTTGACCCACCTGCCGGTGGACTTGACCTTCGTTGATGAAAACGATAGAGTGGCTTACTACTCCGAAGGACCGGAACGGATCTTCCCAAGGAGCCCCGCGATCATCGGCCGGGAGGTTCGAAACTGCCACCCCCCCCAAAGTGTCCATCTGGTCAACAAGATCCTGGACACGTTCAAGTCCGGGTCCAGGAACACGGCTGAATTCTGGATCGAAGTAAGCGGCAAATTTATCTACATCCGCTACTTTGCCGTACGGGATGCCAGCGGTTACTACCGGGGTACACTGGAGGTCAGCCAGGACCTGACCCGAATCCGCAAGCTTGAAGGGCAACAGCGGTTGCTGGACTGGGAGTAATCCGATTGCCCGGAACCAATCAAGCACCTTTTGAAACTATAAATATCAAAAACCAAAGGAGGTACTGACATGAAAGCCAGAAAAATAAAGGACCGTATTTACTGGATGGGTTCCGTGGATTGGGACAGACGCCTGTTCGACGCTCTTATCCCCCTGCCGGACGGCACCAGCTATAACGCCTATCTCATTGAAGGCAGCGAGAAGACTGTTTTACTGGACTCTGTTGATTCCCCAATGGCCGATGAGCTCCTGGCGCAGCTTGAGGGCGTCTCTAAAATTGATTACGTCATCTCCCACCATGCCGAACAGGATCACTCCGGAACAATTCCGCAGATTCTTGAAAAATACCCCGAGGCCAGGCTGATATCAACGCCCAAAGCCAAGGGGCTGCTTATGGATCTCCTTCCCATACCCGAGGAGTCTTTCATAACTGTCAAGGACGGTGAAACCCTGTCTCTCGGGGATAAGACCCTTAAATTTATTCATACCCCCTGGGTTCACTGGCCTGAGACCATGGTGACCTATCTTGAAGAAGACAGGATTCTCTTCAGTTGTGATTTTTTCGGTTCCCATATTGCGACAACCGATCTCTTCGTTACTGATGAAGGGCGCGTCTGTGAGGCCGCTAAGCGCTACTATGCCGAGATCATGATGCCTTTTAGGAAAGTGATCGGGAAAAATCTGGAGAAACTTGCGTCTTACGATATAGAAATGATAGCCCCCAGCCACGGCCAAATATTTCAGCGCCCAGCAATTATAATCGACGCTTATCGTGAGTGGACCCTCGGCCCTGTCCGCAACACAGTGGTCCTGCCTTATGTATCAATGCATGCAAGCACAAAGCAGATGGTCGATTATTTAGTTTCATCCCTTGTGGAGAAAGGTGTCGGGGTCGAACAGTTCAACCTGGGTGTAACCGACATAGGCAAACTCGCCATGGCCCTGGTTGATGCAGCGACAATCGTCATCGGCACGCCCACAATCCTGGCAGGTCCTCATCCTTACGCTGCTTATGGTGCATTCCTGGCAAATGCCATTCGTCCCAAAGCAAAATTTCTTTCCATCATCGGCTCCTATGGATGGGGGGGGAAGACCGTGGAAATACTTGCGGGAATGATCCCGAATCTCAAAGTAGAAGTCATAGATCCCGTCCTTTGCAAGGGGGTGCCTTCATCAGATGATTTAAAGGCCCTGGATGATCTGGCGACCACTATTGCGGAAAAACACAAAGAACACAATTTTATATAACAGTAGAGCAGGAGATGGCATGGATAAAAAACGATGGGATGAAATACTCGTAAACGATCACGAAATGATTGAACGAGCAATGGATGTGTTAAAAAATGAGCTCGGGAAATTACCGGATAACTCCCCGGACCTGTTTTCACTGAGGCGTACCATCGATTTCCTGCTTGAGTTCGGAGACCGGATTCATAATAAAAAAGAAGAGGACTGGTTGTTTCCCTTGCTGGTCAAAAGAGGTGTCCCAGAGGATGGTCCCATACGGGTCATGGTGGGTGAGCATGAATATGAAAGATTGCTTCTGGATAAGATGGCCGGAGATACCGGCGACATCCCCGCCATGACGCTGGAAACAAAAACCGATTTCAAGAAGAAGGGATTGGAATACCTAGATGTACGTGCCAACCATATATGGAAAGAAAATGACGTATTGTATGCCATGGGGAGAAAGGTTTTTTCCGAAGAAGACAACACCTTCCTGGTCGACGCTTTTGAAGGTTTTAGCGCCAGTGTTTACAGCGGTAATTTCGAACAAAAGATAGCGGCTATGCTGCATGAGCTTGAGGGTGGAAAAGCGGCCAGAACCAGCCTTTTAACCAATCTGACCTATGAACAGATCGACGCCATCATGGAGACCCTGCCTTTTGAAGTCACGTTTGTCGATGCAGAAGATTCTGTGGCCTATTTCAATCGACTCGACAAGGAAAAAATTTTTGTCCGCAGCCGATCGGTTATCGGACGCAAAGTCGCCAAATGCCATCCAGGCAAGAGCATCGACAAGGTCGAGCAGATCGTCAATGGCTTTAAGAACGGTGAATTGGACAAAGCGGAGTTCTGGATCGCGTTGGGCGGGCAAAAAATCTTGATCCGGTATTTCCCGGTACGAGACGGGCAGGGAACCTATCTGGGTGTCCTTGAAGTGACCCAGGAGATCAGTGAAATCCAGAAACTGACCGGCGAAAAACGATTGCTATAATCTTATGCCTTCATTGGAGCCTGTCTCCATTGCTTCTGCAATGAGATCCTCAGGGCCTCCTTTTCTTGTACTCATTAAGTGTATGGATGTTGCCAAATCCTGAACCATACTCAAAACACGCGGACCGGCAAACCTGAGCGTTTCCGGAGGTTCGCCTCCGGAAAAGACAGTCCTGATTCGCTCTACATTGTAGTTTGATCCTAGTCTCGACAAAAATTCCCGTATGGATTTCTTGGTCCTTGGTGTCTCAATACGGTATCTTTTCTTGATCTGACGAAAAAGTACACTCAATGTCTTTGGAACGGCAGCATAAGGCAATCGCCCGTCGGTCCTATTTTTCAGGAGAGGGCCACCAATTCCAAAATATCGGACAACGGATTCCACTCCCGGAATTCCATGCCGCAGCGCAACAAAGAATCGGTTAACGTCGTAGTGATTATGGTGGGCAAGACCAAAGGCATTGTAAACCGGGAAAGTCTTTTCTTGCTCTTCTTCCATTTTTTCAGTTGTTCCTGCCATATCCCTATTTGTTGAAGCGAATCTGCCGTGAATCATCTTGGCCCAACGTAAGAAACTCTCAAAGACCAATCCATCTTCGAGCCCATTCGGCGGTGTCCTCAGGTTCTTCCAGAACATGGTTGCATAACCGTAGAACAAGGCATCGACCGTCTGGTCTCTAAGCTGACCATCATCCATATACTTGAGGGAATAGTTGCCCACAAACTCTATAATGATGCGTGCCAGAATCCTCGTGAATTCAAATTCCGGCTCCTTATCCAACGATTTTATATAGATCAGCATAGAGCGCGAATGATCTTTTTTCAGAAGATCGTATGCACGGGGCAAAATTATCCATGAAAGCGAAATGTCGTTGAAATCCTTTAAGAGTTTCGCAGGATGCATTGCACTGTTCATCGATGCGTAAGCCGCTTGAGAGTCCATTTTATCCAGGATTGACCGTGCCCTGAAATTTTTTCTTGAATTCGATATGATACCCCTTCGTATTTCTCCTATATCTTTCATCAAAATGGGATACATCAGTTCGACATCATCATCGCCGACCGGCCCTATCGTTTTCCAGGCCGGCGCAGTCATTTTAAAAAGCGCCCAACAAAGTTGTCTGTCAAAACCGATTCGTTCAAGTGTGGGAATAATCCTGCGCTCTAATAATCGATTAAACCGATCAGAAAGCGCCACCGTCTGTATGTTCTGAACAGCCGCATAGTACTTTTCTTGAGCTTCTTGTTCAAATGATTCGGTTTTCTCCTCGAATATATTTGGCGCTGCTAACGGTTTACTTGTGCTCTGTCTCATAAGTTCTCCTATCGGTGTAGGTTAAAACCAACTTACTATACAGAAATTTCACACATCGAATTGTGCGCTAGCTTTGTAAAACAGAGCCACAACGTAGCCCTGTTTCTTGAATAGTACCACAATGTGGTCCTGTCAAGCTTTTTTTAAAACAATAAATTTTTGTGCCGGCCACCATGTGGTATAGTAGATATGTTTTAGGAGGGATCTAAATGGGAAAACAGGAAAGCAACTTCTCAATAACTGCGGGGAGATGATACTATGAAAGAGCCATCTGGATTCC
>JAOZRT010000072.1 GCA_029940035.1 Desulfobacterales bacterium
CCAACCTGGTCCCACACCCTTTTTACGTATTCCTGAACTACTCCCACCCGCCGGTACTCAAACGGGTGGAGGCCATTGAACAGATACAGATGGAAGGAACGATCCGCCCTTTTTAAAAGACTTATCAAGCCACGTGGTTACATATTGTGCAGCTCAATCATCAAGGTATCTTCAGCGATGTACGTATCCGCTCGGAGAGCCTCCAACTCAGGGTCCTGGCCCCACCAGCCAGGTGGTTCAAATGGGCCTCTCACCCGGCAAGCCGGTTCAATGCCGAATCGCTCCCCAAATCCTGTATGTGATGTCCTGAACTCAAATAATTTTATAGCACGCAACCGGCAGGCGCTTGCCCTTGACCGACACTGGGGGAACAGGCTTGAGCATCTGGCGCATGATGGCCAATAACAGGCAACTACTCAATACAATTAAAAACATAAGGCCTAAAAATCGCCGTACAATGAGCCATCCCAATAAAAATTGACCATCGGGCGAACTTTGGGTCAACTGGTCCAGAATGTACTCGAGGGGGGTAAACATGTTGAGAATCACGATGACCGTCAGACCGATGGCCGTTGAAAGGATGCCGATGGCATACAACCCCTTGAGCGATCTTTTTTGTTCAAAAATTTTTTTTGCTTGATCGGGCAATATGATGGCCCCTTTTGACCGTTGAATCGGTACGTCCGCTCAAAAGTAAAGCCCTATATCTTCAACTTGTCAAGTACAGAACCGGGCACCGAAACCCGACACCAGACAAATCACCCAAAATCAACATTCCACATTCCGTATTCCGCTTTCCAAAATCCGCATTCCGCATTTGAAGAACCCGCAACCAAACAATTAGTCTTGTCATTTCCCTATCATTTTTCTATAGAGATAGCTTCAATTACCGATTTGGAGCTGTTTCATGAAAATCTCACATATATGGTTTGACATCGGCTATACCTTGCTGCGCATGAAGCGTGAGGTCACCTATTGTCAAGCCCTGAAAACCTTTGGGGAAGATATCTCCGTGGAAACCCTGGAAAGGGAGTTCCACTGGGTGGATAAGCTGTTCATGCGGGAGTACCCCGGTGTTTTTTTAAAGGGCAGAGGGGTTTACATGCCCTGGTTTTTGGGAGTCCTGAATTATCGCCTGGGTATCGCCCTGGATGTTGCTGAGGTTGACAAATGTTGGGAACAAATCCAGATGTCAACCGAAGACTATTGGATCCCCTTTGACAATGTGCACGCGGTACTCATGGAATTGAAAGAGCGCGCCCTGCGCATGGGCGTCATTTCCAACTGGGACCATTCCGCGCGGGGCCTGCTCGAGCGCCACGGCTTGATCGGGTATTTCGACCACTGCATTATCTCCGCCGAAGTCGGTATCGACAAGCCAGACCCGGCCATATTCAATCTCGCCATGCAAAAGGCCGAGGCCGTTCCACAGGAATGCATCTATGTAGGCGACAACTATTACGATGATGCCGTGGGCAGTCATAAGGTGGGCATGCAGGCGCTCATCCTGAACCGTTTCGGCACCCTGGGAGTGGAAGAAATCAATGACGCACCCATCATCCAGAATCTGGCGCAGATAAAGGATCATATCTAAGGGTTGGAACCATGTCTGAATTGATCATTGGCATTGACAGAGGCGCATCCTTCACCGATTTTGTCGTAGTCCAAAATAAATCCATAGTGGATCACCTGAGCATCGAAACCCGGAACTGGTCTGAAATCGAACGGGCTTTGAATAAGATTCGAAAAATGAACCCCACCAGGCATGTGGCTGTCAGTGGTGCGTCCGCAGACATGCCCTCCAAGCTCAAAGATCAGGTTGTAGACGTTCCTGAAATAGAATCCATCGGCCTGGGGGGTGCCGCCCTGGCCGGCTGCCGGAAGTGCCTGGTGGTCAGCATGGGTACAGGCAGCGCCATGGTGCATGTAGAGCATCAGGCCATCACCCATGTAGGCGGATCCGCTGTGGGCGGCGGCACCATAAGAGGCCTGGCAAAACTGCTCTGTGGGGTAGACGATGCTTTAGAGGTGGAACAGCTCGCCCTCAAAGGCAGTGCCGCCCGCATGAACCTCACCATCGGTGACCTGGGCCTGGCCGACCTCAGTTTTCTTCCGGCCGATGCAACGGTTAGCAATTTTGCCAACATCAAGTCCGAAAGCGTCGAAGACAAGGCCGCGGGCATCCTGTCGCTGGTGGCGGAGACCATCGGCATCATGGCTTCCCTCTGTGCCCGCCATGCAGGCTGCAGCGACAGCATCGTGGCCGTGGGCAAGGTTGCCGCCAACCAACATATTCGCGAGACCCTCGCCCGGGTGGGAGAGCTCTACCAGACAAAATTTCTGCATCCGGAGTTTCCAGGGTATGCTACAGCATACGGTGCAACGATAAAATATATGGATTTGCATGAAATTTAATTGGAAAGGAAAAGCGTATTAAGATTACCATCATAGGCTGGTGGGGAGCGTATCCCGGCGTGGGGCAGGCGACATCCGGGTACCTCTTACAAACCGGCCGACACAGCATTTTGCTTGACTGCGGATCCGGTGTCCTGGGGCAGTTGCAGCAGTATACAGAACTGGAGGAAATCGACGCCGTGGTCCTGTCTCATTATCACCATGACCATGTGGCTGACCTGGGTTGCCTGCAGTACGCAGCCCGGGTGCTGATGGACCTGGGCCAGCGCGATAAACCGCTGGATATCTACGGGCATGCCGAAGATGGCAACTTTGCGGGCCTCACCTACCACGCGTTCACGAGGGGCCATGCCATCGACACGGACACGCCGCTCTGCCTGGGAGATGTGACCTTTACCTTCCAGCGCAATGTGCACCCGGACCCCTGCTTTTCCATGCGTGTCGAATCAAACGGCAAGGTGCTGGCCTATATATCCGACACCCAGTGGGAGGATGGGCTGGTGCAGACAGCCAAAGATGCCGACCTCCTGATTTGCGAGTCCAGTTTGTACAATGAATACAAAGGTGTTGTCAGCGGACACCTGACTGCCGGTGAAGCCGGCAGAATCGCCCAAGAGGCCCATGCGAAAAGCCTGGTACTGTCCCATTTGCCCCACTTCGGCAACCATGCAGACCTCGTTGCCCAGGCGGCCGGGGTTTTTAACGGTCCCGTGGAACTGGCTGAGACAGGAAAAATCTGGGAGCTGTAAAAATAAAATCGTGTACCACGATTTTATATAACGCGACTTCGTCGCTACTATGTTCAATACTGACAAGGAATTAACACCATCTTACTCTTTGCGTTAAGGCGTTTCGGGCGCCTGATTCTCACAGTCCTGATTATCTCGACCATCGTCTTCCTGGTCATCCGGGTGATTCCTGGCGACCCGGCCCTGACCATTGCCGGCGTGGATGCAGCCGAAAGCGATATCCAGGCTATTCGTGCCAAACTGGGCACGGACAAACCCATGCTCAACCAGTATTTGGAGTGGATCTGGGACGTCTTTAGATTCGATTTCGGGACATCCTTGACCTCGGGACGGCCGGTCAGCGACCTTATCATGGAACGCTTCCCCCTCACGCTGACCCTGGCTGTGCTGGGGATTCTCCTGTCGATTGTCATCGCCATACCTTTAGGGGTCATCTCGGCGGTCCGGCGCTGGTCGTTCTGGGACTATCTGGGCATGCTGTTTTCACAGGCCGGCATGGCCATCCCCAGTTTCTGGCTGGGGATTCTGCTCCTTATGCTGTTGTCCATTAAATACAGGGTCTTTCCACTTTTCGGTTCCGGCAGCATCAACCACTTGATTCTGCCCTCCATCTCCCTGGGGATTGCCCGGGCCGCTGTACTGTTGCGGCTTACCAGGGCTTCCATGGTGGAGGAACTCAGCAAGGAATACGTGATCACCGCCAGGGCCAAGGGCCTCACCGAAAGAATGGTCAATTACAAGCACGCCCTTAGAAACGCACTTTTACCGGTCATCACCATCGCCGGCATACAGCTCGGTTACATGCTGGGAGGGGCCATTATCATCGAACAGGTGTTTTCCCTGCCGGGTCTGGGAAGGTTGTTTCTGTTCGCCGTTTACCAGCGGGATTTTCCGCTCATTCAGGGCGGTGTGGTTTTTGTGGCTTTTGTTTTTTCGTTTATCAATTTTGCCGTGGATATACTGTACAGCGTTCTTAACCCTAAAATCCGAATCAGCTGATTTTGTATGAAATTTAATGAGATCCTTTCTTGATAAAAATGAGTGATTAAAATAATTACCTTTTTCTCATTAAATTTCACCCAGAGGGCGGGCTGGAGACTTCCATATGCTGCGTTGCTGAGGATTCGAAGTAAAACAACTACGACTTCACCCTCAGACGCCTTGCCTATGAAAGCCTCCGGCCCGTGCGTAATCAACTGCTTGGCATGAAACTTGATGGGTAATCTTTAATAGATTTATAAAAAAATAACCAGAACCAAATATGACTGTATCAAATAACAATCTGCTGGAAATAAAAAACCTGGACATCAGTTTTATCCAGGCCAGGGGAGCGGCACACGCCTTGAGGGGCATCGATCTGACAATCTCGTCAGGTGAGATCCTCGCCCTGGTAGGTGAATCCGGCTCAGGCAAAACCGTGACCTCCATGAGCATCATGGGCCTTGTTCCAACTCCCCCTGCCCGGGTCAACGCCGGCAGCCTGTTGTTCAAGGGGGAGGAGCTCATCGGACGGCCGCATGCTGAAATGCGTAAGATCCGGGGCAATGAAATCGCCATGGTTTTCCAGGAGCCGGCCAAATATCTCAATCCTTCCCTGAAAATCGGCGAACAGATTACCGAGATGCTGATCCTGCACCTGGGCATGTCCAAGCGGCAGGCTGTGGAAAAGTCCCTGGAATTCCTGGACGTGGTGGGCCTGGGTAAGAGCCGTCGGGTCTTGAACGCCTATCCGCACGAGCTTTCCGGAGGCATGAAACAGCGGGCCATGATCGCCATGGCCATCTGCTGCAACCCCTCTTTATTACTAGCCGACGAGCCCACCACCGCTCTGGATGTCACCCTGCAGCTGCAGATCCTCAAACTGATCCGCAGCCTTAAAGCCACGTTTTCCATGGGCATCCTTTTTATCTCGCACAACCTGGGCATCGTACGTGAAATTGCCGACAGGGTCTCGGTGATTTATGCCGGTAAAATCGTGGAGTCGGCCTCCAACAAGGCCCTCTTCGAGAATACATTGCACCCGTATACCAGCGCACTGTTGCAGTCCATCCCGGATGCGAAAAAACGGGGACATCGTCTGCGGGCCATACCTGGAAGTGTGCCCGATGCTGAAAACATTCCGCAAGGCTGCAGTTTTCACCCGCGGTGCGCTTTGGCCAGTGACAGATGCAGCCAAGAAATTCCAATGACCAAGGACTACGGCAACGGCCACTCTGCGGCCTGCCACATGGTACAATAAAATTATGTTCCACGGTTATATTAACAGGCGGAAATATCGATACACGGAAGCGAGAACAATAATTTGAACAGATTTGTCGAAATTGTAAACCTGGAAAAGACCTATTACGGACACGGCTTCTTCAAACGTTCGAAAAATGCCGTTAAAGCCGTTGACCGGGTGAGTTTCGGGATTGAAAAAAAGAGTGTGTACGGTCTGGTGGGGGAGTCCGGATGTGGCAAGACATCCCTGGTCAGGTCCGTGTTGTACCTGGACCCGCCCACTGACGGCGAAGTGTGGGTGGACAATACCCTGCTTGGCGGCCTCAAGGCTACCGAGTTGCGCTCTTTCCGCCGGCGCATGCAGATCGTTTTTCAGGACCCCAACAGCGCGCTCAACCCCAAGATGAACATCCAGGACAGCCTCGAAGAGGGGCTTTTTAATCGCGGTCTCGATAATAGCCGCAGAAAAGAACTGGTCACCCGGATGCTGGACCTGGTGGGCATCTCCCCGTCACACAGCACCCGGTATCCCCACGAATTTTCCGGTGGCCAGAAACAGCGCATCGTCATTGCCCGGGCTCTCTGTATGGAACCGGATTTCCTGGTATTGGACGAGCCGGTTTCCAACCTGGACGTGTCCATCCAGGCCCAGATCATCAACCTGCTCCAGGATTTGAAATCAGAACTGGGGCTGACCTATCTGTTCATCTCCCATGACCTCAATCTCGTGGCCTATCTCAGCGATCAGATTGCCGTCATGTACAAGGGCCGCCTGGTTGAAACAGGATCCACCGATGAAATCATGGGCCATCCAATGCACCCCTATACCTTGAAACTTTTTTCCTCCATACCCGGCATGCAGACCACACCCGCAGCCGATGATTTCACGGCACCGGAGGCAGCAGCGTCAGGGGGAGACAAAAAACCGCTTGAAGGAGCCAATGTGTGCAGCTACTGCGACCCCTGCCCCATGGCCGGCCAGGAGTGCCGTGGACAGGAACCGCAGCTGGAAACCATAGACGGCAGTCACAAAGTGGCCTGTCTAAAATTGGCCAATCATAATTAGCCGTTGATAATTAAGAATAATTAATTCAAAATACTAAAAAAGAGCATCTGAAGCCGTTGTTAAAAATGCTGCCAACCAAACTGTATCGCGTCAAAAAAAGGAGGCCGTCATGAAAAAATCACTGTTTATAACGCTGGCTGTTGCCATGTCCGTCATGCTCCTGACCGGAATTGCCGGGGCCAAGGAGCTCAATTTTGCCCTGTCGGGAAGCCCGGACTCGCTTGATCCCCATAAAACGTCCGGAACCCTGACGTTCCAGACATTGAAAAGCGTATACGACACCCTGGCCGAACCAGACCAAACCGGCAAAATCGTCCCGGCCCTGGCTGAAAAATGGGACATCAGCGCCGACGGCCTGACCTGGACCTTTACCTTGCGCAAAGGCGTTGTCTTCCACAACAATGACAAACTGACCTCCCAGGATGTCAAAGCCACGTTCGAACGCATCCAGAACAAGGAAACCGGCTCGCCCAATGCCAATGAATTCGCCCCCATCACCAGTATCGAAACGCCTGATGACACAACAGTGGTTTTGACACTTTCTGCGCCGTCGGCTCCTCTTTTGGGAACTCTGGCCTCGGGATGGGGTGCCATACTGCCCCAAAGCCTGATCGCGAGCAACCATGATTTTGCCGCCGAGCCCGTGGGGACAGGCCCCTTCAAGATGACGCAGTGGATTCGCGACGGCAAAATTGTCCTTGAAAAAAACAAGAATTACTGGATGAAGGGTCTGCCCAAACTGGATAAAGTGACCATGCACATCATACCGGAAAGGGCTGTCCAGGTTCAGGGTTTGATCTCCGGCCAGGTGGATGTCAGTTATTTAGTCGATCATGAGGACGAACCATTACTAAATAGCAGCCCGGATGTTGAGGTCAATAAGGTATTAACTTCGCTGATCTTGGTCATGCCCATGAACTGCAGCCGGCCACCCCTGGATAACCCTAAGGTGCGCCAGGCCATCACCCACGCCATCGACAAGCAGAAAGTGTTGGATGTAGCCCACGGCGGGGGCAAACCCATCGGTACCTTCATGGACTATGGCAACGCCTACTACAAAGACTTTACCGACCTCTATCCTTATGATCCGGCCAAGGCTAAAAAACTCCTGGCCGAAGCCGGCGTGGACAAGGACAGAGAGTTCGAAATGTTTCTGCCCCAGAACTATCCGCCCCATGTCAAGGCCGGTGAAATCTACCAGGCCATGCTCACCAAGGTGGGCCTGAACGTCAAGATTAAGCTGGTGGACTGGTCCACCTGGATCGGCGATGTGTACAAAAAAGCCAAGTACGACTTTACGGTCATCGGCCATACCGGCAAGCTCGATCCCAACGGCACGCTTGCCAATTACGGTACCGTAAAAAGGTATGTGCGCTGGGACAACCCCAAAGCAGCCGAACTCATCGCCACGGCAGCTAAAACCGACGGGTTTGAAAACCGGAAAAAACTTTACGACCAGGCCCTGCAGATCATGGCTGAGGAAGCACCGTTCATGTATCTGGGGTCGTCTTACCGCCGTATCGGCACCCGGAAGAACGTCAGCGACTTCCGCATGACCCCCAGCCTGGATACGTTTGACTTCCGGTGGACAGACGTGAAGTAACAACAAGAACAGCAGAGCTTAAGAAGGTGAGAACGTGAGAAGTCTGGATTTCCTTACCTTCTCACCTTCTAAATTTCTTACTTACTGCAATTGAAATATTCATGATTTCAGTATGTTAAACTACTTATGAAACATAAATCTTCTGAAATTTTATTTTTTGTGTCGATCCTGTTTCTGGTCGTGATAGGGGCTGCCGCTGTGGCAGCCCCGACAATCGCACCATACGACCCGGTGGAGCAGAACCTGGACCAGCGTTTTTCACCGCCGGCCAGATCTCACCTTCTGGGTACGGACAACCTGGGACGGGATGTGTTGAGCCGCATTATCTACGGATCCCGCTCGGCCTTGCTGGTGGGGATCGTTGCCGTAGTCATATCGGTTCTCCTGGGATCCCTGGTGGGCCTGGTGGCTGCGCTCTCCAACGAACTGACCGACAACACGCTGATGCTGCTGATGGACAGCCTCCTCTCTTTCCCCACAATTCTTTTGGCCATCACCGTCGTCTCGTTCCTGGGCTACGGCCTGCTGCAGGTCATGATCGCCATCGGTGTCATCTTCAGCCCTGTTTTTGCCCGGCTGGTGCGGGCCGAGACCCTGGTCATCAAAACCGAAGGCTACGTGGAGGCATCGCGCTCGCTGGGAAGCCCGATCATTAAGATTGTTTACAAACACATCATCCCCAACCTTCTGGGCAAGGTAGTGGTGCAATGCTCCATCACGTTTGCCCTGGCCGTGGTCATCGAGGCCTCACTCTCCTACCTGGGTCTCGGCACCCAACCCCCCACCCCCAGTTGGGGACTCATGTTGAAGGATGCCCGCAACTACATGGCCCTGGCCCCCTGGATGGCCATTTATCCTGGCCTGGCACTGGCGTTTACCGTTTTTGCCTTCAACATTTTGGGGGATGTGCTTTCAGAAAAGGTAAATCCTAAAATTTAATAAACCAACCCGCAGAGTCGCAGAGAAAAGTCAAATGCCACACCTAAAAAGGGAGGCATGATAATGGACCTAAAAAACCTGATTGATCTCACCACCCGCTGCGCTCGAGCACAGAGTGAACGAAGTGAACGGGTGGTGAAATAGAATGCGCATCGGAATTTTATCTGACATACACGTGGACATCAATGCGGAAGCCGGCAAACCGGTCATGCAAGGCCTGAAAGCTGCCATCACATCCAAGGGCATCGACAAAATGATCATCGCCGGGGACATGGCCAGCGACTATGAGCTGACCCTTGCCAGCCTGCAAGAACTTGAAGACGATACCAATGTGGAGTGTCTCTTTGTTCCCGGAAACCACGATATCTGGAACGAAAACCACCCTGATATTACTGCCTGGGATGCCTATGCATGGTTGCAGGCCCACAACGGCAACCTGGTCAACGGGCCGCGCAGTCTGATAGGCGACTGGGTAGCAATGGGCGACCTCGGATGGTATGATTACTCCTTTGGCAGCCCTGACTTCTCCATTGAAGAATTCGATCGCATGCAGATCGACGACCGTCTGTGGCAGGACAAGGTCAAAGCCATCTGGGGAAGGCCCACCCGGGAGATGCACGGCTATTTTTTTGACAAGCTGAAACAGCAGCTAAATGACCTTGAAGGGAAAAAAATCATTCTCGTCATTCACGCCCTCCCCATTCAGGATTTCACCGTGCAGAACCCTGACCGCATGTGGTCTTATTTGAATGCTTTTTTAGGCAGCGCCCAGTACGGGGAACTGGCCCTGGAACATAATGTCCGCTACGTCATCTGCGGCCACGTCCACTACCGTATGCAAAAACGCATCAACAGCACCGAGTTCATCTGCAACTGCCTGAACTACAGCGACCAGTGGATTACGGAAGAGCCCGCCGCGGAGATTGCCCAGGTTCTGAAAGTCATTGAAATCCATTAAAGAAGGGAAATCAGTTTACCGCAAAGGACAATAATATGACCAAACCCATCGAAAAGGTGATGAGCGCCCCCGAGGCGATTGAACGCTTTGTAAAGGACGGCGACCACCTGATTATCGGAAACTACACCGTGGGCACCTGTATGGAGCTGGTTTTCGAAATCATACGCCAGGGGAAGCAAGGCTTCACCCTGTACTCTCAGTCCGGTATCCTGGATGTCGAATTGCTGGTGGCTGCCGGAGCAGTCGAAAAACTGGTAACGACCTATGTCATGCGTTCCGGTGGCCGTAGTGGCGGTTCGGCCGTGGAACGCGCCCTTAAGGAAGGATCCCTGCAAATCGAAGATTATACCAATTACAACTACAACGCCCGACTCATGGCGGGGATGCACGGGTTTTCCTTCATGCAGGTGTTCGAAGGCATCATGGCCACCGATCTTTTCAAAAAACGCAGTTTCATGGGAGAAGATAAATACCGCGTCATCAAGTGCCCTTACACGGGAAAGGACGTCGTGACCGTACCGGCCGCAACCCCGGATGTCTGCATTGTCCACGTCCAGCGCGCGGACAAGTTCGGCAATGCCCAATACTGGGGCGCCATCGGCAGCGTGCCTGCCGCGGCCTTGGCCAGCAAAAGGATCATTCTCACCTGCGAAGAAATCGTGGACACCGGGATTATCCGCTCCAGCCCGCACCACACCATCATTCCGGCCTTCAGGGCCGATGCTGTCATCGAAGTGCCCTGGGGAGCACACCCCACAGAGGTGGTGGGCCATTACAACCAGGATAAGCTTATGTGGGGACTGTTCATCATGGCAGCTGCCAGGCAAGAAAGCCTTCAGGAATGGATGGACGAGTGGGTTTTCAACTGCCGGGACCGGCAGGCTTATATCGACCATTACGTGGAAAGATTCGGCAGCGGCTGGCTCCAGAAACTCGTGGCCAAACCCTTTTATTCGGCGCCGGCCAACTATGGATCTGCTTTTCTCTCCACATGGGATGAACATGGCAAAGACCGGGGAACAGGGCTGACCATGGAAGAGATCGAGAACCTGCTGGAAGAAAGGGGGCTTTTGCATGACTAAAAAATACACCCTTGACGAACTATTGATCATTGCCGTGGCCAGAGAAATCAAGGATTACGACAATGTCATCCTGGGCGTGGGATTACCCACCACGTCCGGCGCCCTGGCCAAGGCTCTGCACGCGCCCCAGGCCAACCTGATGATGGAAGCCGGCATGATCGACTTTGAACCGCTTATCCCCCCCAACCACATAGCCGATGTCATGGCGTGCAAAGGATACGCCTGCGCCACCGACCTTTTTACAGCCTTTACCATGACCTACCGCGGCTTTGTGGATATATGCTTTTTGGGCGTCGGACAGATCGACAAGTTCGGCAACTTGAACACCACAGCCATCGGTGATTATTACAAGCCCGACCTGAGGCTGCCGGGATCCGGGGGGGCGGCCGACTTTATCTCCTATTCCCAGCGCACGGTGCTCACCATGCGGGGCGGCGAGTTCGTGGAAGATCTCGATTATGTCACCTCACCCGGATACCTGGGTGGTGGAGACGAAAGAGATAGTTCAGGACTGTTCCCCCAAGGCAGCGGCCCCACCAAGCTGATCACCCAGAAAGGCATATTTGAATTCGACCATAAAACAAAAGAGATGTTCCTGGCAGAAATTCACCCGCGCATAACCGTCGAAGATGCCCGGAAAGATATTCCCTGGGAATTGAATATTTCGGATAAGCTGACAGAGACAAAACCGCCCAGTGATGCGGAAATCAATTTCATCCGCAACTTCGCCCCGGCGGCTGCCATGGGCAGGAGCTTGGCAGCCGAAGTCGGCTTCGCCAATCTGCTCAAGGAACTTGAAGAGCGTGGAAAAACATAGTCAGTGGTATCAAGCACGCTGCAGGATGTGCACCACACAGACCGCCCCCACCCCCACCATGTGGGCCAGACCCGTTTTCGCATAGGGCTGTTGCCGGTCACCCGCCTCACCGCGGAGCTGCCGGGTAACTTCGGCAGCATATAAATCCCACAAATCACAATTTATCTTCAGCGCCTTTAATCTCCGCTGATTTTAATTCCACAAAACTGGCAGCATGAAAATTGGAGCTGTCTATAACAGATGATATCTCGCGGCTTTTCTCACGGAGATTTCGTTATTGACCCCCAACTTGATATTTTCTACAATAAATTTTTTAAACTAATGTATCTTCCTGGCAATCGCCCTGCTATTGTTTTTATTATCTTATAACGATGACGGGATTTGAATTCCTCAATCGTTTCTATATGAGCGAACCAGTTGAAATCTTAAACTCATTTTAATAGCGTTTGGGGCGGTTTGTTTTGGAAGTTATCATTCGTAAAGAATGCGCATGGTTAATTAGGTTTCAGAAAAGTATTTTGCCAAACGCTATAATGAGGAGAATGTTGTGACAACTTCCCTGGCACAGACAACCAACTATCACATCAAGGAACCCAAGGGCCTTTCAGACCGCATTACCTGGCTCCGGGACTATTATTTCGAGGGCTGTAAGCGAAACTGGAACAACGAGTACACCGCCTGGTCCACCGGCACGCCCTGGGATCTGCTGTACCAGGAAATGACCTATTACATCGTACCGGAAGTTTACATGCTCATCGACGCCCTGGGAGGCGGCTACCACCAGGCGGCCCGCAATATCCCCCTGAGGGACGACTTCTGGTCCCTGTCGCTCGTGGAAAGAAATGCGTGGTTTCTCAAAGAGGTCATGGTGAACCACCTGCCCCAAGAAATTTTACCGGGCGACCTGATTGCCGGGGGGCGGTTCAACGTCATCACCTCCACCTGTTTTACCAGGGAAGAGCGCAAAACCTACGATAAAAAAGTTGTGGGCAAAAAAGGTGCTAGGGCCCGGATGAAATGGTTTCACGACCATGGCTACGGCAATGCCGGGGCCACCAGCGGCCATCTCGTCCCCGGCTACGAACGCGTGCTGAAAACAGGCTGGAAAGGCATCCATGCCGAATTGGAAGCGTCCTGCGACGCATTGTCCCCTGAAGATCAAAATGGCCCCAGGGGCGAACAGCTCAAAGCCATGCTGACCTCGGCCACCCTTCCCGGAAAACTGGCCGAAAAATATGCCCGCACGTGTAAAAAACTGGCCCAGGAAGAAAGCGCTGCCGAACGCAGGGAGGAACTCCTCCAGATGGCCGCGAATCTCGAACGTGTCCCCTGGGACCCCCCTCAAACCTTCTGGGAGGCCGTACAGGCCCTGTGGCTGTCCCACATGCTCATCATGAGCGACGAAAATTACCCCGGGCCAGGCGTCTCCTTCGGACGCATCGACCAGTATCTCTTGCCCTTTTGGGAATATTCATCTTCCCAGGGCATGGACCGCGAGTTTGCCAAGGAGATTCTCAAATGCTTCTGGTTCCACTGCAACACGGCCTATGATGCCATGATCCGCAACGGCAATCAGGGCATCACGGCGGGTTTTGGACAGCTGATCACGCTTTCGGGAGTGGGCCCCAACGGGCAGGACATGACCAACGACCTGACCTACATGTTCCTGGAAGTCATCGACGAGATGACTCCCATATTGGAACCCAAACCCAACGTCAGGCTGCATCGCAACTCCCCGGAGCCGCTGCTGGACAAGGTCATCAGCATGATTTCCGATAGCCAGGGCGCACCGTTCCTGATCAACTTCGACGAAAGATCCATGGCCGGCATGATGCTGGAAGCCGAAAAAGCCGGCCTCTCCCACCTGATCAATGCCGACAATGTTCACGACTACGCGCCGGTGGGCTGTCTGGAAAACACCATGCAGGGCAATGACCGCTCCGGCACCGTGGACATCAACCTGAATTTGCTTAAAGCTGTCGAACTGGCCCTTACCGGAGGAAAAGACCTGGTGGCCTTTGTGGACCCCATGAAGGGCAAACCTGAAAAAATAAAGCAGGCAGGGCCGACCACCGGTGATGCACGGCGCTTCAAGGGTTTTGAAGAATTCTGGCAGGCCTATGCCGAGCAGACCGCTTACATCGTCAAAAAGAGTGCCGATGTCTATGAAGCCTCGGAAGCCGTGCGTGCGGAATTCCTCCCCACCCCTTACCTCTCCTGTCTGGTAAAAGGGTGTGCCGAAAAAGGCCTGGACGTGACCCGGGGAGGCGCTGAAATCAATCTAACGACCTTGGAAGCCGTAACCTTTGCCACCACCGTGGATTCCCTTTTAGCCGTCAAATACCTGGTTTTCGACAAAAAGGCCTGCACCATGGCAGAGCTCATCCAGGCGCTCAAGGACAACTGGAAAGGCCACGCCAAGCTGCAGGCCATGGCCAAAAACAAGACCCCCAAGTATGGCCGCGATGACGACCAAGCCGATGCCCTGGCCAAGCAGGTGATGGATCTCTGGTGTGGGGAAGCCTGGAAATACAAAACCGGTTCCACCGGTCGCCAGTTCAGGCCCGGTATGCTCAGCTGGAATTATTGGGCCGGCGACGGGTATGTCATGGCCGCCAGTGCCGACGGGCGCCTGAAAGGGCAGTTTCTATCCAATGCCATCTGCCCTTCAAACGGTGCCGACATCAACGGCCCCACTTCAAATGCCAACTCGGTGGGCAAGGTCCTGGGCGGCAAGGCTTCGGATGGGAACGGCGACTGGCTCGATTATATCAACTGCCTTCCCAACGGTGCGAGCCACACCATGACTTTCAACCCGTCCATGATGAAGGATCCGGAACACCGGCAGAAGTTCAAGGCGTTCTTGAAGGGATATATCGAAAACGGCGGTACCGCGCTCCAGGTCAACATTCTCGACCCGGAGATGCTGAGAGACGCCCAGAAAAACCCGACGGACTACCGACACCTGCTCGTCCGCATCACCGGCTACAACGCCTATTTCACCACGGTTGGCAAGGAACTGCAGGATGAGGTGATCAACAGGTTAAGCCATAGTCAATTTTAACAACAAATATCCAGAGAATATGCATGATGGCAGGGATGAATCCCTGCGCTACAAAGCATTCAGCTTCATGCTGTGTAGTCCAGGGCTTCAGCCCTGCCGAAATTGGTTGCAGATAAGTCTGATCAATAGAAACCTACACAGATTGACATCTAATGATGAAGGGCAAACCTGATATTATTAAATCATGAAATTTAGTAGCTCTTTTTCGTGGTTTCGTTTTTTCGTAATTTCGTGATAAAAGATTCGATTGCGTCAAGATTAAAAAGTATGCGTAGCAGTGCCACGGTTGAACATATGAAAAAGGGTCTTGTCCTGGAAATCCAGCGCATGTCCACTGAAGACGGACCGGGCTTGAGGACCACCGTTTTTTTCAAAGGCTGCAGCCTGAAGTGTGCCTGGTGCCACAATCCGGAAAGCATTTCCCTGCTTCCTCAAATTCACTGGATTGGCTCGCGGTGCATCGGTTGCCGCACATGTCTGGACACCTGCCCGCATGAGGCTTTGTCCATGACCCCCAAGGGCATTCTCATCGACCGCGATGGTTGCGACGGCTGTGGGTTGTGCGTCGAAGAGTGCCCTTCGACGGCGCTCGAACTTTTGGGGGAATCCTGGCGCCTGGAAGACCTGGTAAGGGACGTTCTCAAGGACAGGGTCTATTTTGAAAAGTCAGATGGCGGCGTAACCGTTTCCGGGGGGGAACCCACGATCCAGGCTGATTTTGCGGCAGAATTTCTCAAACAGATCCGGGCCCAGGGCATCAAAACCGCATTGGACACCTGCGGTTTGTGCAGCGTCAGGGCCCTGGATAAACTCCTGCCGTATGCCAACCTGGTGCTCTTCGACCTCAAGGAAATCGATACCCGAAGGCACCTTGAATTTACCGGCAGCGACAACCGCACGATCCTTGAGAACCTGGTCCATGCTGCCGATTACATAGATTCCCATCTGTACCCCGAAGGGTTGTGGATCAGGACACCGATCATTCCGGGGGCCACGGATACAGAGCGAAACATCAACGGCATCGGCGCCTGGATCAAAACCCATCTGGATCAAAAGGTGAAAAGATGGGAGCTGTGCGCCTTCAACAACCTGTGCCGGGACAAGTACGCCCGCCTGGGCCTTACCTGGCAGTTTGAAAATGCCGACCTCCTGGAAGAAAACCATATCCAGCAACTGGTGTCTGTGGCCAAGCATTCCGGCGTCAACCCGGACATCGTGCATTGGAGCGGCTCCTTAAAGTTTGAAGCATCTGAAACAGATAGGGAATCCGAAAAAAACGGATTGAAAATTGTCCCATAATCAATTTTTCAGGAAAAAAGGTTTACCACAAAATGACTTTAAAACATCATTTTTCCAAAAATGAAATGAAAGCGTTCGAACCGGCTGAAAAAATCGGCCTGATAGCCTGTGTCAATCCGGATGGGCACATCCACCTCACCCTGATCACCAGCATCATGGCCTGCGGCCCCGACCAGCTGACCCTCGGGCAGTTCTGCATGGGGTTGAGCAAGTGGTACATGCAAATAAACCCGCAGGTCGGTTTTTTAGTCATGACCCTGGACAGGCGACTCTGGCGCGGCAAAGCCCGTTGGTCCCACAAAAAAACCGACGGCCCTGAATATGAAATCTACAACGACATCCCCATGTTCCGGTACAACGCCTATTTCGGCATCAACACCGTTCATTACCTGGATCTCGTTGAAACCTACGGGGAAGAGAAACTTCCCATGGCTAAGATCATTCCGGCGGCCATGACCACCAAACTGGCCAAAGGCGCTGCCGCCACCAACAGCGAGGATCGGATTCTCAAACCTTTTGCCGAAAGCCTGTTCAATCAGCTCGATTCCCTTAAATTTATCGCCTACGTGGGAAAAGACGGTTTCCCGGTCATCATACCGGCCATTCAGTGCCAGGCCTCAGACAGCCGGCGCATCGTCTTCTCCACCCTGCCCTACTATGACGAACTGCAGGCCATCGAAGCCGGTACCCGGATAGCCATTTTGGGCGTTAATCTGAAAATGCAGTCGGTTCTTGTCCGGGGAACCTTTCAAGGCTTTAAAAAGTATCGGCTGACCACCATGGGGGCGCTGGACATCGACTGGGTGTACAATTCCATGCCCCCCAGCCATGGGCAGATCTACCCCGAGGTGGAACTGGAGACAGTGACGGAGTTCTAGAAGGGCAGAGCTACAGAACCACAGAAGACGGAGGAAGATCAGAAGGTAAGAAAATGAGAAGGTGAGCGGTAGTCGGTCGTCTGTGGTCGGTGTGTCGGTGTGTCGGAAAGTAGAAGACGGATAGCGGAAAACGTGTAGGGGCCGGCCTTGTGCCTGCCCAAAGAGGCCAGA
>JAOZRT010000343.1 GCA_029940035.1 Desulfobacterales bacterium
ATGCCGCCATCGAGGAAGATGTGCAGGGCATTGCCGTTTCCAGTTACCAGGGCGGTCATATTGAGTTTTTCAAGTATATGGTCGACCTTCTCAAAGAGCACGGTGCCCCGCATATCAAAATTTTCGGAGGCGGAGGCGGTGTCATCGTGCCGGAAGAGATCCGGGAATTGGAAGCCTACGGCATCACTAAGATCTATTCCCCGGAAGACGGGGCCACCCTGGGGCTCCAGGGCATCATCAATCACATGGCCAAAGCGCTTGATTTTCCCGTGACCATTGCGGGGGATGTGGACCTTGCCGCGCTCTCCCCGGACAATAAGCCGATGGTGGCCCGATTGATGACAACCGTGGAACAGGCTGTTGCCGCTGAAGATGACGGGCTGGCTGAATTGAGATCCGGGCTGGAAACAAAAATCAATGGGCGTAAAGTCCCGGTTATAGGCATCACCGGGACCGGCGGCGCAGGCAAATCCTCCCTTACCGACGAACTGATCCTGCGTTTTCTGCATGATATGCAGGACATCCGTATTGCCATCATCAGCAGCGACCCGTCACGGCGCAAGACCGGGGGCGCGCTGCTGGGCGACAGGATCCGCATGAATGCCATCAAAAACCCCAGGATCTACATGCGGTCCCTGGCAACCCGCCACTCCAACACGGAGATCCCGCTGGCGCTGGAGGAGGTGATCCGTGTGGCCAAAGCTGCCGGTTTTGACCTGATTATCGCTGAAACCGCCGGCATCGGGCAGGGGGATTCGAACATCGTCAACCTGAGCGACCTTTCCATGTATGTCATGACCAGCGAATTCGGGGCCGCATCCCAGCTGGAAAAAATCGACATGCTCGATTATGCCGATCTGGTGGTGATCAACAAATTCGAGAAAAGAGGCAGCGAGGATGCTGTCAGGGATGTGTGCAAACAGGTGCAGCGCAACCGCAGTCAGTGGGAAACCGCCCCGGACGACATGCCCGTTTTCGGGACGATTGCCTCCAAGTTCAATGATGACGGCGTTACCGCCCTTTACCATGCCATCGTTGAAACCATACACACAAAAACAGGGGTCCTGCTGGAAGCCGGCCGGGAAAAACCGACATGCAAAACATCATCCTCCAAGACCATCATTATCCCGCCGGAACGGACCCGCTACCTGTCCGAAATTGCTGAAGCCGTGCAACGTTATCACCGCAAAACAGACATTCAAGGCGATATCCTCCGCAGAATATGGCATCTGGAAGAAGCGGAAAAAAACCTGGCACATAGAGATGGAGATGCCGACGCCACTCTGGACCGCTTGAAAGAGGAACTTGCCAAATCCCGGAACGAAGTGGATCCAGATGCCCAGGGCCTTTTGTCCGAGTGGCAAGAAATTGCCGAAGCCTACAGCCAGGACGAGTTGGTTTACCTTGTCAGAGACAAGGAAATCCGGGTGCCGCTTTATGTGGAATCCCTCTGCCACCAGAAAATCCCCAAAATTTCCCTGCCGACGTTCAAGGACCCCGGTGAAATCTACCGTTGGATGCGGGAGGAGAACGTGGCCGGCCGCTTTCCGTTTACCGCCGGCGTGTTCCCCTTGAAACGGGTGGATGAAGACCCCACCCGCATGTTTGCCGGTGAAGGCGACCCCGCCAGAACCAATGCGCGTTTCAAGCTGCTTTCCGCAGCTTCCGATGCCAAGCGGCTTTCCACGGCCTTTGATTCGGTCACCCTCTATGGGTACGACCCGGACCTCCGCCCGGACATCTACGGCAAGGTGGGAACCTCCGGCGTCAGTGTCTGCACCCTGGAGGATATCAAGACGCTCTATGACGGTTTTGAACTGTGCGCACCGAACACGTCCGTTTCCATGACCATCAACGGCCCGGCACCCATCATCCTGGCCATGTTTCTCAATGCAGCCATCGACCAGCAGGTGGACAAATATACAAAGGAGAACGGCAACGAACCGAATCCCGAAACCTTTCAGAACATAAGAAAAGACGTTCTGGCCAATGTCCGCGGTACGGTCCAGGCGGATATCCTCAAGGAGGACCAGGGGCAGAACACCTGCATTTTTTCCATCGAGTTTGCGTTGAAGATGATGGGGGATATCCAGCAGTATTTCATCGACAACCACGTGCGCAATTTCTACTCGGTTTCCATATCCGGCTATCACATTGCCGAAGCCGGGGCCAACCCCATTACCCAGCTGGCCCTGACCCTGGCCAACGGATTCACCTATGTGGAGTACTACCTGTCCCGGGGGATGCCCATCGATGCCTTTGCCCCCAACCTGTCGTTTTTCTTTTCCAATGGGATGGATCCGGAATACACGGTAATCGGCAGGGTTGCCCGGAGAATCTGGTCCATTGCCATGAAGAACCTTTATGGCGGATCAGTCCGCTCCCAGATGCTCAAGTACCACATTCAGACCTCGGGCCGCTCCCTCCACATGCAGGACATTCAGTTCAACGACATCCGGACCTCCCTGCAGGCCCTTTGCGCCGTTTACGACAACTGCAACAGCCTGCACACCAATGCCTTTGACGAGGCCATCACCACCCCCAGCAACGAATCGGTGCGTCGCGCCCTGGCCATTCAGATGATCATCAACCAGGAATGGGGCCTGGCCAAGAACGAGAACATGCTCCAGGGCAGCTTTATCGTGGAAGAGTTGACCCGGCTCGTGGAAGAGGCCGTGCTCTATGAGTTCGAGAGAATCAGCGAGCGCGGCGGTGTGCTGGGCGCCATGGAAACCGGCTACCAGCGTGGAAAAATCCAGGAAGAATCCATGTACTACGAGGGACTTAAACATACCGGCGACCTGCCCATCATCGGCGTAAACACCTTCCGGGATCCGGATGCCGAATTCGAAGAATTGAGCGAGGGCCTGGAACTGACCAGGGCCACCGAGGGGGAAAAGCAGTCCCAGCTCAAACGCCTGGCTGCCTTTAAGGAACGCCACAAGGATGCCGCGCCAAAGGCACTGGCCCGCCTCCAGAAAGCGGCACTGGTCAACGACAATGTCTTCCACGAACTGATGAATACGGTGCGGGTCTGCAGCCTGGGGCAGATCACCCAGGCGTTGTACGATGTGGGCGGGCAGTACCGACGGAACATGTAGTAATAGATTTACCCGCCATGGTTTCCATGGCGGGTAAATCTATTACGTGACGGCCCTGCGGGCCTAATTATATCAAGGGGCGGGGAGTTTTATCCTAAAACAATCGTCATTCCCGCGCAGGCGGGAATCCAGAATCGATGAGCCAGAGGCCTTGGATGCCCGCCTGCGCGGGAATGACGCCTAAAACACTCCGATGACTGAATTATATAAGAAAGTCAGGCCGAGGATTATGTTTTATATGTTATTATAATATTTCGTGATGAAATTTTTATTGTTTTGAATATTTTGGGTTTAGGAGATTGATATGAACGAAGCAGTTATTGTCAGCGCGTGCCGTACGCCCCTGGGAAGTTTCAACGGTTCCCTGGGGGGTATTGGTGCCACTGATCTTGGGGCCATCGTCATCCAGGAAGCGGTTAAAAGAGCGGGTATCGACAAGCAGGTAGTCAACGAGGTGATCATGGGGCAGGTACTCCCCTGCGGATACGGCCAGAACCCGGCCAAGCAGGCTGCCGTCAAAGCCGAGATACCCTGGGAAGCGGAGTGCATCACCGTCAACAAGGTCTGCGGCTCGGCCCTCAAATCCGTCATGCTGGCTGCCCAGGCCATACAGGTGGGAGATGCCGACGTGGTCGTGGCCGGCGGCATGGAAAGCATGAGCCTTGCGCCTTACTATCTGGACAAGGCCCGGTTTGGCTACCGCATGGGGGCAGGCAAACTCGAGGACCACATGGTACACGACGGCCTGTGGGATGCGGTCAACGATTTTCACATGGGCATCTCCAACGAGCTGTGCTCGGAGCGTTACCATGTCAGCCGTGAAGACCAGGACCGCTATGCTGCAGCGTCATACGCAAGAGCGCTGGCAGCCATCTCTACGGGACGGTTTAAAGATCAAATCGTACCTGTCAGCATACCGCAGCGTAAAGGGGGTGACGTTCTCTTTGAAACAGATGAATGCGCCCGGGAAACCAGATACGAGCAGTTCTCCGCCATGAAACCGGCCTTTAAAAAGGATGGGTTAGGCACCGCGGGCAACGCATCGATCATCAGTGACGGGGCGGCAGCGGTTGTGGTCATGTCCCGGGACAAAGCCGAGGAGCTCGGCTGCACGGTCCTGGCCTCTATCGGCGCCCAGGCATCCTACGGCATTGACATGAAATACGTCCTGGTGGCTCCGATCTGGGCCATACCCAAGTGTCTGGCCAAAGAAGGCATCCAACAGGACGATGTGGACTTGTTTGAGGTCAACGAGGCCTTCAGCGGCTCAACCGTGGCGGTCATGCAGGAGCTTGGCCTGGATCACAGCCAGGTCAACGTCAACGGTGGCAGCGTGGCCCTGGGCCATCCCATCGGCGCCAGCGGCTGCCGTGTACTGGTGACGCTTTTGTACGAGATGATCCAACAGGACAAGAAGACCGGGCTGGCAACCCTCTGCCTGGGCGGGGGGGAAGCCGTTGCGCTTATAATAAAAAGATGAGCGCTAAACATAGAACACAAAATAGTCATAAACAGAATTGGTCATCCACTTTTTTAAATTGTCCAATAATCAAGTGAGCCTCCCGCACTTGGATATTGGTTATTCGCCCTTTCGGTGAATTTTAGGTGGTCAAATTGACAAAACTTTGCAGGGCTGAAGCCCTGGCCTACATGCCCATTCTTCGAACCAACCATGTAGTGC
>JAOZRT010000344.1 GCA_029940035.1 Desulfobacterales bacterium
CCCCAGGCCATGCTGCTTCTCAGAATGATGGATCCGCGCCTGACGTCCGGAGCTGCTGAGGCATTTGCCCTCAAGATGTTCTTTTTCAGCCCGATCATGTTTCCCATGACCATGATTCTGATGCCGTTCATCGTTAAAAAAGGGCCGGTTATTTTCCTGGGTGTCTATCTGGCCCTCATGCTTGTCATCCTGGTCATCTGTCGGCTGACCTGCTGGCAGAAGAGGCCTGTGCAACGCTGGTTCGGTTCGGATGCGGACCCAATATCCGGCGGGTGATCTCCTGCCGGAGAACTCCACGGTATGCCCGATGAACGGGTGCGATTTCCGACACCAACAACTGCAACTTGACCCACTGTTACTACCGGCAAGCCAGCATGGGATATTTCACATAGACGATGGAAGCATCCTTGCCGTGCTTTTCCCTGGCTTTGGTGATGGCGTTTTCCACAGAAGCGGCAGGTTCGAATCCGAGGTGTTGGATCATCTCGGGATGTTCGGCTCCGGCGACAATGACGTGGCCTGCGTGTCGCAGGCGCTTCAAGGGGTGGGTGACCATAATGCCGTGCATGGGGTGGAACCCGTGGCAGAACCGGTATTTGTAAATGTATTCCGGCCGGTTTGAAAAGTCGTCTTCAAAGCGGTCGACGATTTCATAAGGGTCCCTGAAGTGCGGCAGGATGCGGTCCCAGATCTCCTTGTGGGTGGGCTGATGGTCATGGTTCCAGACATTGGGGACCGGACTGGCCAGGATAACAGTGCAACCGGGTTTTCCCATGGCTTCGATGACACCGCCGAAATACCCGAGTCCCGTGGAGAGGATGGTGAGCATGGGATTCATCACCGAGAAGGCGGCATAGGGACTCCAGTTGGGGATGCCGTAAAGAACAATGTCGGCTTTTTCGGTGATTATTTCCCTCCTGGGTTTGAGCTGTGACTTCATCAGCTCCAGCGCAGCCTGCCGGCACTCATTGATACCACCGGACCACACTTTGTGCACCTGCAGGGGGTTGGACAGCACGGTTTCGATTTTAAAAATCCTGTTTTTACCCAGCTTCTCTTCTACCAGTTCCCCCATTTCGTCCAGGATGGTGTGCATTCTGTTTTTATTCATGGACATGGACATGCTGTCCGGCGTGTGGTGCCAGCGGATGCAGCGATAGGATGCCAGGCCGACGCAGATGGATTTCCATCCGCCGTTAAAGCCCCGCCAGACAACCGTGTTGATGTACACGGTCAGGTCGGAATCCTCCACGAGTTTGTTGATCTCAACGTCATAGCCGTTGGGCGTGACACCAAGATGCGTCAGGTTTTTTTCGTCTTCAGCATCATGACAGATTAGGCGGTAGCCAAACATTTTGACCAGGTCATCGCCGATAAGTCTGGCCAGTTCCATGCGGGTGAATTTCCTGTGGATGCCGCCGGCGCTGACCAGCGTGATGTCGGCCGGCCGAACGCCGCCTTTTTCGAGCTCTTTAATAACCTCTTTGATGGCAGGCTCCCAAATTGGTGCAAAGCAGGGGACCGTGGGGTCGTCAAAGGCGATGGTCACCCTGGATCCGGGTTTTACCAGTTCGTGCAACGGGGGGCGGCCCAAGGGGGTCTTAAGAGCCCTTCTGATTTCTCCTTGGATGTCATCAAGCGGCTCAAGGGTGGTGGACAGACCGGGTGGCGCGCTGATTACATTGTCGGGAAGATTGACGGGTATGGTTTTATCGCCGAAGATAATTTGTTCTTCCATTTTAAGTCATTCCTTTTTTTGGGGGTGGGAGGATAGGATCGTGATCGTCGCTGGTAAGGGATAAAACCATATCTCTGCGCAACTTGTCAATCATCCTGCCGGTTTTGAGTTTGCCATGCGTATGCTCATTTATAGGCAGGGATAAATCCCTGTGCTACACAGCAGCAAACCAAGGGGCTCTGCAGGCCAGGGCTTCAGCCCTGCAGATTTGACCTATGAGCTGGTATGCTTCCTGATCAGGGAATGGAAGGGTTCCGGGGGTGGCAATCTTGGCAGGTGATGGGAAGCCCGGCATCCTCCTGTTTGTTGACCAGGCGATGGCAGCCCATGCATTGACGGTGATAGGCTGTTTTAAGTTCAATAGAGGCGCCTTTAGAGTGGCAGGCAGCGCATCTGGCATTTCCGTCTTCTTCCAATTCATCCTCATCCAGAACGTTTTCCCCATTTTGGTAGTCGTGATGGCAGTCCAGGCATTCAAAGGTTTCCATGTGGTTTTCATGTGAGAAATAAATGGCCGTACGGTTTTTGCTTTGATAGGCGGATGGGTTGTCAATGGTGATTTCGCTATCCTGGGCGTACAGGCGTGCAGCGCCAGGCAGAAGGAGGCCAAGTGCGATAAAGAGTAAACCTACGAAGATCATCTTTTTATGCGCTTCAGGCGTCATAGGTCTTATACACTCCTTGTGAGCGGCAGATGGTGCGCGCCAGGGAAATCATTTCCGGTATTTTGAGCCCTATGGGACAATAGCAGCGGTCGCAGAGCACGCATTTATTCCAGAGGGAGTCCACCATGTTCTCCAGGTCCTGACGCTGAACCTTTCCTTTGGTGCTGTACAGTTTGCCCAGGGAAACAAATACTTTTTGCGACGGTATGTAGGAAGCGTCGCGCGTGTTAACGTATAAAAAACAGCTTTTTGCACAGTTGCTGCACCTGGAACAGTACTGTAGCATGATTTTCATCTGTGTTTTTTTCTGATCCAGCATGTGACGAATATAGTGCTCATCAATAGCGTTCTCACTCACCGGCCCGGGGAGTCTATCAAGGTCTTGATCAGGAACCCAGGCTCTTGTTCCGCGGGTCAAATTCAATTCGCCGTGCAGGTAGATTCTGCCGAAAAAGAAAAATATGGTGTGGCCGAGTTTGGTGTAAAGCAGGGCTATCAACAATAATTGCCCGCTGAGCATGTGGCAGATGATCATGGTTCGGTAATCAAACCATTGGTGATAGGCGATGAATCCGGTAACAAAAGGTAAGGCCGTGGCCAGAATAGCCAGATAATCTCTGAATATATGCGGAAATTTAAATTTGGTAGAAAAGGCACGGCGGAACAGGTAATAGAGCGAAACAGCAATCATGAAAAGGGTCAACATATCCATTGTTTTTTCCGGAAGGGAGGGAAAGCTGAAGCCCCAGGAAAGATCCAGGAGCACATTGTGGCCCTGGGTAAAGCATACGGCTAAAACAAGAATGACATGATAAACCACTGTGATCCACATGGTAACGGGCGTCGTGCTGAAAATACTGTTGCGATAATGGATCCGCACCTTACGCAGTATTCGGGGTACGGTTTTGATGGTTTCATTTACACGTTGTTTGACGGTTCGGCGGTCATTGACAGGGGGGGCTGTACGCGGCAAGCGGGTTGTGGCCTTAAAAAATTGGAACACGCGAAAGGCCAGGCCCACTAGAAAGAGGATAAGCGTGCTGCTCATCAGCGGTCCGCGAACCAGTTCGTACAGGTCAACGTTCATTTAATACCCGTCCTGTATGACCGTGCGCTGGACCTGGTTCTGCCAGGCAATCGGTTCCCGGATAAGATCAATGCAGTCAAGGCGGTTTTGTGAGCTCAGCCGTTCATAGACCTCCACCCAGGCGCAGGCAACGGTTTCGCTCACCTCACACAGGCCTTGGTTGACGCCGCCGCAGGGCCCATTGAACAATCCTTTAGCGCAGCGCGTAATCGGGCAGATTCCACCCGTATATCCGATAATGCAATCACCACAGGCACGGCATCTTTCTTCATAAATGCCAACATCCCGATCGATGCCGATGGCAATGGTATTGACGGCCGGAAAAACAGGGATTTGCGGATAGGTTTCCGCCAGCAGTTGCACACCCGCGCCGCAGGCCATGGAGAGCAGACAGTCGTACTGCTGAACAATTTCCTTGATTTCATCAACATACAAAGGCTTGCACTGGCGCTCAATGGTATATCCATCAATCTTGACGCCTTTCCCGACCTCCAGGCTCAGTTCGGCATTCAAAACGTTGACCTCTTTCTGGCCGCCGGCCAGGCAGATGGAGACGCACCCGCCACATCCGATGGTGAGGACCTTTTTATAGGGTTCAATGACGCTTTTCAGTTCAGACAGAGGTTTTTTTTTCGCTTTTACCATGGACAAATCCTTTTTCGATTTTCAATATTTGCTGGATACCATAATGTGATACTTACTGTCAGTAAAAAAAAGCTTAAGATAATAAAAACTTGATAAGAAGATGAAGTTATCGTAATATAAAAATCAAATTGAACTTATGCATGGGATATCGAATCAGATGTTGAATCAAACCGCCATATATGCTATAAGAGCCATGGGATTTTTGGCCCGCCAAGACACTGACGCTCCTGTACTGTCCTCTTTGATTGCCAAAGAAATGGACATCCCTCACAACTTCTTATCGAAAATCCTGAACCGGCTGACCCAATCCGGGTTGATCGTAGCGACACGAGGAAGGCGAGGCGGTGTCAAGCTAGCCAGACCCGCTGTGGAAATCCGCCTTTATGATGTGGTGGATCTATTCATGAAAGTAGACGATTCCAAAAAATGTATGCTGGGGATGCATCGGTGCGATGGTTCCTGCGGACTGCATCTACGCTGGCGAATTATTTCGGAGCAGTTTGAAAAAATTATGAACGACATGACCGTCGACCAAGTGCTATAGACCGTAAGTCTCGTGCATTAAATAGCTATTTTCGGATTCCTGATTAACCTTCCCATCATCAATTTCTATGAACACGGGACTTACCTGA
>JAOZRT010000345.1 GCA_029940035.1 Desulfobacterales bacterium
ATATATGAAGATGTGACTTCGGCCGGCAAGGCGATGGCGCCAGAGGTAACAACGTATGCCCCGGAAGAAAAAGCGGCAACTTTTTATGACTCGATGTATAGTGAGGTATATGAGGGGCTCTATGATGCCATCGAAGAGAGACTATCACTTGGACGGAGGCTTGCGCTTGAGTTTGCCGGGGAGTAAGTTCGTGGAGCCTATCACAAATCAATGGCTCGAACAGCTAAGATTGTAAAGGATGTGCATAGCAATCTAGTTTAAAACACCCAATTTAATGAAAGGGGAGAATGGCATGGAAAATTTTGAATTATACAATCCTGTAAAGATCATTTTCGGGCCCGGTGAAGTCTCAAAGACCGGGGAGGAAGCTGCCAAACTTGGTAAAAAGGCAATGGTGGTATCTTACCATGAACACGATTTTTTCATAGATTTACTTAAAAGCGTCGAATCCATGTTGACTGCGGCCGGTCTGGGTGTTGTTCCCTTTTACGAGGTAACCGCCAATCCGCTGATGGGTCAAGTAGATGCCGCTGTCCGCAAGTGTAAGGACGAAGATGTGGACGTTGTAATTGCAGTCGGTGGCGGAAGTGCAATGGATGTTGCCAAGATCACGGCCGCGGGTGTTCATTACCAGGGGGATCTATGGGAAATGATCGTCAGTCGTCATGATGAGGAGGTCGCTGAGCCACCTGAAAAAGCGCTGCCGCTCTTAATGGTGCCAACCCTACCTGCAACCAGCAGCGAGATGAATTGTGGCGCGGTAGTAACAAATGAGAGAACCAGGGAAAAATCATATGTGTTTGCCGAATGTTTATATCCCACGGTGTCCATTGTCGATCCTTCACTCACCTGCAGTCTTCCGCCATATCAAACAGCCTGCGGGGCAGCGGATACCATCTCACACGCCATGGAAACATATTTGAATGGTGTGGATGATACCCCCCTGCAAGATCGCTTTTTGGAAGGTGTGATAACCACAATAATGGAGAATGTAGGCAAGGCCCTAGAGGACCCTAATAATGTAAAAATTCGGGCTCACCTTCAATGGACCAGCGTCCTTGCCTGGAATGGATGGTTTGCGGCCGGGGTCGGCGGGTGGGCGCCGATGCATCAACTGGGACACGTTCTATCAGCAAGACACGATGTTACCCACGGCGCATCTTTAGCGATTGTGATGGTTGCCTGGATGAAACATTTATATGAATACCGTATTGAAAGATATGTTCAGTTCGCTGATCGAATCCTTGGAATGGACGTCAATGGTAAAGATCCCGATGCTGTGGCTCAATCGGCTATCGATCAATTTGACTCATTTTTAAAGGGAATTGGTGTCCCCACACGCTTGTCGGATCTTCAAATTTCTGGCGATGATATTGATGCCATGGTTGACGATGTCGTACGGATCAGCTTCGGTCCTGACGGTAAACTCAATAGTCGGCCGCCAATTGATAGAGAACAGGTAAAAACAATCTATAATCTCGCTTTATAGACAAGGACAATAAAAAGAAATATGGATTTAAACATTGTTGAGTTAGCCCAGATGATGGACCTCAGTGTCGTGCAGGCCCAGCACACTGAAGAAGATGTGCGGCAAGTCGCTGAATTGGCAATCCGCTATCAATGTAAAGCGGTATTCACCTTGCCATCCCAAACACATTTCTTGAGGCAGTTGATTGGTGATGAAAAAGTAGTCATTGGAGGCGTTGTCGGCTTTCCTTCCGGTGGTGCCACGATGAACACGAAATCTTGCGAGGCCAAGGAACTGATCGACCTGGGTTGCAGAGAGTTGGATATGGTAATCAATATCGGTAAACTTCGATCTGGAAGCCATGAATATGTGAGGGAAGATATTCAGTCAATTGTTGCGGTTGCCGGTAGTATTCCAGTGAAGGTTGTTCTTGAATGTCATTATCTCACCCGTGAAGAAATTCGCGCAGGATGCGAACTGTCCATGGAAGCAGGGGCCGCATTTGTGAAGACAGCCACCGGCTGGGCGCCTACCGGCGCAACCCTGGAAAATGTTTCTTTGATCCATTCTTTCACACAAGGGAAGATAAAAATTAAGGCAGCGGGTGATGTCCGCGGGTTGGAAACGCTACTGGAAATGTATCGTCGTGGCGCACGCCGTTTTGGGATCGGCTATGACTCAGGAAAAAAAATACTTGAGCAAGCAGAAAAATATCCAGGTGATACCATCGTATTTTGATTAAGAACCAATTTATATAAAGGAGACACATATGAAAGGCCCTTTCATCATTGCCTACGATTTGGGAACCGGCGGTAATAAGGCATCATTGTATGATGCTAGCGGCAGGTGTCTATCAGAAAATTTTGTTTCCTATCCCACACGATATCCGGCTACGGGATGGCACGAGCAGCGCCCGGAAGACTGGTGGGACGCTGTGGTTAAGAGTACCAATCGCCTGCTCAAGGATGCGCCCGTTGAAAAAGATGAGATTTGTTGCTGTGGAATATCCGGCCACAGTTTGGGTGTCGTTCCTCTGGATTCCAGCGGAAAGCTTCTACGGGAAGCAACGCCTATCTGGTCTGATTCAAGAGCCCAGGCACAGAGTAAACCGTTCTTTGATCAAGTCGATGAAAAAGAATGGTACCTTATGACCGGTAATGGGTTCCCTCCTCCTTTGTACTCAGTATTCAAGATGATGTGGTATCGGGATAATGAGCCTGATATGTTTAATAATGTCCACAAGATCATTGGTACAAAGGATTATATCAACTATAAGCTGACAGGCAATATGGTTACCGATTATTCATATGCATCTGGATGCGGTGTCTATGATTTGGTCAACTGGGGGTATTCTGATGCTTTGATAGGTGCAAGCGGTCTTCCGAGGGAACTTTTCCCTGATATTGTTTCGTCCACCGATGTGATCGGCGAACTAACACCTGAGGCTTCGGAAGCCTTGAATCTTCCGCAGCACCTGAAAGTAGTAGCAGGAGGAGTTGATAATTCTTGCATGGCCCTGGGAGCCAGAAGCTATAAGGAGGGAAGGGTCTATAATTCGCTCGGTTCGTCCAGCTGGATTGCCGTCGCATCCGGAAAGCCTCTACTTGATCCTAAAACCAGGCCATATGTTTTTACCCATGTCATTCCTGGCATGTTCATGTCGGCAATGGCAATTTTTTCTTCTGGTTCCAGTTTTCGGTGGCTGCGGGACCAATTGTGCCAATCAATGGTATCCGAGGCTGAAATTAAGAATATTGATCCATACGAACTGATGACCAAGGAGGCGGAGATATCACCCATAGGATCTAATGCCCTCCTGTTCAATCCCAGCTTAGCTGGAGGGAGTTCTTTGGACGATAGCCCAAATATTCGTGGGGCCTTTATGGGGTTGGACCTCGGTCACACCCGGCCAGATGTAATTAGATCTGTAATGGAAGGCGTGGCAATTGGGTTGCGTCAGGTTTTGGACGAGTTAAGAAGTCTCACCCATATTGCCGATGAGATGACGGTTGTAGGGGGTAGCAGTCGGAGCCGGCTCTGGCGGCAGATATTTGCTGATGTGTATCAATTGGAAATTGTCAAAACGAATATAGATCAGCAGGCAGCAGCCCTTGGAGCGGCTGCATTGGCTGCTGTTGGAACAGGAATCTGGAGTAATTTTGATATAATTGATGATATTCATAAAATCGAAGACCGGGCAGAACCGATATCGGATAACTGTGTTGCCTATGAAAAGCTTCTACCCGTTTTTAAAGACGCGAGCAGCTTCAATTCAAAAATAGGAGATATGTTGGCTTCCGTTTCAGCACCCGAAAAAGAAAAATAAACTAAATATACTATCCTGAACAGCAAGAGGTAATATGGAAAACATGCTTGAGGGTAAAACAGCTGTTATCACTGGTGCAAGTCGTGGAATTGGGAAAAGTATTGCGATAGCGCTTGGCAAGGAAAAAATGCGTTTGGCTTTGTTGGCCCGTTCAACCGATAAACTGCAAGAAGTGGTCAATGAGATTCAGGCTATTGGCGGTGAAGCTGTTGCATTTCCCTGTGACCTCGTGGATCCCGGTGCGGTTAAAAGCTCTTTGGACAGTATTTTTCAGCATTTTAGTTCCTTGGATGTACTCATCAGTAATGCCGGAATATTTTTGGAGAAGCCGATCACTGATATTGAAATAGAAGAGTGGGACAATGTTCTGAGAACCAATCTAACAGGGACATTTCTTTTATGCCAGAGTGCATTTTCCAGAATGAAAGACCAGAAAGCTGGAAGGATAATTGCGATAGCAAGTTCCGCCAGCATCCAGGGATATACCCATCAAGCTGCCTACTGTGCAAGCAAACATGGGTTGCTTGGATTTATGCGCTGCCTTTCGATCGAAGCCAGAGCGCATAATGTCCATGTCCATACAATTTGTCCCGGGGGAGTCAGGACAGATCTGATTAAAGATACATATATGGGAGACCGGGTTAGTCAGGGGCATCTGATAGAGCCCGACAATATCGCGGATCTCGTTCTCTTTTTAATCCGACAACCGGAAAATATCGATATCCCTGAAATCAATTTAAAACGATATGCAGTCTGATCCGGGAGCAGTACGATTGATACTTGATGCAAATGGTGGGTAACCACAATAGTTCGAACCAGAAGGCAGTATATAGGCTCATCTAATAAACTTGATTCATAAAGAAAGCGTTTCTTGAGGATAGGAATAATGGGGAAAAAGTTTGATTTGGTAGTAATTGGTGGAGGCCCGGGAGGGTATGTGGCTGCCATTCGGGCATCACAAATGGGTA
>JAOZRT010000346.1:0-2210 GCA_029940035.1 Desulfobacterales bacterium
ATGGATGGCGGCTATCACGGCATGCATGACTATGCCCAGGTAAATATCTTCCCTGAGTTCAAAGAAGAGGGCCTGCCCGAGCCCTGGGCGGAACCGTGGATACCGCGCAATCTCCTCAAAGACATCTATATCGCACCCTACAATGACTTGGAAACTGTAAAAGACATTCTCAAAAAGCACAAAGACCAGATAGCGGCGGTAATCGTAGAGCCGATGTTCAGCGCCGGCGGGATGTTTCTGCCGGAACCGGGTTATCTTAAAGGGATGCGGGAGCTGACCGAACAATACGGGGTTTTGCTTATTCTGGATGAGGTCATGATGTTTCGTCTGCAATATGGAGGGCTGCATACCCATTATGACATAACACCCGATATCGTCGCCCTGGGTAAAATCATCGGCGGCGGTTTTCCGGTGGGGGCCATAGGCGGCAGAAAAGATATCATGGAGCTGTTCAGCCCGGATCATCCTCATCCGATTTTTCATTCCGGTACCTTCAACGGTAACAACATTACCCTGGAGGCCGGGCTGGCCACCTTAGAACTGTACAATGGAAAAGAGGTTGAGCGACTGAATACCCTGGGTGATCGCTTGAGGGAAGGCTTTAAGAAAGCTCTGCAAAGCTCGGGAATCAAGGCTCAGGTCACCGGCATGGGTTCTTTATTGATGGTCCATTGGCGGGAAGAGAAACCGAAAACCGCACGGGATGTCTTTACTGCGATGCTTCCAGCCTGGGATCTGGCAGGATTGTTTCATCTGGAAATGCTCAACCGCGGCATATTTTCAGCTTCCCGGGGAATGTATGTATTATCAACACCCATGACCGAGGACGAAATAGATACGGCCATTGAGGCATTTAGCGGTACTGTAAAACGATTAAAACCTTACATCGTTGATACATTGCCGCACCTATTAACGGCCTAGATATTTGTAACTGGCAAGAGCTTATTTTTTGAAAAAAGCCATTCAACATGCAAAATATGTAAAGAGGTGAAAATTTTCTCCACCGTCCGGGTAAACTCTCGGATAAATATATCAATTCAGCAATGAAAAGGAGGCAACATCATGAAAAAATTAACAAAGGGTTTTGCTGTTCTATTGGTGGCGGTTTTAGCGATAGGAATTTACATGACATCTCCTGATCAAGCCTATGCGAAAGCACAAAATATCAAGTTCGTTATAGTGGGTGGATCCGAGGGCGGTCAGGAAGTTTCAGCCGAAGCAATGGCACTTAACATGCTGGTCGGAGCGTTGGATTACCGGCTGCGAACCTACCATGTGCTTAAAGGCAAATACAAGCTGAAATGGGTGGATACCCTCTTTTCCAGTGCCGATGAATGCCTGACCGGTGTTGCTTCCGGAGCGGCGGAGATGACCTTCAGCGGCCCCCACTACATGGAAGCCCTGGAGCCGGCCTTTAAGCTGGTGGAATCTCCAGGCGTCTTCGACAGCTGGGATCATTTCACCAAAACCATGAACACACCGGCCTGGAAAGCCGTTCACGAAAAGCTGGCCAAGGAAAAAGGGATCACCGTACTCAAATGGATTGCCAACATCGGTGATTTCTACCTTTATACCAGCAAAGGACCGGTAACTCAACTGGCGGACCTCAAAGGGCAGAAAATTCGATATCCGGGGGGAGAAGGGTTTTCAAAAGCCTTAAAGGGGATGGGAACCACACCGATATCTTTGCCTTACACAGAGGTGGTCACCGCGTTACAAACCAACATGATTGATGGTCTGTTAACCGATTTTTTCGGGGCATTTTATTTCTATGACCTGCCGAGATACACCCAATATTGTGTCAAAGTGGCCTGGGCGATCCAGCCGATCAGCTTCGTGGTCAACACCAAGTGGTGGGAGTCTTTGCCGGCTAATGAGCGTCAGGCCATGCAGGACGTGTTCGACCGGATCGATGTCTCCATGTTTTTCCAAAATGCCGCGGAAGCCATTGCCGGTGGATGGGCAGCCAATCCCAAGACCGAACTGATAAAATTTAGCGATACCGAAACCGCAAAATGGAAAAAAGCGATGAAGGCGGGCGCAGCTGAAGTAATTGCAGGAGCGGATCCCAAACTGGTGGAAGCCATCGAATCTTCCAGGTGATTATCAACAAACCACTGATCTTCACTAATCGACACTAATCTTGAGGAAAATACAGGAAAGTGTTTAACTTAGTGAAGATCAGTGAAGATTAGTGGTTACCAATAGTT
>JAOZRT010000346.1:2310-4760 GCA_029940035.1 Desulfobacterales bacterium
CAGGAAAGTGTTTAACTTAGTGAAGATCAGTGAAGATTAGTGGTTACCAATAGTTTCATCCATAACTTAGTGGAGATGAGTGGTTTCAGTTTAAGCTGTTTAGCATAGATCAGTGGTTAAGGGGAAAAGGCCTATGGAGACCAACGAAGCAGTAAAGATATCTACTAAGATTAAAAAAACCTATGAGGATATTTGCGGGATTCTTCTGTTTTTGGCCGTGACCATCAGTGTCTGCGAAATCGTTGGCCGCGTTCTGTTCAAGACGTCCATCGATCTTTTCTTCGATCTTGCGGTCTGGATCACGGTCTGGGCCCTGCTTTTAATGGCGGGCCCGCTGCTTCCCGAGGGCGGGCACATTGGCATTGATTTTCTGCGCATGCGGTTCACCGGGAAACTGCGCTGGGGGCTGGAAATCCTGCTGGCCACAATCACACTGGCCTACGGCGCTTTTATAACATGGGGCGGGATTCAGTTCTTACAACAACTCTATCAACGCCAATCCATATTTCCAAGATCCATTCCCATACCCAAATGGATGGTGGAGCTGTGCGTACCGATCGGCATGTTCATCTTTACGGTGTACGCGCTGATATGTCTGGTAAAGGCGATACGTCAGAAGTGGTAGTCTTACAATAGGAACCAAAATATGGAATTCATCCAATATGTCGGGATAGGGGTGTTGATCCTTTTATTTCTTTTAGGATCACCCCTGGCCATCGCATTCAGCGTCGGGTCCATCATCATCCTGATCTTCTCCATAGGATTTCCCGTGCCCAACGTGGCCCAGCTGTTCTTTTCGACCATCAACTCATACACCCTGCTGGCCATGCCCTTTTTTATTCTGGCCGGGAACCTTCTCCTGCGCAGCGGTGGCATGGTGCCTTTACGCAATTTCATGAACGCCATGGTCGGTCACTGGCCCGGCGGCATGGCGGTGGCCACCATTATTTTTGCAGCTTTCTTGGGTTCTATTTCCGGCTCGGCAGCAGCATGCCTGGCGATTATCGGCACCGTGGTTGTTCCCATTCTGGTGGAATCCGGCTATGACCGTCCCTTTGCTTCGGGCCTGACCGTCACGGCGGCGGAATTGGGCATGCTCATACCCCCCAGTCTGTTTTTTATCCTTTTCGGAGCCTTCAACCGGGTATCCATTGCCGACCTTTTCATGGCAGGCGTCGGCCCGGGGCTGCTGAGCGCGCTCTTGATGAGCATCGTTGCCGTCATTATTTCCAAACGGCGAAAATACGCCACCAGGAGCAGCGCTTCCTGGACGGAAAGACGAAAGACATTTATCGCGGTGATTCCCTTGATGCTCATGCCGATCATCGTTTTAGGCGGCATCTATTCCGGTATTTTCAGCCCCACTCAGGCGGCATCGGTTTCGGTCTTCTATGCGATATTTTTAGGCGCCCTGTTTTATCGCCGGCTTACCTGGAAGGCATTCATGGAATCCCTGGTCGATACCTGCAAACTGTCCAGCATGATCTACATCATGTATATCGGTGGTGATCTGTTCGGCAAGGTACTGGGCTATATCGGGCTTCCGCAGCTGATCTCAGAATGGGTCATTGCCTTGGAATTGGGGCCTTTAAGCTTTTTGTTGGCTGTGGAGGTGATGCTGCTTGTCATGGGATTTTTCTTTTCCAGCATTCCCATGGTGATTATTGTGCTGCCGCTGTTTATGCCCAGCGTGATCGAGCTGGGTATCGACCCTGTTTTTTATGGCTGCCTTGCCATCTTCTGCTCCCTCATCGGAGAGATTACGCCGCCTATGGGTCCGCAGCTCTGGATAGCCGCCCCCATCTGCAACGAAAAAATGGGGAATATCGCCCGGGAAGCCTGGCCGTTTCTGGGCGCCCAGGTATTGGCGCTCTTTCTGGCGACGTTCATTCCGGGGATCGTGATGTTTTTAGTGAATCTGATGAGATAGGAGACCAACATGGAAATGTCTCAAATAGAAATCAAAAAAATTCTGTTTGCCACTGACCTGTCTGAAAGTTCGCGCTATGCGTTTGCCCATGCGATCAATATGGCCAATCACTTGGGTGCCGGTCTGACTATTTTGCATGTGATGGCAGAGACACAAAGCCTGGATACGAGTATCGGCTATTTTATAGGAAAAGAGCAGTGGCACAAAATAAAGCAACAACGCGAACAAGAAGCCGCCGAAACACTTATCGGTAAAAAGAGAAATGACCTTGCCATCAAGGATGCTTTGGCAAAATATTGTGATGGCGCCAGGGAATGTCTTTTAGACCGCTCGTTTGTTACCGATGAAATTATTGTGGGGCGGGGAGATCCGGCAAAACAAATTCTGAAGTATGCAGAAGATAAATACTGCGATCTCATTGTGGTGGGAAGCCATGGTCAAGGGAGTCTAACAGGTGCCATGATGGGCAGTACTGCCAAGCGTGTTTTGAAAAAGTCTAAAGTGCCGGTATTGGTTGTAC
>JAOZRT010000347.1 GCA_029940035.1 Desulfobacterales bacterium
TGACCAGTGGTTGGGCCTCTTTCTCAAGGTGGGTCAAAACCAGTTCGCCCTTTACGCCATCCTCGATGGGAATATCTTCGCCCGTGGCCGGATCGACCAACTGGGCCAGCAAAGCCCCTTGTGCCAAAAAATGCAATTGATAGTTCTCACTGCAAACCGAGGCAAAGTTACAGAGAACATCGGATACACCATAATTGGCATTCTGCGGCCGCATCCCCCATGTATCTGCAATACGGTTGCGGTAGGACGGATTTTCAAGACCTGGCTCTCCCCCGAACAATCCAAGCCTAAGACCCAATTCCTTTGGCTCAAGGCCCAATTCATCGCGGACGATGTCCTCCAGGTAAGCCGGATAGGACGGGGTAGAGGAAATTGCATTGATGCCCGCATCCCGAATGACACGGACCAGTTGACGCGAGTTGCCCACGCCGAAAGGAAATACGGTGGCACCCGTCAGTTCCAGGTTGGAATGATCCGTATAGCCGCCCATCCACAGGCAGTAGTTCAAGCAATGGACGACGCGGTGGTTCGGTCGCAGCCCCGCCGCCCAGAATGCCCTGGCCCCACAATCATTGGTAGTGTCGAGGTCCTTGCGGGTGAGGGCTGTGTAGATGAATTGTCCGGTGGCGCCGGAGGTCCGGTGAACACGGTTAACCAGATCGGACGGTGCCGCTAAAAAATCACCGTAGGGAGGCTTCCGTACCTGGGATTCTCGCAAATCTGTTTTTGTTGTGAAGGGGAGTTTGGCAAGATCTTGAACACAGGTAATATCTTTTGCCGCAATGCCCGTTTGGCGGTATTTTTCCTGGTACATGCTGCTGTTGGCAAAAACATGCTGGATCTGCTTTATCAGCTTTTGTTGTTCGAGCTTTTTTTGGTCTGGCAAAGAAATTGCTTCCATTTCCGGGTTCCACATGGTTCGTTCCATCGTTCCTCCAAATACCAATCATAGGTGTCACTAAAATTTTACGGCGCAAATAGAGCACGACCAGGTATGCGCTGCGCATTCTCGAAGTAATGGACTAAATGACATTCAAACACACCCCCGCGTGTCCACCCGACGTCCTGATTTCGTCAATCATAATCGATTTTGAACGTGTAATACGGGTCTTCGTGCAGTCTCCAATATTGTTCCTGCAATTCCTGTGTAACCGGACCGGGAACACCGGAACTGATTGTTTTGCCATCTATTTTCGTAATCGGCATGATGCCCCCGGCGGTGCTGGTGGCAAACACCTCATCGGCTGTACGAACATCATCGGCGGCAAGATTGTGTTGTATGACCTCGTAACCATTACCAATCGCCATCTCAATCGTCGTTCTGCGCGTGATACCTTCGAGCACGCCACGCGCCGGTGTCGTAATGGTGCGGTTTTTTACCGAAAAAATATTAAAACCCGGTCCCTCGACAACGTTCCCACGCATATCAACGACAACAGCCGTCTCACCACCGCGGTCATAGGCTTCGAACAAGCCCATCACCATGTCGAGCCAGTGGTAGTTCTTCACGGTAGGGTCGAGCGACTCAGGAGGTATTCTCTGGACGTGGCTGACAACCAGGTGCAATCCTTCTTTCTGCTTTTCAGGGCTCGCGATCCATACGAACGGGATTGCAAAAGCAAAGAACTGATTGGTACACTCCCGCGGATCGCGTGATCCCGGCTTGGACATCCCTCGTGTACAGATCATTTCGACATAGGCCTCGCGTAACCCGGTCGTCTTGACGCAGTCACTCAGGATGGAGCGCAACGCATCGCGTTCAAGGGGAATAGACATGTGCAGTTTGTCTATTGCCGACAAGAAGCGATCGAGGTGGTCATCGAGCCGGAAAAAGTTTCCCTTCCAAACATGGGCGACATCATAGGTCGCATCCGAGTGGAGAAAGCCCCAGTCAAGGATCGATATTTTCGCCTCGGAGATGGGCACAAATCGTTCGTCGACATAGGCAGCACCGTTTGAGAAGTCAATCATGTCAATCCTCCTTCGTATATCCCTTTCCTTAGTAATCACACATTGGAATAACTTGTTTTGGACTTAATATCTACAGGATCGATGGCTGCATCAACGAATTATCGAAAAACACTGAATAAACCCGATTTGTTTACCATCGACCATCAACGGTGAAACAGTTACGCCCAATGTGTTCTCACCGCGTTTCGTCTCATAATAAAACTCTTTCTTTTTGCCTTCTTTCAACTCGGATAATATTTTATTAATTTTCACCATGCTTTCTGGTTTTTGATGACAGAAACTTATATTTTCCCCGACTTTCATTGTTTTTTATTCATGCATTTGCCGGCAGAATGTCTCCTTGGCAAAAATGATCAGCAACGTTCCGAGAATGGATAGGCCAAGGATTGCACAAAAGGCCACATGGTATGCATTGAGGTCATATATACGGATTCCATTTTCTAGAAGCCCGTCCCATTTCAAATCAAGGACCATGCCTATGGCGGGCTGCACAATCATCGGCCCCATTTCCATCCCCATATTACTGATGCCTGAAACGGTTCCTGCTAAAGCCAACGGCACTGATTCCTTTACAAAAGCCATACCAATAACAATGGAACCTGCGGCAAACCCAACAATGCTAAATAGAACGATGAGAAGCCACAAAGGAATATTTTGTAGAAAAAGGATGGGTATCCAACCAACCAAAGAAATACAAAGAGCAAAAAAATAGATGGGTTTTCTGCGGCCTGTCTTTTCAGATAGAGCGCCCAGAACCGGCGCTCCAAGAGCACATGAGATTAAAAGCGCAGATATAAGGGAAGCACTTTTTACCGGCGTTAGAGCATAATGCGTTGTAAGGTAAGGGATTCCCCAGAGACCGGCGAATGCCAGCACCGGCCCCATCAAGCTGGCGGGAACAAGCGTAAGAATCCATGTATTCTTATATCGAAATACATTTGACAGATCACTGAGAATAGACGCTTTAGGTCTCTCGTTTGAGGCTGTAGTGTCTGTCGCGTAGTTGTCATAGCCTTTTTGAACGGGGTCGTCCCGCACAAAAATCCAAATAGCCAGGGATATGATAAGCGTTACAACACCCGCACCAAAAATGACCGGCCGCCACCCCAGCAAGTTCATTAACACTCTGAGGGGAACGCCGGCGGATAAAGCTCCCAGTATTCCCAGGCAGAGTGCCACACCTGTCACAACCGCAAATTGGTTTGGCTTAAACCACCGGGTCGACAATTTCAAAATAGAAACCCATGCAACCCCCATTGATGCCCCAATGATAAGCCTTCCAATATTAGCCGCCTGAATTGAGGATGCCGAGGCAAAAATAAAAGCCCCGACACTTGATAAAATAGCCCCCGCAGTCAACAATTTTCTGGGGCCCCAATAATCGGCAACGATGCCTGTGGGAATTTGAACAGCTACGTAGCTGTAGTAGTAAAAAGAGGAAAAATTACCAAGAGAAGCCGCTCCTATATTGAAGTCCGCCATAAGCTGGTCCGCCATAACTGCGGTGACCATTCTATGGAAAAATCCTGAAAAATAGAACGCTGTTCCTAAAAACAAAACCAGCCAGGATTGATACGCGGGGGGATAGTTGTTTCGCTGCATAAAATAGGTTTTTTTACTAGTTGTCACCGATCGACCCGCCCATAGTGAAAGGGGTTCGAGGTCAGACAAGGCCGCCCTCGCTCAATGGTTTGTTTTCCAGGATGCGCTGGGGGTGAAAAATGGAAAGGTCCAGTTCGGGCGTCTTCCCGGTAATGAGCTCGGCAAGGTATCTGCCCACGGCAGGGGCCTGCTGCAACCCGTGCCCCGAAAAACCGTTGGCCAAATAACGGCCCTTTATGTCGGGCCACTCGCCCAGGATGGCGTTGCTGTCAAGGGTGTTGACGGCATAGAGCCCGGCCCAGCCCCTGACCAGTTTCAGGGTGTCGAATGCGGGCACGAATTCCGCCAGTTCAAACCAGAGGTTTTCGGTAAACCGTTTGTCATCCCACGAGAACTCGAAGCCGACAGGGTCTTCGTCCATGGATTTGCCCAGCAGGATGTGGCCACCCGTTTCTGTACGGAAATACAGCCCGGAGGGCAGCACGGTCAGCGGCAGGGGCCCTTCGGGTTTTACGGTCGTGTCCAGGGTAAAGACCTGGCGCTTCACTGGGTCCACCGGCAGGTTGACACCGGCTGTTGCCGCAATTTGGGCAGCCCAGGCGCCGGCGCAGTTGACAACAGCGCCGGCCTTGAAGACATCGCCGGAAGCCAGTTTTACACAATCCGCCCGGCCTTGATGGGTCTCTATGGCCACGGCCTCGCCTTCCAGGTAAACAGCCCCGAATTCACGTGCCTTTTTTTTGTAAGCCATGAGCACTGCATAGGCATCGAAGTGACCGTCGTCCGGACCGAAGGTGGCACCGGCAAAGTCCTTGGTTTCATAAAGGGAAAAACAATCATGGATTCTGTCCGTCGACCACCATTCGATAGGGCAGCCCAGGCTTTGCTGCAGGTCAAACCCCTGCCGGGCCGCCTCCTGGCCGTTCTCGTCAAATAAAAAAAGGTTGCCTTCCCGGCGATACCTGATGGCGGGCTTTTCCCCGTCCACCATCATGTCGTCTTCGAATGATTCCAGAACATCGAAAGCATACTGGGACACCTGGATGTTCTGCTTGAGGCTGAACTGTATGCGCGCATTGGTCATGGAGAGCGTGGTCGATGCCTTGGCATAGGTGGGATCACGCTCCACCACCAGGACCCTGAGACGGTTGTCAATGCCCATCAGATTGTATGCCAGGGCCGA
>JAOZRT010000348.1 GCA_029940035.1 Desulfobacterales bacterium
ATCTGTAAATAGGCTGATCCGGTAATGTTCCATATATCTGTATTGGGGTGATATTTGGTTTTTTTGCAAAATATCACAGCCAACAACCTCAGAACTTTCTAATTTCTTGACAGATCCCATCTAATCTCGTATCTATCTTAGAATAAGCTTAAAGCCCACCTAATCTGACGCTGGATAGCACTCCATCTTAGCTTAGCCTCCATTTCGACCTGGAAGTTTATTCCTTACAAGTATCATCTTCTATTAGCGCCCAATAAATAAAGGTGATCCCAATACCAACGAACTATAAGCAACACTCAAGTTATGAGTCATTATGAGTACAGATGTCAATGATCGCCAAAACAATTGCTTGATAATTAAGTGGGGGATAAAATGAAAAAGGGTAATAAATCACATCAATTTTCTATCATACTTGTTTTGTTTATGTTTACATTAATTTCCTGCGGAGATGGAGATGACGGAGACAATGATCCCGGAGTCGAAACGATCAGATCTGGTCAATGGTCCGGGAATGTAGAATTTGGGGAAGTAACGTTTGAAGTAACATCAGATAGTACAGGTCTTGAATCATTTGAAGTCATTTTTTCTGATTTTACGTGTGGAATCGTTACGCACAATGAAACAAGAACTCTTATTTTTAATCCTAAATATGTTATTGTTAACCGCAATATAGACATTGATATAACCTTTCAAAGCAGCGACTACATAAATATTGAAGGAACATTTGAACCGACTGGAGATTATATCTCAGGAGATTTTGAATTAGAAAATGAAGGAACAGTTTGTTCAGGGTCATGGGATGCCCACCCCATTTGATTTATCGAACATTGCTATCGGAAGGGGTGACAAAATGAAGACTAAATTTACTTCCTTATTATTTGATAAAGCAATTCTTTATTTTATATTTTTTATCATTTGTTATGTTAGTTTCATATCGGTTCATACGGCCAATAGTGACGCCTTAGACAATTGGCAACAGCGCGGTGCCGGTGTGACAACTGAATATTTGCAGGCAGTTGTATATGGCAATGGCACATTTATTGCTGTCGGTAGAAATGGCGCAATAGTCTACTCCACTGATGGTGCGTTATGGACGAGTCTTAATTCTGGAACCACCAAATGGATTAAAGCTATAACTTATTCAAACCAGAGTTTCAAAGCAGTCGGGTGGGAAGGTGTCTATTTGACATCTGATGATGGTCAACAATGGAATGCACAGATTATGGCGACAAGCAAAGACTATCATAACGATATTATTTATGCTGGAGGCCTTTATGTGGTAGTCGGCTATTTTAATGATATTGCACCAACAGGCAACGTAATCACTTCATTTGATGGAAATAATTGGGATGTCGATACCATGGGCTTTGCTGCCTACCATTATGGTATTGCCTTCGGCGCGAATACCTACATTGTAACCGGAAGTGCAGGAAAGATTTTGTCCTCGCCGGATTGTGACATCTGGACGAAAGAAATCTCCGGTTCAGGCTCAAACCTGATCAGTGTATGCTATGCAAACAATCTATTTGTCGTGGTAGGAACTAATGGAGCTATCTTGACATCGGCCAATGGTCAAATTTGGTCAATTGTCGGAACCGTAACCTCGGAGACACTCTTTGAAGTCCGATTTTGTCAAGATACCTGGGTAGCCGTAGGAGCTAATGGAACGTTGTTGACATCTAAAGCAGGAGATAACTGGGAGGCGCGTAATTCAAGTACCAACACGAACTTGAGAAGCATCGCCGTCGGTAATGATACCGTTGTTGTGGTCGGAGAAAACGGTTTAATTTTACAATCAGATCCTCTTGATCCTAACAATGGGTCCCAGCAGTCAGATGGTGACGGTGGAGGTGGAGGAAGAGGGTGTTTTATTTCAACAATTAACAAATAGGTTTGTTCATATATCAAACGGTGAGACTTCAAGCATATGGCTGGTAGGAGCCGTATAACGGGAGACTGTCACGTCTGGTTCTGTGGGAGCGTGGGTGTGAGATTCCCCCTGCGCCACCCGACTCGGTACTTGCATGATATTTGGTTTATGGTAACAGTATATTTACCCTCAATATAGTGCGAATGATAATTGGGTTTCTGGTAGGTTTATACTGTTCAGTTGACATTCAAAATTGATTCTAATACTTTAATAGTAAATATAAAGCCATTATTTCCGTTGACCGACATCTCAAATCAAATTGAATAATCAACACCTCTCCCTCGTATAGCCTAATTCTCCAGATGCGATTCACATTCTATATGATAAGTCTTATATTCATTTATTGATAACCCTTAGACTGCACTAAAAGGACGATAATTATGGATATAAAATATTCGGTAATTCCAAAGTTATCTGCAATTCTCTTTGGGTTGTTACTATCTTTCGGGGCGGTTTTGTTTTTTCCCCATAACACGTTTTCTGCTTCGTGGACAATAGAAATAGTAGATGCTGAAGATGCTGGAGATAAGGAATTAACTGATTTTTATCAGAGATTTATTGCGGTTGATAAATTTAATCTTCCTCACATAGTATATGGAGAAGGTCACCTCTTTTATGCTTACTATGATGGAATGGTATGGCGCTATGAGACTGTTGACAGCTCACAAGGTGTAGGAAGATACGCCTCCATAGGTATAGATTCAAACAACAAGATGCATATCAGCTATCATGATAACACAAATAGTGATCTCAAATATGCTACAAATAGTAGGTCAGCAGAAGATGGCGATAATAACAGTGATGGCGGAAGTGGAGGCGGCTGCTTTTTTAACGCCTTAGTGGAGCTTTTGTGGTCGCCTTTAAAAATGGTAAAAGAATCCCAGTAAGAGAAGCAAAAACCTTTTTAGAACCATAGTGTTTATTTCTTAATACAGAGATAAGTCACCTAAAAGTTTACCGGTGTTCGATTAAAATCACTACCGACCATATCTTGCATTGGTAGGGTCTCCGGTGATACCGTAGGGATGGCAAGATGGTATCGGCTATATTGTCTAAATTTTCAAGGTGTAAGGCACTCTCAATATATCATCATTTTCTACCATTACCCAATCTATATAACATAGTATGTCCTTTTTTAGAATATTGTTGAACTTAGGCTAATATTCCAGCCCTGTTCTTGTCGGGACACATCCAATATTTATATTTTGGTATTGGACTCTATTTAGTGAAAGGGCAAACTCACTGAAAGGTGGGGGCGCAAAACCACGGATCTAAGGCTTTAGAGCTATGATAGCCGGGTTGCCAACTAAGTGCAGAACTCATCTAGCCTGCAACAATAGATGCGTTGCGTTAGCTATTAATAGGCGCCTTTCTCTTTATAAGTATCCAATGCAAAGAGGGAGGCGCCTATTATGTATATCAATTCAAATAAAATTCTATTTAAAAATAAGTTTCTGTTTGCTTTCTTAACGTTATCTTTTTTATTTTTGGATATACCCGACGTTTCAGCTACAACCCAAGCTTCGTTCATGTGGGATCCGAACCCCGAACCGGACGTTGCCGGCTACAGAATTTTCTATCGAGAACAAGGCCAATCCTATAATTATACAAATCCATCTTGGGAAGGGACAGAAACATACAGCACAATTTACGTTCTTGATGAAAGCAAAACATATTTTTTCGTTGTAAGAGCGTTCGATACGGAAGGTTACGAGAGTGACGATTCCAACGAGGTTTGCTTAGAGCCTTTGAATGGACCTAATGAAGCACCGACTGCTGATGCCGGTCCTGATCAGACTGTTGAAGAAAGGCAGCCTGTCCTTTTGAACGGGTCGAATTCCACGGATACGGACGATGGTATCGAATTTTATCAATGGGTCCAAACAAATGGACCGTTCGTAACTCTTTCTGATTCCGATGTACAACAACCAAGCTTTACAGCGCCTGATGTTGGGAGTGAAGGCGCTGCGCTGACCTTTGAACTTACGGTTGTAGACTTTAGTGGCAATCAAGCAAAGGATGTTTGTACCGTTAATGTAACATGGCAAAATGAGCCGCCAACTGCAAATGCCGGCAATGACCAAACCGTTGATGAAGGCACTACCGTTCTCCTTGATGGATCTTCTTCTCTGGATATTGATGACGGGATTGCTGCCTATCTGTGGACCCAGATTGGAGGCCCGACGGTAAACCTCTTGAATCCTGAAACCCCCAATCCGACATTTACTGCCCCGTATGTTAATTCGGATGGTCTTTCCCTTGCCTTCGATCTTAAGGTGACCGATGCTGGAGGACTGCAAAATACTGACGCGTGTATTGTCAATGTCAGCTGGCAAAACGAATCACCAACTGCAATTATATCTCCAGATTATCTGGAGACTACGCAGGAGACTATAGTTACATTGGATGGCTCAGCCTCAACGGATTCTGATGATGGAATCGCCTCATATCTTTGGACCCAAATCGAAGGAGACCCTGTCTCATTGTCAACCCCCACATCTGCTGTTACAGCCTTTACTGCGCCAAAAACAGAAGGTTTTGATAAAAGTTTAAAATTGAAATTGACAGTCACAGACCATGGCGGACTTAAAGCCACTGCAGATAGCTCCATCTACATCATACAAAATGAACCTCCAACACTAAATTCTGTTACAATATCTGGCCCGGTCCAGGTCGACGAGAGCTCTGGAGCACAGTATATACTTACAGCTAACTACAGTGACGGCAACAGCAGCGAGGTTACAGGCCTTGCAAACTGGAGTGATAATTCCAGTTATGCGAATATCAGCAGCGACGGATATTTAGCTGCCAGTTCGGT
>JAOZRT010000349.1:0-857 GCA_029940035.1 Desulfobacterales bacterium
CCAAAAATAGCAGACTTCGGTCTATCTCGGTCACACAAGTTAAAACCAATAACCGAATCCATCGATGTAAAAGGTTCACCTCATTATATGTCCCCTGAGCATTTTTTTGATTTTAAGCGTGCCGACCAATTATCTGATGTTTATTCACTTGGTAAAATTCTATTTGAAACAATTGATGGCAAATTGACGACTGGAACAACACCTTTTAAAAGCGTTAATCTAAAAGTCGTTGAATCTTCTTATTTTGAAAGACTGGATCGCATTATTAAGGAAGCTACTACAGAAAATCGATTGATAAGAACTAAATCTGTAACGGCTCTGCGTGAAAAGATTGTTGAGCTTTTAAATGATGGTAATAGTGCTAAAAGATCTCAAACCGAAGCAAAGACATTTTTTGCGAGATATTTATTTAATCCAAAATGGCTTTTGGCAGGTGTTATAACAGCAGTACTTTCATTTTCTATAATGATTATCTGGCACTTGATCGGCAATGCAAACATGCCTGTTGCCAATCAATTACAGAACCAAGAAATTCATTTTTCAAACAATGGTGCGGATTCTTCATCAAATGTTGCGACCACATCTGAAACGTTAGAACATAACGGGAGGCAACATCTTATAAGTCAGGGCAAATTGGAACTACCGCGCGAATTAGAAGGAGTTTCAGGAAATATTGTTGAGATAGCATCTTTTTACATGGATGAATTCCTCATAACGAATCAACAATTCGTTAATTTTTTAAATCATAATCTATCACGAATTAATTTGGAAACCGGGGTTGTGAAAGGTGACGGTGCAATCTGGTATCTCTTAGGCGAAGTCCACGAAGGATACGAACCGATCGTTTACCGAAACAA
>JAOZRT010000349.1:867-4720 GCA_029940035.1 Desulfobacterales bacterium
TTCATGTTAGCGATTCCCTGTATGCTATAAATCCAGTGCTTCGTGCAACTGGATATGGCGCAGCCGCGTTCGCTTCCTTTTTTAACAGAAGATTACCAACCGAAGCTGAATGGTTATATGCCACAATTAATGGTTCTTTAAGCAATCAATCGAATTTGAAAGAAACTAACAACAATTCGGTTACTACCGGAATGGCGGATATGATGAATAATATGATGGGCAATGAGTGGCGTAATGAAAATTGGGATATGAATCAAACGTCTCAAGATGGTCAAAGCGACCAGAGCTCCAAAATGAAATTATCAAATATACCGCAATCATCTATTTCTTATGCGAAGAACAAATTTAATGTTCGCGCTCTTAATAAGGGAATTGGCGAATGGGGAATCCGCAATTCATCCAGTATTTCTAATGACAAATTACAAGAAAATCTCTTTATCGTTATGGGTGTTTTGGATCATGAAACATATAAAGATGCTTTAACTCCTATTATATCGCGATTTCCATGGGAAGGGTTTGAGGAAGTTGGATTTAGAACTGTTATGAGCGCACCATAATTTTTTTATTGATACAAAGGTTTGCAGATGCGAATTGCCGTTATTTCAGACATTCATGGAAATTTTGAAGCCTTTAAGAAGATATTGATCGATATCGACCATTCTGACATAGACCTTATTGTTAATCTTGGAGATAGCGTTGGCTATGGCCCTGATCCAGAAATGGTACTATGCTTAATCGAAAAGCAAGGAATCATAAATATTATAGGAAACCACGAACATGCAATTTTGGATGAAACATATAGGCAGTTCTTCACACAGGGTGCACATAAATCAATTGAGCAAACAATGAAGTTTCTAACATCTGCATCACTCCTATATCTTAAGAGGCTTCCAAAGTTTCGAGTCTTAAATGGAGCCCTATTTGTACACGCGTGTTCGCCTGCTTCATATACAATATATTTGAATCATTTATCCATTCCGGAAATCGAAAGCGCCTTCAAATCTTTTTCTAATAGAATGTGCTTTGTCGGTCACACGCATAGGTTGAATCTTTTTAGTTATAACGGTGATACAGTTAATTTTCAACCATTACAGGAAGAAACGATAGCGCTTCGTCTACATCTTCGATATATCGTGAATGTCGATAGCGTAGGGCAACCTAGGGACAATGATTCAAGGGCGGGTTATACAATATGGGATAACCAAGGGCATTCACAGAAACATCATACGTACTATAAAAAAAAAATATGCCCGATCAAATCGCACTTTTTGAAGTGGCTGACCTCTTTAAGCTTTTTGGTGATAGCACGAGATTAGGTATTTTATGGGCCTTGAGCGAATCTGAAATGTGTGTCTGCGATCTATGCGCCCTGCTAAAGATGAAACAACCAGCAGTTTCTCATCAGCTAAAAAATTTAAAACAGTCGAAGATTGTTAAATCGAGAAGGGACGGTAAAATCATCTATTACAGCTTGAAAGATGAACACATCCGAAAGCTTCTTAATCTAGGAATGGAACATTCACAGGAGTTCTAAATTAGCCGAAAGGTTTTTCCAATGGAAAATATCAAAACTGAAAGATTTTATGTTAAAAATTTAGACTGTGCATCGTGTGCAGCAAAGATCGAAAATGGGTTGAACGCTTTAGACGGCATAAATAATGCTGTACTCGACTTTGCAAACCTAACCCTACATGTGAAAACAAAAGATATTCACCGCATTTTAGATGAAGTCCGCCAGATTGAACCTGAAGTTGAGTTAACCCTGAAAACGGATAATTCCAGACCAGATAAACTCGATGATGAGCAGGGCGGATTAAAGTTAAAAAGAGAACTCTCAATTTTGGCAGTGGCGGCAAGCCTATTCGCCTTTCAGCTATTTTTTGAAAATTGGTTTCATGATAATCCGTATTCAATCCTTGAAATTGTCCTCGTTATGACAGCCTATTTTTTGGCAGGCTGGAATGTCCTTCTTGGCGCAGTAAGAACAGTACGCAAAGGAACATTTTTTGATGAAAATGTGCTCATGGTAATCGCAACGGTTGGAGCGCTGGCGATTCATGCATACTCTGAAGCTGTTGGAGTTATGATTTTTTATAAAGTTGGTGAAATGCTTCAGGATTTGGCTGTATCTCGTTCCCGTCGATCGATAAGAGCTTTGTTAGCTGCCAAACCTGATAAGGCTGTTATTGAAACACCAACTGGATACGTTGAAGTTGCTCCAGAATCTGTGGAAGTCGGCCAAATAATAATCGTTAAACCAGGCGAAAAAATCCCTCTTGATGGTGTAATACTTACAGGAAACTCCCAGTTGGATTCGTCTGTGTTAACCGGTGAATCCATGCCAATAACTGCCAAGCCAGGAGGCAGTGTATTGGCAGGGCAAATCAATAAAAACGGTGCGCTAACGGTTCGAGTATCTCGGCTTTTCAACGAATCTTCCATTTCCAAGGTAATGGATCTTGTAGAGAATGCAACAGCAAGAAAAGCTAAAACAGAAAAATTTATTACCACATTTGCACGCTATTATACACCGGCTGTGGTTTTAATTGCAGCAGCTATCGCCTTTATTCCCCCTATTTTTACCGAAGCATCCTTTGAGACCTGGATTTACCGTGCCCTGGTACTCTTAGTGATTTCATGCCCATGTGCTTTGGTTGTAAGCATTCCGCTTGGATATTTTGGTGGAATCGGCAAAGCCTCGCGTCGAGGTATTTTGGTTAAAGGTTCTAATTTTATAGACGCATTGGCAGCAGTTAAAACAGTTGTTTTTGACAAAACCGGAACATTAACGAGAGGGGTCTTCAAGGTAAAAAAAATCGTAAGCGTTAATGGGTATTCAAAATATGAGTTATTGGAATTTGCTGCGGCGGCGGAACAACATTCTAACCACCCTATTGCATTATCAATTATTAACGCGTTCAATAAAGAAGGACGTAACCTGAATCCCTCCATGGTTATTGATCATACGGAAATCTCCGGTCAGGGCGTCAAGGTTCGATACCAAGATCATTCTGTCATGGTTGGAAATGACAATCTTTTGCACTCAGAATCAATCGAACATCCAAGCTGTGAATCTGACGGCACGGTAGTTCACGTTGTTGTGGATGGCAAATACGCTGGTTACATTTCTATCGGTGATGAAATTAAACCTGACACGAAAGATGCAATTATAAAACTAAAAAAGCAAGGTGTTGAGCAAATTGTCATGTTGACTGGTGACAATTTATCGTCCGCAAAAACTATAGCAGATTCGCTATCTATCGACAAAGTTTATGCAGATCTTCTACCTGAAGACAAGGTTAGTATCTTTGAAAAAATCCAAAAACAAACTATGCCTGGAGACAAAATTGCATTTGTTGGTGATGGAATAAACGACGCTCCAGTCATTGCCCGCGCGGATATCGGAGTAGCGATGGGTGCACTTGGAAGCGATGCTGCTGTTGAGACAGCAGACGTTGTATTAATGGACGACTCGCCAATGAAAATGACAGAAGCGGTTACCATCGCAAAACATACACGTAAAATTGTTTGGCAAAATATAATTCTAGCATTTTCCGTTAAAAGCATTTTCATAATATTTGGTGTAATGGGGATGGCAACGATGTGGGAGGCGGTATTCGCGGATATGGGAACTGCTTTATTAGCAGTTGCTAACTCCACAAGGATATTAGGAAAATAGCGAAATGATCCAACTTAGCAAACTATAATATTGAAAGAGATAACTATCATTTTTGAATTTATCGAAGGCTTCATGGTGTTGTCATTCTTCCTCGGCTATTGACTGTTGCATGATAACGCCAAACCTGAGTGGGTTCAGTACCTTCCGCCCTTACAGTTTAGTTAAAATATTTTT
>JAOZRT010000073.1 GCA_029940035.1 Desulfobacterales bacterium
CCGGTTTGGCTGTACCTTCCATAATGCCCGGAATTTCGCGGAACTGACGGCGAACCTCGTCAACCACGGCGCCGCCGGCGTTGCCCACGGCCTTCATGGCGATGGAGGCGAACAGAAAGGGCAGCAGACCGCCGATAAAAAGGCCGATGATGACATTGACGTCGCTCAGATCAAACCGGATCACGTCAACCCCACCATGCAGATTGAACTCCTGCACGTAGGCGCCAAAAAGCACCAGGGCGGCCAGACCGGCAGAGCCGATGGCATATCCCTTGGTAACAGCCTTGGTGGTGTTGCCCACCGCATCCAGGGGATCGGTTACCGCACGCACGCTCTCGTCCATATCGGCCATTTCGGCGATACCGCCGGCATTGTCCGTAATGGGTCCGTAAGCATCGATGGCAATGACCATACCGGTCATGGAGAGCATGGACATGGCGGCAATGGCAATGCCGTAAAGCCCGGCAAAATGGTAAGACAGCCCGATGGCCAGACACATGGCCAGAACAGGTGCTGCCGTGGCCTGCATGCTGACGGCCAGACCGGCGATGATGTTGGTGCCGTGACCGGTGGTGGAAGCCTCGGCGATACCTTTAACCGGTGCATAGATGCCGGTGTAGTACTCGGTGATGATGACAATGACGACCGTCAGTACCAGACCGATCAGCGAGCAGTAGAAAATGGCCATCGGCGTAAGATCACCCACACCCACCATGAACTTGTTACAGGCATAATAAAAAGCAATACCGCCCATAATAGCGGAACCGAACATGCCTTTGTAGAGTGCGCCCATGATGTACTCACTTTTTCCCAGTCTGACAAAGAAAATAGCGATGATCGAGGCGATGATGGAGATGGCGCCAAGGATCAGCGGAAATTCCGTTGCGATGGGGACTTTGGGGAACAGCAGGTGGCCGATCAGCATGGCTGCGACGGCGGTGACCGCATAGGTCTCGAAAAGGTCGGCAGCCATACCGGCACAATCGCCCACGTTGTCGCCCACGTTGTCGGCGATGGTGGCCGGGTTTCTGGGGTCGTCCTCGGGAATTCCGGCTTCGACCTTGCCCACCAGATCGGCGCCCACGTCCGCGCCCTTGGTAAAGATTCCGCCGCCCAGACGGGCAAAAATAGAAATCAGGCTGCCGCCAAATCCCAGGGCAACCAGGGCAATAACGTCATGGGTGAAGGCATAGTAACCGGCGGTAACCGTGAGGGCCAGGCCAGCCACGATCATGCCGGTGACAGCCCCGCCCCTGAAAGCCATGGCCAGACCGGCGGCCATGCCTTTTTTAGCGGCTTCCGCGGTCCTGACATTGGCGATGACCGACACGCGCATGCCGATGTAGCCAGCCAGAAATGATGCCACCGCACCTACCAGAAAACCAATGGCGGTTTTAGCGCCCATGGTGGCGAAAATAACGATAAAAATAACGATGCCGGCGATACCCATGCTCTTCATCTGGCGATTCAGGTATGCGATGGCGCCTTCTTTGATAGCAGTCGCGATTTCCTGCATTTTTTCATCACCTGCAGGAGCACTCTTGACGACCGTGGCAAGGATGATCGAAAACAGTACACCAATGACTCCGACAAGCGCACAAATCAACGGGATATTGTTCATTACAACTTCCATTCTTTCCTCCATCTGATGTTTAGCTTGAAATGTGAATTCTTCTGTCGTTAAATCTGTTCATGCCTTCCTTTGCACCTTCACAAAGGATTGTTTCCACAGCATCCCGGGCCCGTTTGATCACCTTTTCAAACAAGGCTCTCTCTTGCTGATTAAACGTGCCCAGTACATGGTTGACCACGTTACCCTCGTTCCCGGAACGCCCGACACCCACACGAAGACGGACGAACGCGTCCTCGCCCAGCGCATCGATTAAAGATCTTACACCATTATGTCCGCCATGCCCTCCTTTCTCTTTTATTTTTAGTCTTCCAAATTCGAGGTCGATGTCGTCGTGAATAACCAACATGTCCCGATACGGTATTTTGAAATAGTCGCCCACCTGCCGGACAGGCAGGCCGCTTTTATTCATATACGCCTGGGGCTTGACCAATATGGTTTCTATGCCGTTAACCCTCCCGCGCCCCAACTCCACATTGAACTTTTTCTGATGGATTGAAATGGCCCATGCGGCTGCCATTTCGTCCACCACAAGAAATCCGGCATTGTGCCGGGTGTTGGCGTAGTCGGTCCCCGGGTTGCCGAGTCCGACCACAAGGCGAACACGTTTTTCAGGCATTTAACCTTCACTGGCGGGCTCGGCCGCCTCATCCCCTTCTTCAGCTTCGGCTTCGCCTTCAACCGCTTCCTCTTCTTCCTCTTCTTCCTCTTCTTCCTCAAGGGCCGGAGCCAGGACGGTTATCACCGTGTAATTGACGTCTGCCGGGTTCTCGATGTTTTCCCCCAGTTCGATCTCATCCACGTGCAGGGAATCGCCTATATCCAGATCGCTGACGTCAACCTCTATGAATTCCGGAATTTCAATGGGCAAACACAACACTTCCAGCTCACGCCGCACGAGCTGCAGCATGCCGCCCAGTTCAACCCCCTTGGACTTGCCGACGGTCACGATAGGAATGCTGACATTGATCTTCCTATGCATGTCAACTTCATAGAAATCCACGTGAATGGGACTGCCTGAAAGGGGATGGACCTGAAGCTCCCTGATCATGGCCGTCTTGGTAATGGTCTCATCTCCCTCGATGGTCAGGTTCAAGAGCAGTTGCCCAATATTGGCCGATTTGGTAATCAGCTCCAATGCCTTGGCCGGAACACTCAACTTCATCGACTCGGTATCGGGTCCATAAAGAACCGCCGGGATTGCCCCTTGACGCCGCAACTCTCTGGCAGGCCCATTTCCCACCGTTGTTCTCACTTTGGTTGTTAATTCAAGTTTTTCCAAAAATAGTTCCTCCTAAGAATAAAATCGGCATACAATCGTTTCACAATCTTATGAAATACGAATTTGCCGCTTGCTATTAATTCAAATTATACGAACAAAGAGGTGACCGAATCGCCGGTAAAACTCCTGATGATGGCCTCGCCCACCAGGGTTGAAATTGTAAGAACCTTTATTTTGTCACACACTTCGACTTTGCCACTCAACGGTATTGTGTCGGTCGCCACCATGCTCTTCAACGAGGATTCCCGGATACGGTCCACAGCCGGTCCCGACAAAACCGCGTGCGCGCAACAGGCATGCACTTCATGGGCACCTTCGTTCACGATAGCCTCGACCGCCTGCGTCAGCGTCCCGGCGGTGTCCACCATGTCATCCAGTATCACCGCCACCTTATCGGTCACATTCCCAACAACTGCCATGGCCTTGGCCACATTGGGAGCCGAACGACGCTTGTCGATTATTGCCAGGCCTGCCCCCAGCCGTTTTGCAAAGGCCCTGGCCCTTTCCGCACCCCCGGCGTCAGGAGATACGATCACCAGATTCTCCTTGAACTGTTTTTTAATAAATTCGATCAGCACCGGTGCGGCAAACAGGTTGTCCACGGGGATGTCGAAAAAACCCTGTATCTGTCCGGCATGCAGGTCCATGGTAATGACCCGGTCGGCACCGGCGGTTGCCAGAAGGTTGGCCACGACCTTGGCACTGATGGGCACACGCGGCGCCACTTTTTTATCCTGACGCGCATAACCGAAATAAGGCATCACCGCGGTCACTTTACGGGCCGAAGAACGCTTCAGCGCATCGATCATCAGCAGGAGTTCCACCAGGTTGTCGTTGACCGGCCGGCACGTCGACTGGACCACGTAAACTGTTTTCTCCCTGACATTCTCGTCGATCTCTATCTGGATTTCTCCATCACTGAACGTCTTGACCTTGGCCCCGCCCAACGGCATGCCCAGATAATCACAGATTCTTTTGGCAAGAACCGGGTTCGAGTTGCCTGAAAAAATGATCGGATTGTCCATGTGTCTCCTAAAAAGCCTGACCTGAATGATTCCGAACCACCCGGGAACAAGCTGTTCTCCTGCTTTTTTTCGATTCAACCGGGCAATTGAAAAAGTTTTTCAGTTAAAACGCCACCTGTATTTCAATGCCTTCATGAACCGTTTTAAGGCCAATGTCCTGGCTGGGGCGGGAGGATTCGAACCTCCGAATGCAGGAACCAAAATCCTGTGTCTTGCCACTTGACGACGCCCCAACACGCAATCTTCTGCAGCCGGTTAAACCCGCCTGCTTCCCCCTAATGCAGGGTTTTCGTGATGAAAACTCGCCATATTCCCTCCTTGGCCAGCACATCATATGCAGATGCAGCCCTGTCCGGCTCATCGTAGATACCGAAAACCACAGGACCGCTTCCCGACATCAGAGCCCCTCGGGCATTCAGCTCCATGAGTTTCTGTTTTATCTGCAGAATCTCAGGATGCTTCCCTGTGGTCACCGATTCCAGATCGTTGCACAGGTGTTGGTTGACCTCAAATACAGGTCTCCCAAAAAGAAAATTTTTAAGTTTTTTTTCACCCTTTGTCAATCTTAAATTAAGATTTTTGTACACCCAGCCCGTAGAGACCGAGAAATCCGGGCAGACCAGTATGATGGTATAATCTTTCAGTTTTTCATAAGGTGACAGCTGTTCGCCGATCCCTTTCGCAAGGGCGGGCCTGCCGAACAGGAAAAAGGGGACATCTGCCCCGAGGGAAAGCCCCATTTTGTCCAGGGCGGCGCTCGAAAATGGGTGGTCAAATATTTGGTTGAGAGTTGCCAGGACCGTGGCGGCATTGCTGCTGCCGCCCCCCAGACCGGCTGCCACCGGTATCTTCTTTTTTAGGGTTATCGTAAGCCCTTCTGCATCGCCTGCCCGGGGCAGAGCGGGCCGGCGTCCGAGTTTCCTGAAAAAAAGGTCGGCTGCCCGGAAGGCCAGGTTGGTGTTGTCTTCAGGAACCGCCTCGTGGTCACAACGGACGACAATCCCCGGCTGAGAGGCCGGCGCCAGAAGGATGTCATCGTAAAGGGAAACACCGCACATCAGCGACAGCAGGTTGTGGTATCCATCCGGTCTGCAGCCGGTGATATGCAGGAAGAGGTTTATTTTAGCCGGTGATTTAACGAGCATCATGTTTTTGGCGACAGCTTCCGCGAATAATTGCCTTGCACGGGTCGGAGGCTTTCATAGGCAAGGCGTCCAAGGGTGAAGTCGTAGTTTTTTTTACTTCGAACCCTTGGCAACACAGCATATGGAAGCCTCCGGCCCGCCCGAAGGGTGAAATTTGATGATTAAAATGGAATTTCATCCTTAATCCATAGTGGGTTAATAAAATCATCAAATATCATGCAAGGCCTTAGCCTTTTTCTTTGACGTATAGCATTCGCAACTCGTAGAGAATGTTCTTGAGCATGGCGGCCTCATCCTCGGACAGGTTGCCTTTGGTTTTTTCTTCCAGCATGCCGAGGATGTCGATGGTCTGCTTGGCCAGGAGCAGGTTTTTGGTCTTCTCCCCGGTCCCGGGATCTTCTATGGCGCCCAAGTTGAGCAGCGCCGACGAATTCAGGGAGAAAATAAACGTCGGGAAATTGATTTCCGGCAGCTGGTACTCCGCCTCTTCCTGACCGGTTTCCGGCCCGGAGGCCTCTTGGCCCTCTTCCGGTGCTTCCTCCGGCTTACCTTCTTCAGCAAAAATCCGTTTGTCCTTGACCTCAAAGTCTTTTTCTTCGCTCATTTTTCCACTCCTTAGAATTCTAGCGAGATAGCGGTCTTCACAGATCCAAGATCCTGGATGGTATTCATCACTTCATCCGAAATCCGGGTATCCGTCTGTATGAAAATAATGTTCCTGTCCCCATACTCCTCTTGCCCCACCTGCATACGCCCGATATTGATGTCGTTGTTGCCCAGGGCGGTTCCGATTTCCCCGATGGATCCCGGCCGGTCGATGTTGTTGATGAGGACCATGTGTCCCCGGGGAACCATTTCAAGACGGAACTTGTCGATTTTGACGATCCTCGGGTCCTGTTTCCCGAAAATCGTGCCCGACACCGTACTCGTCATTTCCGTGGAACGGACGTGCACCGAAACCAGGTTGATGTAATCTTCGGATTCAGCACTGGCCGACTCGGTGATCTTGATGCCCATTTCCTGGGCCAGCACCTTGGCGTTCACGAAGTTGACATCATCCTTTACCATGGGTGCCATCAACCCTTTCATGAACGCCGTTGACACGGGCGTCATATCGAGATCCTGAAAATCCCCCATATATTCGATAACCACCTCTTCAATGGGTCCACAAATCAATTGGGCCTGGAGACATCCCATTTTTTCCCCCAGACTGAGCAAAGGCCCCATCTTTTTCAAGAGGTCACCGGTCACCGATGGCATGTTAACGGCGTTGACCACAGTACCGTTTTTCAGGCAATCGATAATCTGACCGGCAACCGCCACGGCAACATTCGTCTGCGCCTCCCGGGTAGAGGCCCCCAGATGCGGCGTACAGACCACCCGTTCCAGCTCAAACAGAGGGGACGCTTCAGGCGGCTCCTGCTCAAATACGTCCAGGGCCGCTCCGGCCAATTTGCCCGATGTTATGGCATCATAGAGATCGGCTTCATCCACAATGCCGCCCCGGGCGCAGTTGATCACCATTACGCCGTCCTTCATCTTTGCAAAGGCAGCCTTGTCCAGGAGCCCGGTGGTACTTTTAAGTTTGGGGACATGCACCGTGATATAATCCGCCTTGCGATAGAGTTCATCCAGGGAGACACTCTCAAACCCGGCTTTTTCAATCTGTTCGGGCGTGACGATGGGATCGTGAACCATCACCTGCATCCTCAGGCCGCGGGCACGGTCCGCTACAATGGAGCCGATTTTGCCAAAACCGATGATGCCCAGTACTTTGTTATAGATCTCCCGCCCCTGCAGTTTCTTTTTCTCCCAGAGGCCATCCTTCATGGTCATCGTGCCGGAGGGAATGTTACGCGTCAGGGACAGCATCAGAGCAATGGTGTGCTCGGCGGTGGTCACCACGTTCCCCCCGGGCGTGTTCATTACGATGATGCCCCTTTTGGTAGCCGCCGGTATATCCACATTGTCCAGACCGATACCCGCCCGTCCGATCACTTTCAGCTGTTTTGCTTTGTCAAGAAGCGCTTCGGTCACCTTTGTGGCGCTGCGGATAACCAGAGCATGGTATTCAGCGATGATGCTTTCCAGTTCTTCGGAAGACAGGCCTGTTTTAACATCCACACTCAGGCCTTCCTCATCTTCGAACATCCGGATGCCCACTTCACCAAGATTGTCGCTTACCAGTACTTTCATCGATACCTCGTCATATTTGCTGCCGTTTCCGGCCGTCTTGTTTTCCCCTAAGTTGCATACGGCACAAATACACCAGTGTGCACTCATCCGCTGTCTTTAACTCGATTTTTTTCATGCTGATGTTGAACATATCCCGTACGCGGTCGAAAAACATCATCGCCGAACGCCGGGGCTTCATGGTCAGAAAGATCCGGCCATCGGGTTTCAGAAAGCCTGATAGCAAATTCAGCAAAGACTCGAAATCCCGTTCATGGTACAGCACTTCAGAACCGGCAATGGTGTCGAACGGTTCTTCGAAAACAGGCGCGTTCCAATCCAGCCGCTGGATATGCATGGCATAGCACCCATTGATAGCTGCGTTGGCCCGGGCAAATGCAAGCGCGTCTTCGTTGTACTCCGTCACGGTAACCCGGTGCCCCCTGGAGGCAGCCACGATGCCGGCCACACCGATCCCCGCACCGATTTCCAGAATAGACCCGGCCTCCTCCGTGGACATTGCGACAAGATGGTCCGCCAGGACCCATGAGGCTTTCCATATTCTGGCCCACAGCGGAAAATTGTGCATGGGGTCGGCGTCGTCGATAAAGCGGTCGATGCCCTGAGGAACCCGAAACGTGTAGTGCCGGCCCCGGATGGTCATTTCCCGCTCAACCGTCTCATAGGCCGCCATGAATTCTTCCAGGGTGTTCATGCGCCCTCCAAAAGGCGGCTCTGGTTGCCTGTAAACCGTACTGTTGTATCCATCTGAGCCGAAATCATATCCCGCGGCAAGCGTTATCGAATCGTCAACACCGGGCACGGTGCATTCAGGATGACATACTGGGCATTGGACCCAAACAGCAATTTGCCCACTTTTGACCTCCGCTTGACACCGATAAGGATCTGTTGCGCTTTTTTCTCCTCGGCAAATCTAACGATATCCTCACCCGGTTCCAGACCCCGGACCGACATATGGGCCTCACAGGCAATATCCGCCTCCTGGAAATAAACTTCCGCCTTGGAAAGCACCTTTTCCGCCAGAACAAACTCCCGCCGTGGTACGTCCGGCCCCCCTTTCATGGAGGTCACCAGAACGATGGTTGCATTAAATGCCCTGGCGTACTTGGCAGCCAGCTTGAGGACCTCCTGCGTCACCTTGGAGTCATCTATTCCTACAATAATCATAACATCCCTCCCCGATCGGAAAACGTTCTAATATCCAGATTATCTCCAAACAAATCGTCATAGTTATCTATGAAACATTAGGATAGGTGTCAATTACAAAAAATCCCGTGGCACGCGGTGCACACGGGATTTTTTAAAACGAATTCAGATCGAATTACTTTTTGTCTTCCTCTTTTACTTCCTCGAAATCCGCATCCACGACATCGTCGTCAGGCGCGCCGTCAGCTGAACCGTCCTCCGCCCCGGCTGGGCCGCCTTCAGGTTGTCCCTGATCCTGGGAGGCCTGCTGATACATTGCCTCAGCCAGTTTGTGCGATGCCTGGGTCAGGGTTTCGGTGAGCCGCTTGATCTCTTCAGTATCTTCACCTTCTATGGCTTTTTGCAATGGTTCGATGGCTGCTTCGATATTGCCCTTGGTCTCCGCATCCACCTTATCGCCCATCTCCTTGAGGGATTTTTCCGTGGAATAGATCAATGCATCCGCTGAATTGCGGGCATCCACCAACTCCCTTTTCCGCTTGTCGTCGTCAGCATGCAGTTCAGCATCCTTCACCAGATTGTCGATCTCATCCTGAGAAAGACCGCTGGAAGCGGTAATCTGGATGGACTGTTCCTTTCCGGTGGCCTGGTCCTTGGCCGAAACATTGACGATACCGTTGGCATCGATATCAAAGGTGACCTCTATCTGGGGAACCCCCCTGGGTGCCGGCGGAATGCCCACCAGTTCGAAACGGCCCAGTGTTTTGTTCCCGGCCGCCATTTCACGTTCACCCTGCATTACATGGATGGAGACAGCCGGCTGACTGTCGGCCGCCGTTGAAAAGGTCTGGCTCTTTTTGGTCGGGATGGTGGTGTTCTTTTCGATGAGGCGCGTCATCACACCGCCCAGAGTCTCTATCCCTAAGGAAAGCGGGGTGACGTCCAGAAGCAGCACATCCTTGACATCCCCCCTTAGAACACCGCCCTGTATGGCCGCGCCCAGGGCGACAACTTCGTCAGGATTGACGCCTTTGTGAGGCTCCTTGCCGAATATGTTCTTTACCCGGTTCTGCACGGCCGGCATGCGTGTCATGCCGCCCACAAGGATGACTTCGTCGATTTCACTGGCAGCAAGGCCGGCATCCTTGAGAGCCGTGCGGCACGGTGTGTCGAGTTTGTCCAGAAGGTCGGCGATCAGCGCTTCCAGCTTTGCCCTTGTAATTTTTACGTTCAAATGTTTAGGCCCACTGGCGTCTGCAGTGATAAAGGGCAGGTTGACGTCCGTTTCCATGGAAGTGGACAGTTCCATTTTTGCCTTTTCAGCAGCTTCCTTGAGCCGTTGCAGGGCCATTTTATCCGCCCGGATATCAATACCCTGGTCCTTCTTGAACTCGTCCGCGAGATAATCGATCAGGCGCAGGTCAAAATCCTCACCGCCCAGGTGCGTATCCCCGTGGGTAGCCTTGACCTCGAACACGCCCTCACCGATTTCGAGAACGGACACGTCAAAGGTCCCCCCGCCCAGGTCAAACACAGCGATCTTTTCTTCGCTCCGCTTGTCAAGCCCGTAGGCCAGGGACGCGGCTGTGGGTTCGTTGATGATCCTCAGCACATTGAGGCCGGCAATTTTGCCTGCATCCTTGGTAGCCTGGCGCTGGCTGTCATTGAAGTAAGCCGGTACGGTCACCACCGCGTCAGTCACGCTTTCACCCAGATATTCCTCGGCTGTCTTCTTGATATTGGCCAGAATATAGGAGGACACTTCGGCCGGGCTCGTTAGTTTGCCCCTCAGGTCAATGCGCACACCGCCATTTTCGGCCTGCCGGATCTGGTAGGGAAGAATTTTCATGTCCCCTTGAACCTCGGGTGAAGAAAAGCTGCGGCCAATCAGGCGTTTGACACCAAACACCGTGTTTTCCGGGTTGGTTATGGCCTGCCGTTTGGCAATCTGGCCCACCAGCCGCTCACCGCTTTCCGATACTGCTACAATGGAAGGTGTTGTCCGCCCACCCTCCGGGTTGGTGATGACCTTGGCATCGCCCCCCTCCATAACAGCCACACACGAGTTGGTGGTCCCGAGATCAATTCCGATAATCTTACCCATTTTTCTGTCCTCCTTGCACTATATAGTCATGATTCATTTTATTTTTCTTGGTCTGCATCTTCATCCCCGTTTCCCCCTCCGGGACGCTCTGCTGCTTTGGAAACAACCACCATGGACGGCCGGAGCAGCCTGTCATGGATCGTATACCCTCTTTGAAACTCCCTGATCACCGTATTTTCCGCATGGTCTCCGGAAGGTTCCTGAAGCACTGCCTGGTGAACGGCGGGGTCGAATTCCTTTTCCAGCGCCTCGATGGGTTTGACATTGAACTTTTCAAATATTTTCAGGATTTCCTTCAGCGTCAGGTCAACACCTTCCAACAGCTGGTTGTTGTCGCACGCATCTATTGACGATTCCACGGCCCTTTCAAGATTGTCCACAACACCGACGAGCTCTTTGATAAGCGCTTCATTGGCATATTTTCTGAAATCGTCGACTTCTCGCCGGGTTCTTTTTTTGAAATTTTCAAACTCTGCGGAAATCCTTAAAAAACGGTCATGCGCTGACTTGGCTTCTGCTTCGGCCTCCCCGAGCTGTTTCTCAAGGTCGTTTTCTTTATCCTCGGATGGCGCATCAACAGCCTCTTCGGCTTTCATATCTTCAGCCACGTCCCCGGGCGTCGGGTTCTTTTTCACATCAACCTTCACTTTACTGTTTTCCGGCATTAAATGATTTTCTCCTGCACCAGGCGGACGGCCATACGGCTGACGGCTGCAATTTCAAGACCCGCCAGACACTCTCGCACGGCATTCCGACCCGTTTGTTGTTGATAAAAAATAAGACGATATGCATCATTGTCAAGACAGTGAAAAGCAATTTTCATTGCAGGTAGATACGGCTAAAAACGTAGGAAATCAAAATGGTTGTGCACCCTCCCTCGTGCTCTTCTTCGACCTTGTGCCAATATATGACCGGAATCAATCCACGACACAGTCCGCGCCACTTATCGCTGCTTCCTTCCGGATCTGACGAGGTTCGTAGCCGACTGTTGCGCGGCGGCCGATCGTATTGCCGGCAAGGCTTTCAAAAAAACCCTCGGAAGGGAATTCAGCCCCGCATAAGCGGATTTCGGGAAAAGGGCACCGCTAGCTCCCCGCCTAGCACAACCAAACCAGTAAAATAACCATTATACAGTTGGTTTCAAGGTGAAATTTTAAAATTGACTTCCTTTTAGTTACCGGCTAGACTCAAACCCTTTCACGGTATGCTACTTGGTGATCCCGTATTAATATCAGGTCTTTGTAATGCCGAAAAATATAAACATCAGCAAACCCCATCCCCTGATAACCGCCGTGGCAGATGCCATTGTCCATGAAAAAATGCTCCAGCACGGCGACCGGGTTCTCGTGGGCGTTTCCGGCGGTGCCGATTCCGTGACCCTTCTGCATATCCTTCTCCACCTCTCCGCCGGAATGGCCCTCGGCATCGGGGTTGCCCATCTGAATCATGCCCTGCGGGGAAAAGAATCAGATTGCGATGCCGCCTTTGTTGAATCATTCGCCCGGCAGTTGGGTGTGCCCTGTTTCAGTACTCTGCAGGACGTGGGCCTGCAGCGGCAGAAACAAGGCGGCAGCCTGGAAGAAGCCGGCCGGCGCGCCCGCTACCGCTTTTATGCGCAAACAGCAAAGACGGAAGGGTTTGCCAAAATTGCCCTCGGTCACCACGCTGATGACACTGCCGAGCTGGTGTTGATGAACATGCTGCGGGGGGCCGGCCCAGGCGGAATCGCGGGTATTCCGCCCACCCGGGACCCCGGGATTATCCGGCCGCTCATCCATGCCAGGCGCCATGAAATCATGGCTTATATAAAGGATAACAATCTCGCATATGTCGAGGATGTCTCCAACCGGGACATGCGTTTTTTCAGAAACAGGGTAAGGCATGAACTCATTCCTGCCTTGCGCGAAACCTACAATCCAAAAGTGACGGACGCCCTTGTCAGAATGGCATCCATTTCCAGAACCGAGGAGGAATGGCTGGACCAAATAACCGGCCATATGATGGCGGCAGCCGTTTTAGCCAAGCAGGAAGGGGGACTGACCCTTTCCACCGCTTATCTCTCCAGGCTGCATTTGGCAGCTGCCAGGCGGGTCGTGCGCAACGCCCTGAAAACCATCAAGAATGACGTGAACGGTATCACCTTGCAGCATATCGACGCTGTCATCGATCTTGTATGCATGGGACCCGAGCACGGAGAACTCCATCTCACCGGCCAACTGCGGGTCAGGCGCAGGGGGCCGCGTCTTCTTATCACCAAAGAAAAATATCCCTTGAGAAGCCTGCCCCGCAACCGGGAACCCACGGAACATGGCCCTTTTCATTATGAAATTCCCCGGCCCGCAGCCCGGGAAGCATCCATTATAATAAGCGAAACCGGACAAAAACTGACCTTTTCCATCCTGCAAAGGGAGGACCTGTCCGCCAAGGCAATGGGTGGACAAACCGTTGCATTTTTTGATATGGATCAGCTTGGTTTCCCATTGGCACTGCGGAATTACCGAACCGGCGATCGGTTTACCCCCTTTGGGATGCAAGGCTCCCAGAAAGTTAAAAAATTTTTTATCAACGCAAAAATTGCGCGTGACCAACGCAAGACCTGCCCTATCCTGCTCAGCCGGGAGCGGATTATCTGGGTCGTCGGGCATCGCATGGATGATTGTTTCAAAATCGGACCGGCAACTCGCAATATCCTCAAAGTGCAACTTTTGCTTGCCTGAGAGCCAAAAGTGATTAACTTTGTCGTAAATTTCACCACAGGAACCGTATTGAAAGAGGGGGGTGCATCTGTTGAATCCGTTTTATAAAAATCTGGCGTTGTGGCTCGTCATCACCCTGATGATGATCATGCTTTACAATCTCTTCAACCAGCAGAACCAACCCGAAGCCAGTGTCGGCTACACTGATTTTCTGGCCATGGTCGAGGATGAGCGCGTTGCCGAGGTCGTTATCCAGGGCCAGGAGCTGTTCGTTACCGACACAAACCGGAACCGGTTGAAGGTATATGCCCCCCAGGATCCGGACCTTATCAATTACCTCAGAAAAAAAGGGGTTGTCATCAACGCCAAGCCGCCGGCCGCATCCCCATGGTACATGTCCGTGCTCATATCGTGGTTCCCCATGATCCTGTTGATCGGCGTGTGGATTTTTTTCATGCGCCAGATGCAGTCCGGCGGGGGCAAGGCCATGTCCTTCGGTAAAAGCCGTGCCCGGCTGGTCTCGGACCAGTCGGAGAAAGTTACCTTCGAGGATGTGGCCGGCATAGATGAAGCCAAGGAAGAACTGGGGGAGATCGTCGAGTTCCTGAGAGAACCTAAAAAATTTACCCGTCTGGGCGGACGCATTCCCAAAGGAGTCCTGTTGATGGGCTCCCCGGGGACGGGCAAAACATTGCTTGCCAGGGCCATTGCCGGTGAAGCCGGGGTTCCTTTCTTCAGCATCAGCGGGTCGGATTTTGTAGAAATGTTTGTGGGCGTGGGTGCATCACGTGTCCGGGATCTATTTGTCCAGGGCAAAAAAAATGCCCCCTGCATCATCTTCATCGACGAGATTGACGCCGTCGGCCGGCACAGGGGCGCAGGCCTGGGCGGCGGTCATGATGAAAGGGAGCAGACCCTCAACCAGCTTCTGGTGGAGATGGACGGCTTTGAATCCAACGAAGGGGTTATCCTGATTTCAGCCACCAACCGCCCTGACGTTCTGGATCCGGCGCTTTTGCGCCCCGGCCGCTTCGACCGCCAGGTGGTGGTTCCCCTGCCGGATATCAAGGGACGCCAGAAAATCCTGGAAGTGCACATGAAAAGGACCCCGATCGCGCCGGATGTCGATGTCGTTGTTCTGGCCAAGGGCACCCCGGGATTTTCCGGTGCAGACCTGGAAAACCTGGTGAACGAAGCCGCCCTGTTGGGTGCCAAGCGCAACAAAGAAAAAATCGACATGACGGATTTTGAAGACTCCAAGGACAAGGTTTACATGGGACTGGAAAGGAGGTCCAAGGTCATTAAGGAAGAGGACCGCAAAACAACTGCCTATCATGAAGGCGGACACGCTCTGGTGGCCCGTCTTCTCCCCCACACCGATACTGTCAACAAAATCACCATCATCCCCAGGGGCCGGGCGGCCGGTATAACCTGGTTCCTCCCCGAAGAGCGGGACTTCAAGTACAAAGACCAGTTGCAGAGCGAACTTTCCGTGGCTTTCGGCGGACGCGTGGCCGAGGAAATCGTGTTCAAGCGGATCAGCACCGGCGCCTCCAACGACATCAAACAGGCCACCGATCTCGCCCAGAACATGGTCCGGACCTGGGGGATGAGCGACGTGTTGGGGCCGCTTTCCTACTCCAAAAACGAAGAACAGATCTTTCTTGGCCGTGAAATTGCCCAGCACAGGGATTACTCCGAGTCAACCGCCCAAAAAATCGACGAGGAGGTCAACCGGCTGATCGACGATGCATATCAGAATGCCAAAAGCGTGCTCAATGAGAACATCGATATACTACACCGTCTAGCCGAGCTTTTACTCGATAAAGAGACGGTTATGGGTGCTGAACTCGATGAACTGATCCACTCGCTGAGGCCCGGCATTGAACTGCCTTCCACCCCTGTCAGCCCTGCTAAAGCAGATGAAACGGCTGCAGAAAACCCCAAAGGGGAAACCGAGACCCGGGAAAGCGATTCTCAGGCGGAAGCATGAAAACATACGTCATGGAATGGGGAACGCACCGTCTGAAACTGGGGCCCCAAACCCTGGTCATGGGCATCCTCAACGTGACACCCGACTCTTTTTCCGACGGGGGAAAGTATTTCCAAGCTGAAGAAGCCGTGGCCCGCGCCGTGGAAATGGTCGCAGCCGGCGCAGACATTATCGATATCGGCGGAGAGTCCACAAGGCCCTTTTCGGAAGCCATATCGCCGGAAGAGGAAATACAGCGGGTTGTCCCGGTGATTGAAGCACTGGCGCCACGGATCACCGTCCCCATATCCATCGACACCACCAAAGCAGCCGTTGCCGAACGGGCCATTCGCGCGGGCGCCTCTATTATCAACGATATCGGGGCGCTGAGGATGGAACCGGACCTCGCCGACGTTGCCGCGCAGCACAACGTGCCCCTGATCCTGATGCACATGCAGGGAACACCCCGCAACATGCAGGTCAACCCCCATTACGACAACCTCCTGGGAGAAATCAGGTCTTTTCTGGAGCATGCCGTGGAAACCGCTGAAAAACACGGTATTTCAAGATCCCGGCTCATCATCGACCCCGGCATTGGATTCGGTAAAACCAAGGACCACAACCTCCAGATAATCAGCCATCTCGATTTTCTTGAAAAGCTGGACCTGCCGGTTCTTATCGGGTCATCCCGGAAGGTCTTTATCCGCAACATTCTCACAACCGGCAATGAAACCGAACTGTCCCCTTCTCATCCGCTTGTGGAAACCGGCACACAGGCGACCCTTGCCGTGGCCATCATGAAAGGCGCCCATATCGTAAGGGTACACGATGTCGCCAATACCTGCGCAACGGCCAGACTGGCGGACGCTTTGAAACAGGCAACCAATGGCAATGAAAAAACATAAATCCAATCCAACGGTTTTGTCATCCGCCCTGGCCCTGCTAATCGGACTCGCGCTGGTGTGCGCTCACTTCCAGGCAAAGGCTGCCCAGGACAGCATGGAGGCCAGCATTAAAATCCCCGTACTCGGGGTCAACATCACCCCCGGCCTGATCATGACCGGTCCATCGGTTCAGGGCATAGAGATCCAGGTGGCAGGGTCGGCCAAACACATTAAAGCCCTGCAGGACACCCGGCTGAAATATGAACTGGACCTGTCCGGCCTGCGCAACGGTATCCACACTATTCCCATTACACCAGAACAGATGGTGCTCCCGGAGGGGATATCCATTGTCAAACTACATACACCGACCATCACCATACGGATTGACACGGAAATAAAAAAGGAACTCCCCATCGTCATATCTGTCGAGGGAGAGGCCGCCCCGGGCTTCCATCTTACAGGGGCTGCGGCCTCACCGCCCAAGGCCGTGTTAAGCGGCCCGCAGTACATCCTGGAGGACATTGGACACATCGCCACCAATCCCATCGATATTACCGGCGCATCTGAATCGTTTAAAAAGGAAATCACCCTTGACCTTGAGGAGAGTGTCTTCGTCCTCTTTCCTGCGGATCCGATTCTCGCACAAATCAATATTGCCGAAAAAACGATCACAAGATCATTCAAGGAATTGCCGCTGGCGGGACGCAACATCAACCGGCCGTACAGCATCACGCCGCCTGCCATTTCCCTGGATGTGAAAGGGCCGGCTAACATCGTGAATGCGCTGGAAACGAACAAAGAGTTCAAGATTTATCTGGACCTCAAGGGGCTGAAACCCGGGGTCTATGTGCGGCGGGCCACCATTCTGCTGCCGGTGACCACAATGCTTGTGGGGGTCACGCCTGAAATCTTTACTGTGACGATTCGCGAGAAATAAATGCGGGTTGCGGGCGTCGGTGTTCAGGTGTCAGGGTCAACCAGAAATGAACATCGAACATCCAACGCCCAACATCCAACGTCGAAT
>JAOZRT010000350.1 GCA_029940035.1 Desulfobacterales bacterium
TCAAAAACCTGAAAAAGTATTAGCACGTTTCCAAAAGCTCAAACCCGGTGATGCTGCTATATCGGTCATCACATGGGGGGAGCTGGTTTTTGGTGCCGAAAAAAGCAAACAACGCAAAAAGGTTTTGCAGTTGCTTGGTGAATTCAAGTCTTTTATTCCTGTTTTACCAATTCCTGAGAGTACCGGGAATACATATGGGGCCATCCGTGCATTGCTGGCGTTCAAAGGAACGCCTATTGGAAACAACGATTTATGGATCGCAGCCCACGCAAAAGCGGCAGCCCTTACGCTTGTTACCAACAATGAAAAAGAGTTTAAGCGCGTTCCTGGTTTAAAAATACAAAATTGGGTTAATCCTGTCATATAAATTAAGAACATCTTGCTGATGGCCAAGAGCTACCCTGACACCCGAATCCTATAATACGCCATTGCTCCAGGTTGGTGGCTTCTGTTGATACGCCTGAGCATTGCTTGAAAAAATCAGGCGGGTGCGGTAAACATAAAGCATGGAACGCACGGACTATTTCATACGGCGCTTTTTTCTGGTCATTCCGACTTTCATAGGCATCACCCTGCTTTGCTTCGGGCTCATTCAGTTTGTGCCTGGCGGTCCGGTGGAGCAGGCCATCATGCAGATGCGCAGCATCGGTGTGTCCGAATCCGGCCGGGGAACAGGCGCGGCCGGCACCATATCCCCAGAACAGCGCAAGGCCATCGAGGTTCATTTCGGGTTTGACAAGCCGTTCTACCAGCGGTACTGGCGCTGGCTGGCCATTGACCGGCTCGGCATGCGCATGGAGTCCTACCGATTTCCCAACAAGACCGCCTGGCAGCTGATTCGCGAAAGGTTCAGGGTGTCGCTGATCTTCGGCATTACCGGGTTCGTGCTTTCCTATCTCGTGTGCATCCCGCTGGGCATCATCAAGGCCCTGCGGCATGATCAACCCTTTGACATCGTTTCGAGCATCGTGGTGTTTGTGGGGTACGCCATCCCGCCCTTTGCCTTTGGCATGGTGCTGAAGATGCTGTTTTCCGGTACAGTGGAGGGATTGTGGGATGTTTTTCCCTTGTCCGGATTTACCTCGGATTATTATGCGCAGCTCAGCCTGTGGGGCAGGGCCAAAGACATTATTCACCACATGTTTCTGCCGGTACTCTGCTATGTCGTCGGCAACTTTGCCGTCCTGACCCTGCTTATGAAAAATTCCCTGCTCGAGCAGATCGGCAAGGATTATATCCGCACGGTCCTGGCCAAAGGCGGCAGCTTTCAACGGGCCATCTGGCTGCATGCCCTGCGGAATTCCCTGATCCCCATTGCCACCGGATTCGGCTCCATTCTGACCGTCATGTTTGCCGGTTCGGTCATTATCGAGCAAGTGTTTGAAATCCCCGGCATGGGCCGTCTGAGCCTGGAGGCCATTGTTGGCCGCGATTATCCGGTCTTTATGGGCATTCTTTCGTTGACCGCACTGCTGGGGCTGGTGGGCAACATCCTGTCCGATTTTCTGTATGTGCTCATCGATCCACGCATTGATTTTAAGGAAAAGTGATCCCAAAGATGCATAAACAACAGTGACAACTTTTAATCAGGACTTGACCGGCGGGCAGGCGTCATAACTATATATCCATGCTGAAACTTTTCAAAAATCCCATGACGCGCAAGCGTTTCAGTCGTTTCAAGGCCCTGCGGCGGGCCTATGTGTCATTCTGGGTTCTCATCATTCTCTACGGACTGAGCCTTGGTGCTGAACTCATCTGCAACAGTTCACCGTTGTATGTCCGCTTCCAGGGCCGCTCTTATTTTCCGGTTTTCCGGTTTTATCCGGAGGATGAATTTACCAGCAGCGGCCGCCGGACAAGACCGGACTACCATCAGATCAACAAAACCGCCCTGTTTGCCGAAAACCGTGATAACTACATGGTCTTCCCCCCCTTTCCCCATGGGCCTTACAAAAGCATCGACCCGGATTCCATAGAGGTGTCGGAGGTCGTAACCCTGGCATTTGGAGCCATGCCCCAGGTGGGAACAATCAACATCACACCGGATTTGACTATCAAACGGGCCGTGCGTATGGAGGCTTTTACCGCTACACCGGACAAGGACATGCGGAATTTGAAGCTGACCGAATATGTTGAATTGCCCGGGGACATCCAAGCGGCGGTTTCAGCCCGTTTTGCCGATCAGGCCTCGCTGGCCATCGCCCGTGAAATAAAGGGGCAAAGCAGTAGAACGGTTTTCGTGTCGCTTTCCACCTACCACCCCCGGGGGCGGATCCCCAAGTCGGTTCGCCTCACATTCAGAATTCCTGAAGACAGGGCGGGCAACGGCCAAGGGGAACCCTTCCGCGTCAGTTTCAACCGCAGTCTCGAGCGCCTGCCGGAATCCTCAGGACAGGGAACGGATCTGTGGGCTGCAGTCCCGGAAAACGTGCAGCAGGAAATGCTGCAGCAGGTGAAGAGCCGCTATTTCGGGCCGGTGGACAATCTCAGGCTGGCGGTGGGGGCCCGGGACTACATGGTGGAATTCCTGAAACAGGATGTGCGCTTTCCTTTTCCGCCGGTCAAGGGCCATCTCCTGGGCATCGACCGGGCGGGCAGGGATGTCATGGCCAGAGTACTTTATGGAATGCGGACTTCCATGACCTTTGGGTTGCTTCTGGTGGTGGGGTCCATGGGCCTGGGGATCGCTGCCGGTGCGATCCAGGGATACTATGGCGGCCTGATCGATATCACGGGCCAGCGGTTCATCGAGATTTGGAGCGCACTGCCGTTTCTGTACATCATGATCTTGATGGGGTCCATTTATGGAAGGAGTTTCATGCTCCTTATCTTCTGCTATGGGCTGTTCAACTGGATCGGCATCTCCTATTACATACGGGCGGAATTTTTCCGGCTGCGCAGCCAGCCTTTTGTGGAAGCCGCCCGGTGCATGGGGGTGCCGCCGCTGAAAATCATATTCAAGCACATACTGCCCAACGGTATGATCCCGGTAATCACCTTTTTCCCCTTTTCCCTGGTGGGAGCCATCGGCTCCCTGGCTGCGCTTGATTATCTGGGATTTGGGCTGCCGCCCCCCACCCCCAGCTGGGGAGAGCTTCTTTTTCAAGCCCAGCAGTACCGCTGGGCGTGGTGGCTGATCCTCTATCCGTCTTTGGCCCTTTTTCTGGTGATGCTCCTGGGGGTTTTCGTGGGGGAAGGGGTGCGGAATGCGTATGATCCCAAACAGTACACCAGGCTCGAATAACCTCAGGACCGGAGGATAGAGCCACAGAAGACAGAGCCCCAGAGGACAGATGATGGCGGTCAGACCGAATGAACGTCCAACATCGAACATCGAACATCGAACACTGAACATTGAACCTTTGGCCCTATGCTATTGGTTGAATGCCCAGAAAAACTGAATTCAAAAAGCTGGCAAACCACATTCGACGTTGGATGTTGGACGTTCAATGTTCGATGTTCATTTTTAGAAAAACAAATTGGAAGACAGGTTGATGTAATCCTATGAAAAGGTAACAACGTTTAGTATGGACATGACCGTTATGAGGAGTTGTAAGTGCCGGAAAGATTGATCAGCATAGAAGACCTGAGCGTGTCGTTTACCACGGACGAGGGGCAATTCAAGGCCGTGGACCGTGTCTCTTTTCACATAGATGAGGGTGAAGTTCTCGGCATTGTGGGAGAATCCGGATGCGGCAAATCAGTGACCGCCCTGAGCATGATGCGTCTGGTTCCCTGCCCACCGGGATCAATCGATAGCGGTTGCATTCTGTACAAGGACCGGGATTTGCTGACCCTTGGCAGGAAGGAACTCCAGACCATCCGGGGTAAAGGGATCAGTATGATCTTCCAGGAGCCTTTGTCGGCCCTCTCTCCTTTGCAGACCATCGGCAGGCAGTTGGAAGAGGTGGTGCGGATCCATACCAATGTATCCGCCCGGGAGGCCCGGCGCATTTCCCAAACGTGGCTGGAAAAGGTCAAGATCCCGGATGCGGCCGAGCGATTGCATGCCTATCCCTACCAGCTTTCAGGCGGTATGCAGCAGCGAATCATGATTGCCATGGCCTTGATGCTTGCGCCGGACCTCATCATTGCCGACGAACCCACCACGGCCCTGGACGTGACCATTCAGGCGCAGGTGTTTCAGCTTATCCTGGAAATGAAGCAGGCGAGAGCCTCCATTCTCCTGATCACCCACGATATGGGGGTGGTCTGGGACATGTGCGATCGCGTGGTGGTGATGTATGCCTCGCGGATTGTGGAGACCGGTCCTGTGGCGGACATTTTTGCCAGGCCGGCCCACCCTTACACCCGGGGCCTGTTGGACTCGATCCCCCGGCTGGGGGATGGCAGCGGGAAACGGCTCACAGCCATCAGCGGCAATGTCCCGTCTCCCCTGGACTACCCCTCGGGGTGCCATTTCCGGGACCGCTGCCGCCATGCGTTTGAGCGGTGTGCCGCAGAAGAGCCGCTGTTTGTGGAAGTTTCGGAGGGCCATCAGGCAGCTTGCTTCATTGCCGGGGAGTGAATGGTAATAACGCGAAGCAAGTACCGCGCGTTAGCGCAAATGACAACAGCTGGTTGTTCGATGTTGAACGTTGATTTTTTGATATTAGTCTATCTGGATGATGTGTAATGCATAACGGTTCAAAAATTCTGGAAGCAAACAACCTCAAAACCTGGTTTGCCATCAGGCGGGGAGTACTGA
>JAOZRT010000351.1 GCA_029940035.1 Desulfobacterales bacterium
AAAGCACTATTTGTTTTTCTGCTTATCTACAACATCCCTCAAATACTTGAACCCGGGGGTGATGGATTCTGTCAAGCCCGTGGCCAAAAGGCCCTTCAACGGGTATCCCATGTTCTGATGGCCCCCGGTCTTGAACAGATATTCATTCACCTTAGCCACATCCGGACCGGGAATCCCCACAGCCATTTCACCGACCGTCGTGCCGCTGAAACCCCGGTCGCCCATGCCGGGTATCACCACCTGGGACTTGCCGGTAATAAAGGGCAGCAGGCCGCCCTTGAAGCAGGATTCACCGAACCCGTCGAAGGTTGAGGTGATGGGTTTGGTGTAGTCATAGCTCAGGGCCTGGACCAGATGGGAGATGTGCCCGCCGTCGCCGTACACAAGCACACTGTCCGGTATCACAATGGTTGAATTCAGGGGTGAACAGATGAATCCCATGTACTGTCTCATCTTATGCAACCGCTCCTGACCTTCCGCACCGCTGTACAGGGTTTGGGCGATAAAATCGAATTTGCGTTGTTCTGCCGCCCGGTCCTTGTGCCAACCCTGTTGGATTTGGCTCTCGAAAAGTTCCTCCATGGGCACATCGATCCAGCCCATGGATGCGGATGAGGGCACACAAAAGTTATCTTTGTCCGTCATGGCGGAGTGCAGGCCCATGCGCCGGGCATAGGTGAAGGCCTGGCAGAGGCTCCATTTCTGATTTCCTGCTGACGGCCGGATGGCCTTTTTGGGAATCTCGTCCTCTTTCTTTATGAATTTAATCGCCACCGGATAGGTGGGCAAATGCAACCGGTGGTACAAATCATTCCCTAATTCACGAAAACCTTCAAGATCCATGTCTTTCTCCTTATTGCTGCAAAATAGTTGCTGCCGGGCTTCAGCCCTCAAATATCTTCATACATGGCCCTGCGCTGCGGGTCCATGGCTTCCATTTTTTGTGTCGCCTCCCCGGGGGGGAACCGCTTCAACCGACCCGTTTTCGTTCTGCACAATCACACCGGCCTCTTTCAGCAATTGAAAACGCCGCTGCCGCTCCTCCTTTTCGGGATGGCAGACCAGCTGGCAAGGTTGTTGACATCGATGTTGTTGCGTTCATGGGGGACCCGATCTTTTTTGGACAGGTATGCATCGATTAAACCGGCATCCAGCGTATAGGCGAAACTGATGGCCGACCGTGCACCGGGGAGCAACTGAGTGATGTCAATCGATTCGGGGCCGCCCGCGAGTGTTTCGACGGTGGCGATGCCCACCGCGCAGGCGCCGCCTAAAAGAGCTTGATCCAGGACTACTTCCCGTAGATTTTCCATGGTGTCACCTCCTGTGGCTATATTATCTGATTCGTCATAACTTAGGAAAAAAAGGAAATTCTGTCAACACAATTTTACCGATCGTTAAAATATATTGGCATTTCTTATTGCTGGAAACAAATAGTATATTCAATCCGTTGCAAGCTGCCCATAACAGGACCCTTACCAAGTTTAGGGTTTGCGTAGAAATAAGTTCGCAGATTTTCAGAGTTCAGACGCCCGCTCAGCAAGGCACGAAAATGCAGAAATATCTGGCATATGTCGAATTTTCGCAACGCAGCTGAGCGGGATGGATGGGCGCTGAAAATGTGAAGTTATTTTTGCGCGAGCCCTTAGCCCGGGGAAAGCGTACTGAAGCAGGTAAGCCCACCTTAGCCGGAGCTGTGGAAATTTATAGATATTTACATTTTTTTGTTTGCATTAACAGGCGTCTGATCTAATAACTATAGCGTTTGTCAAAATAACGTTCCGAAACTAACTCTTAATGATTGTATATGAACGGAGGATGAACCATGCACAGCCCCGGAAACGACCTTTCCTATCAGCAATACTTCACCAAAAACCACGACCTGCTGCGCAAGGCTGTGCGGGATTTCGTCAAAAAGGAAATCACCCCTCACGTCGATGAGTGGGAGGAAGCCGGGGACTATCCCCGGGAACTGCACAAGAAGATTGCCGACCTGGGGTACAACGCCATCGGCTACCCCTCAGAATACGGGGGCAGCGACGGGGACCAGTTTGAAGGCATCGTGGTGAACGAGGAGTTCTGCCGCTGCGGATCCTTCGGTCTGGTGGCCAGCCTTTTCAGCCACGGCATCGCCGTACCGCCCATCATCAACCACGGCACCCCCGAGCAGAAGGAAAAATTCCTGAAGCCGGTGATCGAAGGGGATCACATTGCGGCCCTGGGCGTCACCGAACCCGCCGGGGGTTCGGATGTGGCCAATCTGAAAACCATGGCTGTCAGGGACGGCGACCATTATATTGTCAACGGCAGCAAAACCTTTATCACCAGCGGGGTCAAAGCCGACCAGCTCACTTGTCTCGTACGCACCGGCGGCGAAGGCGCCCACGGGATCAGCCTTTTGATCATCGAAACCGATACGCCGGGGTATTCAACGTCCGAACCATTGAAGAAAACAGGATGGTGGGCTTCGGACACTGCCGAGATCTATTTTGACAACTGCCGAGTGCCCGTGGAGAACAGGATCGGTGAGGAGAACAAGGGGTTCTACTACCAGATGGAGAACTTCCAGTCCGAACGCCTGTTCATGGCCGTGGAAACCAACATGATCTCACAGCTCTGCCTGGAGGAGTGCCTCAAGTATGTCAAGGAAAGGGAGGCTTTCGGCAAAACCCTGGCCGGGTTTCAGGTCACCCGCCACAAGCTCGCGGAGATGGCCACCCTGGTGGAAGCCAGCCGGGAATTCACCTACCGGGTGGCGGCCCTGATCAATGCCGGGGAGTACAAAGTCAAGGAAGTGTCCATGGCCAAGAACTTTGCCTGCATGGTCAGCAACAAGGTCACCTTCGACGCCACCCAGATATTCGGCGGATACGGGTACATGCGCGGCTACCTGGTGGAGCGGCTTTTCCGTGACAACCGCATCATGTCCATCGGCGGCGGCACCCACGAAATCATGAATGAAATTATCTCCAAACACATCCTCTAAAAACAAATCCGCCCCGTTGTTTTCAACGGGGCGGATTTGTTTTTACATGTTTTCCATACAGCGTTAGGTGTTAGAGAGATGGAAAATCACCCAAACAACGATTTTCCATATTCATCATAATGCTCGGTAGATAGAAATTGCAGGCCGACATCATGACCCCTGATGCCTCTTATAATGCCTTCTTTTCTGACAACCCTGTTCCCTTCCTTATCAATATAGAATTCAATCCAGATTTGATCACCCACTTCGAATACCGGGTCCATATTGATTTTAAAGCGCAGGCCGGACTGCGACACATCGAGTACATACAAAAGCCCGTGTTTTTCAGAGCCATCATGTGTCTTGAATGTATATTTTTCAGAATTTGTATACCAGGTATAGGCGCGAGTCTGTAAAATCCTCTCCGCCGTCAACGTCTTCATCCTCATTGATTATGGCATGCCGGAGCCTGATACTCATCAATTTAAACCAACCGCCCAATTTGTAATACAGATCGAAGTCGAATTCAGTTGCATCTGGCGATGCGTTTGCCCCGGTATCCGGTGTGTCGAAACTGCCATATATTACATTTGCGCCCAGACCCTCCAGGCCTAAAGAATCAAAGGCATATCCGAGCTTGATTGCATAGGCATCTTCCTCGGCCCGGTCGAGTTCGAGGACCTGGAGCGAAATGATTTTGCTATTGCCAAATGGAACGCGCAAGTCGTCGGAACCGTTGGTGCCGTAATAAAGCGAAAGGGTTGCGCCATAACCGCCCAGAAAGGCATACCCGCCGGTGGTGTAGGTGCTGATATTCCCGGCCAGTTTATCCCCGACGTCTGTCTGATTAAGGTACCTCAAATCTGCGCCCAGAATATAATCGTCGTCGATGGTATGTGTGTAATCTGCGCTGAGATAAAAGCTGTTCATGATATCGTTATAATAGTAATCCCATGCTTGAATGTTCATGGCAGATAGAATCTGCCACTTGGCGCCGCCGGCCAGCGCCCCCTCATCGTCCCCAGTATCACCGGTGAAGGCGGAGGTTATCGATTCCCATTCCTCCGCAGTCCAACCAAGCCAATGGGTAAGATAATATCCATGCAATTCTACATTTTCGATACTGTTGTTTATGAGACCAAACCCCCTGTATTTTTTAGGTGTCATACGGATATCGTGCCCATGGAGCCACGGGGTATTCACAGCGTGTGCACCCAGGGTAGCTTGCGTATCCCAGTTGGTGTAGCGCAAGAAATACTCATCCAAAGCAGTATAACTTTCGTCATCTTTGGGCGTTGCCCCCATTGCCAGGATACCGCGATACACCTCATTATCACTGTCCAAGTAATCCCCCTGGCTGGTTTTGAAACCGATACCGGCAGTAAAACCATATATAGGAACGGTTTCATAATTGAAATTGCCGCCGATGGCCAGGGTGAACCAGTCGGGTGTATCTCCATCAAATGCGCGTTGATAATACAGCGTTTTGAAAACGCCACTTAGTTTTCCCTTGGCGACCACATCGTTTAAACTTTCCGGTATTTGTTCGGGCTCATCGGACAGGACCGGCTGGCCGGTAATCACTACCCCCATACACACCAGGACAATGAGTGTGATCAGCTTTCGCGTATGCTTTTTCAATGCGGCTGTTTTCATGGCCTTACCCACTTTTTTACCCCATAGTTGCATAAACAACCTGGCAAAGTATATATAATGAGCTGTTATTATA
>JAOZRT010000074.1 GCA_029940035.1 Desulfobacterales bacterium
AGGCGCCCCTCTTTCAACAGCAGAACCCGGCTGCCGTACATGGCCGCCAGGTTCACATCGTGTGATACCATGACCACCGTAATCTTCCTTTCTTTCTGCAGTTTTTCCATCAAGTCCATAATGCGCACCTGGTGGGCCAGATCAAGGGAAGCCGTGGGCTCATCCAGCAGGATGATCCCGGTCTGCTGACATATGGCCCGGGCAATATACACACGCTGGCATTCACCACCGCTGAGTTCGTTCAGCTTTCGTTTGGCCAGGTGTGCCACCTCGGTGAAACCCATGGCCTCTTCTGCCAGGTCACGATCCTTTACGCCTTCCAGCCCCAGTACCCCCAGATGCGGGGACCGACCCATGAGAACCACTTCCCGGACGGTAAAAGGAAAGTCGGTCTGGATCATCTGAGGCACATACGCGATGGTTCTGGCGAGCATTTTCCGTGAGTAGCTTTGTAGCGGCTGCCCGTCGATGGCCAGGCTGCCGGCCAGCGATTTGAAGATACCCGATAAAAGCTTGAGCAAAGTGGTCTTGCCGGAGCCGTTGGGGCCGATGATGATGAAAAAATCACCTTTCAAGACTGAAAATGAAATATCGTTGAGGACGGGTTCTCTGCTGTAGGTGTATTCAAGATGTCTTGCTTCTATCGCCGCTTGCATTATTTGGCCCTCTTCAGCAAGTAGATGAACAGGGGGGCACCGATCAGGGCCGTTACCACGCCCGCAGGCATTTCGCCCTGGCGGGGCAGTGCCCTAGCCAGAAGATCGCACAACACCATGTAACCGCCGCCGCCGAAAATGCAGGCCGGTACGAGCACCCGATGGTCCGACCCCAATACCAGCCTCAAGAGATGCGGCATCACCAGACCGACAAAGCCGATCAGGCCACTGTAACTGACCGATGCACTGATCATGATTGATGTGGATACCAGCAGAATGATATTCATAACCTGTACATTAATACCCATGGCCAGTGCTGATTCTTTACCCATCACCATCAGATTCAAGGTGTTCGACAGCAGGAAGAATACGATAAAACACGGCAAAAGGATACCGGCCAGAATACCGGTCTGGCCCATGCCCACCATCCCCAAGTCCCCCATGAGCCAGAAGATGATGTTGTGCAGGCGGGCATCCTGGGTAATGGAAACCAGGAACATGATCAGAGCGCTGCAGAACGCATTGACCATGACACCGGACAGCAGCAGGGAATCTTTCCGCAGGATCGTGCTGCCCGACGTCATCATGAGCAGCAGCGCCAACGTGGCACAGCTTCCGACAAAAGCGAATAACGTCACGCCGGGAAAGCGGGCCAGGCCCAGTAGAATACCGATGATGGCGCCGATGGCCGCACCGCCGGAAATTCCCAGGATATACGGTTCGGCCAGAGGATTCCTGAGCAGTGCCTGAAAAACGAGGCCGCCCATGGACAGAGATGCGCCCACCATGGCCGCGAGCAGCACCCTGGGCAAGCGGATCTGCCAGATAATGGTGTGCAGCATCGGGTCGGCATCCCCCTTGCCGGCCAACCACTCAAACACCGAAAACAACGTTTTGCCGGATGAGCCGATGGATATGCCCAACAATACCGTCACCAAAAAAAACATCAGGGCGACGACCGTGGTGATGAGTATTTTCTTCAATAAGTTGGGAGGCGTCTGGTTCACGGTTCCCCCTCGAACAACTCCGGGTGCACAAGTCTGGCCAACAGTTCAAGACCGGCCACCAGCCGCGGCGTTGGGCGATCGAAGAGATTTGAATCCTGCATGAATATGCGCCCGTGCTTTACGGCGGGAATATCCGGCCATTGTTCCCAGTCGGACTTGACCTGCTGGAAAATGGCAAACCGTGCCATGGATGTAATTACGATAACATCGGGTTGCATACCCAATACCTGTTCGCGGCTGTAGCGCGGGTAAGCGAAACTGCCTTCAGCCACATTCCGCCCCCCGGCCCTGACAATCAGTTCGTGGATAAACGTGGGCGTCCCCACGGAAACAATTGGCGATATGCCGATCTGAAAAAAAACACGCGGACGCGTTTCAGCTTGTTGGACAGTTTGTTCCACCCGATCGATCCGCAGCTGCATGGCGGCAATGAGTTCATCCGCTTTTGCCTGAACGTCGAGCAGGCCACCGATGGCAGCCAGGGTCTGCATCACCGAATCCAAACCTTTGGGATTGACCACATACACGGGAATATCCAGGTCATCCAGACGGTCGACCACATCCTTGGGGTTGCCGTCTTTGACGCCAATGCAAAGATCCGGCCGCAGGGAAACGATACGCTCCAGGTCGAGGTTGACATAGGAACCCACCTTAGGCAGCCGGCCCGCTGCTTCAGGAAAATCGCTGTACTGGGTGACACCAACCAGGCGATTCTCCTGTTCCAGGGCAAAAACAATCTCCGTGATGCTGGGCGCCAAAGCGATGATGCGCACGGGGTGGCTGGTAACCACAAGCTCCCGGCCCAGCAGATCCGTGACCGTCTTTTCCGCTGTGACGGCCTGCAGGGAAACCACCGCAATCAACAAAATCAATAAGCTGCTGACAACTGCTTTTTTAAAAATATCACGAATCCTTACTTGATATGGCTATGACGACAAGAGACTGCAGACGCCGAGATAAAATACAATTTCAAACACTTGTTGGGCAGCCCCCAGGCAATCGCCAGTGTAACCGCCCAGTTGTTTTTGGTAATAGCGCCCCAGCAGCCATTTGGCAAGAACCAATGGAATCAACAACAGAAAGAGCTTCAGGCGGAAGAAAAATACCAAGGGGAACAGCCCCCACGCCGCACTGATCAATAGATCACGTATCGACATTTTACGGGCCAGGGGTTTGACCTTGCTTTGCAGGTCTTCCTGGACGTACAGATGGCTGTAAATGTAGGAACCGGCAAAAAAGCGGCTGACACTGTGGCCGGCAATCATGGTCAGAAAAATCCAACGTTCCGGGACCTCATACAGGCTGAAAAACTTCAATGAAAGCGCCAGCCATATGCCTATCACGCCGTAAGCCCCAACCCGTGAGTCTTTCATGATGCGCAAAATGCTCTCCGCGGTCCACCCGCCGCCAAAACCATCGCAGGCATCGGACAAACCGTCTTCATGAAAAGCACCCGTCAACCAGACGCTGGACAACATGCTCAACAGTATGGAAACCGGCACGGGAAGAAAAAAGCGTGATATATGGAAGACCAGCGCCGCCACCGTCCCCACCAGAATACCCACCAGGGGAAAATAGCGAGAGGCCTGGTTCAGGAGTGACTCTGAATACCCCACCCACTTGGGACAGGGAATGCGCGTGAAAAACATCAGTGCTGTAAAAAAAACCTTCAACTCATTCTTCATAAATTTTCGACCCCTAGGGCACATACCATGACATAAAAATCACCAAGTCAAAAAATTGAATGTCCAATTATCAAGCAGGGGTACCCCTTGTGGGTACCCGGATAACCACAGGCGATTCGCGAAAACGGGCAGACACAAGGCCTGCCCCTACATGGCATAAAGCCAATTGCTTTGTAGCGCAGGGATTTATCCCTGCTAAACCATGCGCAAAAAAGATACAATTTCAATCAAATAGGTGCTGATAGACAGCATAACCTATCGAGGAGCATAAGACATCAAGTTTATTGTGGTCAAGGGTTCTATTGAAAAAGACAATGAACTATGAGAGCATCCCCGGCATCGACCTTTTCATGAACTTGAAAGAAAAGCCAATGGACAGAAACTTTGCCATCAAACACAGTCGTGAATATGTTCATGTCACTTTTGACCATCCTCACCACGTATTGAGTTCCGCCGTGCTGAACGGCGGATTTGTAGAAGCGAATCACATCATCAACCTGAAAGTTCCCAAAACACCCCCCCACTCAGATGCACCGGATCCTCCGGCGGTGTTCATTCAGAAACATTGCCGGCTTGAAGGATTATTCGGGTGCTGCGTGGGCATGATGACCGCCGCTTCCATGAATTCCTTGCAAACGACAAATCGTTGCGGCCGCGGCATCGAAATCACCGTAATAGTAACGGCCGGATTATCGAATCTGCGACGGGCAGGTGACAAGGCAGACCATTACGAACAGGTTGAGCTACACCCCGCACCAGGAACCATCAACACCATCGTGCTCAGCAATATTTCCCTGACCAGGGCAGGCATGGTTGAAGCGGTCATGATCGCAACCGAGGCAAAAGCCGCGGCTTTGCAGAACCTTGCCTTGGTGAGCCCTGTCTCCAATACAGTTGCCACGGGAACCGGTACCGATGCAATTGCTATCGCCTGCACGCAATCCGGGAAGAAGATTACCTATGCGGGCAAGCATACCCACTTCGGAGAATTGCTGGCAAAATCGGTGATAGAAAGCACAACAACCTCTGCCATGTATGCCGGACATTAAGGAAAATAGGATGACGCCGGACGAATTGAAAAGAAAGGCACGGGATCCCAAATACATCCCCGGCATCTACAATTACTGCGATCGGTGGTGTGAACGCTGTCCATTCACCTCAAGATGCTTGAACTGCGAACTTGCGGAAGAGCAGTTTGGCGATCTGGAGTCGGTTGACATATCCAACGAGCAGTTTTGGAAAAAGTTTTCTGAGGTGATGCAGTTGACCATGGACATGATAAAAGAGAAGGCCGAAGAAATGGGTATCGATCTGGACGCCATCGAGATCGACGAGAGCATGGAAAAAGAACCCCCTGTACCTGATCTCGTGGAACACCTTTCGAAAAAATATGCATCGGCTGTCAACACCTGGTTTGAAGACAACCAATCCATCTATATGGAAGAAGAAAGCAAAGAGGGCCTCAGTCTTGTTTCTCAAGAAAACGATGTTGATCAGATGGTGGTGGATATTGAAGATGCCGTTGAAATTATCCGGTGGTATCAATATTTCATTCATGTAAAGCTGCACAGGGCTTGTGACAGTTCCGATGAAGAAAAAGAAGACGACGGCTTCCCCAAAGATTCGGATGGCTCAGCCAAGGTGGCCCTGATCGGTATCGACCGGTCCATTGCAGCCTGGAAAATCCTGTTGCCGCATCTGGCCATGGACGGCCCCCAGCCAATTCACTTGATCGAAATGCTCGAAAATTTAAAGCCCCGCGTGGAAAAGCGCTTTCCTGATGCAAAGACATTTGTGAGGCCTGGATTTGACGAAATTGGAAAATAAACGTCTGGAACTGCTGGCGCCGGCCGGCAATTATGAAAAGCTCGAAATCGCCGTCCACTACGGTGCGGACGCGGTTTACCTGGCAGGCAAAGACTTCAGCCTCAGAAACTTTTCAGGCAATTTTACGGAAAAGGAACTGGAGCAGGCCGTGGCTTTTGCCCACGACCGCCATGTCAAGGTGTATGTGGCCTGCAACATATACTCCCGGGATCACGATCACCCGGCGCTGGATGGTTTCCTGGCCTTCCTCAAACACCTGCAGCCGGACGGATTGATCGTGTCCGATCCCGGTATTGTCCTGAGTGCACAGGAACAGGCGCCGGAAATCCCGCTGCACCTCAGCACCCAGGCCAGCACCACCAACAGCCGCGCGGCGGCTTTTTGGAAAAGCCAGGGCGTCAGACGGATCAACGTGGCCAGGGAACTCTCCCTGAAAGAAATAAAGGCCATCAGCGCCAGCGCGCCTATGGAAATAGAGGCCTTTGTGCACGGCGCCATGTGCATCTCCTATTCCGGCAGGTGCCTCTTGAGCAGTTTCATGGAAAACCGTGACGGCAACCGCGGCATGTGCTGCCACCCCTGCCGGTTCTCCTATGCGGTAATGGAAGCCAAACGACCTGGCCAGTATTACCCCCTGGCCGAAGACCAAAGGGGATCCTACATTTTTAATTCCCGGGACCTCTGCATGATCGAACACCTGCCCGAAATGATCGATGCCGGCATAACCTGCCTGAAGATCGAAGGCCGCATGAAGGGCATCAACTACCTGGCTTCGGTGGTCAAGGTGTATCGGGCTGCCATCGACGTCCTTCTGTCAGACCCCGACGGGTACGCAGTCGAACCCTTTTGGATAGACGAACTCAACAGGGTCGGCAACCGGGGATCCGGCACCGGCTTCTACCTCGGTGATGTGGACAATACGCGGCCCAACTATGCCGGCAACCGTCCCAGCGATCACCGCTTTATAGCCAAAGTGATGGCGTCCGTAAGCCCTGTTGAGGTTCGCGTGGAGGTGCGCAACAAGCTCTTCAAAGGTGACAATGTAGAAATTATCACCCCCAGGGGGCCCAACCTTGCTGATCGTATTCAGACCATCCATGATGCAAACGGCCAACCCGCTGACCATGCCCAACCGGGTAGCCAGGTAACGCTCACCCTCGATCAAACCTGCAACCCCAATGATTTAATTAGAAAGGTATCCCCATGAAAGGTTATGTGCAAATTTACACCGGCAACGGCAAAGGCAAGACCACGGCATCTTTGGGCCTCTCCCTGCGGGCTGCCGGCGCAGGGCTCAAGGTGTTCATCGCCCAGTTCCTCAAACAGGGCGACTACAGCGAAATAAAGGCCTTGGAGCGGTTTTCCGACTTGATCAGAATCGAACAGTATGGACTGGGCAGTTTTATAAAAGGCCAGCCCACTGAGGAAGAAATACAGGCCGCTCAAAAAGGCCTGCAGGAAGTCAGGGAAGCCATGCTTTCCGGGGAATACGATGTCATCATCGTCGAGGAAGGCAATGTGGCGGTTTCCTGCGGTTTGTTCGAGGTGCAGAAGCTACTGGAACTCATCAGCCAAAAACCGGATAACCTTGAGCTGGTGATCACCGGCCGGGGCGCCGCCCCCGAAGTGATCGAGCAGGCTGATTTGGTCACGGAGATGAAGGAGATCAAGCACTATTACCAGGAGGGTGTGGCTGCTCGGGTCGGTATCGAAAAATAAACCCTAAAGCGGCATAAACAACATGGCAAAGTATAGATAATGATTGGTCATTACTTACAGTATCTTTGCAATGGAATCATTTCCTGGACATACCAACAGGTGAATATTTAAGGATGATACTCCACACATCAATTATACCGGTTGCCATAAATCTGTTCCGATAGAAATTGATTTTCAATGAAAAATATTATTGTTTAAAACAGCTGGCCTACCCTGAGCATGACAACCGCTATTATATAAATTTTCTTTAAAAAATCTGAGGCCTTAACGATGATTGAAATTTTAAAGAAATAACAGGTGCTTGAATTACGAAAGGGCTGTAATATAAGCCAAGAGACTGAAATCTAATGGCAATTTCAATAGCGTTTGGAGTGAACTGTTTTTGATTATGTCAATCGTATCAATATCATATAGCAACCTATATTTCGGAACGTTATTTTGCCAAACGCTATATTTCTTGACTTTAACCTGCCAAGTAATTACAATGTATCTACTTATACTGGAGAGCAATTATGAGAGCGCGAGTCATTAAAATTGGGAATTCAAGGGGGGTTCGGATCCCAAAGCCTATTTTAGCCCAGACAGGCATCAAGGATGATGTTGAAATTGAGATCAATGACAATCAAATCATCATCCGCCCTGTCAATGATGTGCGAGAGGGTTGGGATGCCGCTTTCAGCGCCATGGCTGAAAATAGGGACGATGAATTGCTCATCAAAGATGAAGAATTTTCACATGCCTGGGATGACGAAGAATGGCAGTGGTAGTGAAACGCTTTGACATATTCCTGGTAAGCCTTGACCCGACCGTTGGTTCTGAGATCCAGAAAACAAGACCTTGCCTGATTATCTCACCGGATGAGATGAACCGCAACATCAGAACGGTTATCATTGCACCAATGACCTCGGCCAAAAAAGATTACCCCACACGTGTACCTTGCACATTCAAAAAGAAACAAGGCCAAATAGTATTGGATCAGATACGGACAATTGATAAAGCCCGTCTTGTCAAAAAACTTGGCACCATTGATTCTAATGCCCAGTCAGAAATTATCTTTGTATTGCAACGGTTGTTCGCCTTTTGAAACCACGATTTCAACCCCGGACTCTTCAAGCAGTACGGAAGCCGTTCCCTTATTTTTTCTAACGACAACAACCTGGTTGGGTTTGCGTCCCAACAGCCATTTCCCCACCAGCAGACCGCGTCTTGTACCGGCCTCGCAGTAAGGGTTCTGAACATATTCGTGGTCGATGGTCGAGCCGCTCTCCCTGTCCAGGGTTTCCACCAGAAACCAAGGCGCCTGGGTTAAACTTTCTTCTATCTCTCCACCCTGTTCCCGGACGGGTGTCATTCTGCGGATATCGCCTGGTTCATGGCTGTGGATGCGGACGCTGGTCATAACCACCCGCGGAAACCGGCTACGGATGTCGTCTTCGATGTGGTGGCCGATACGGTGAGCCAGGGACAGGTCGCCGGACCTGAAAACGACATCCAAATCAACGATATAGCGCCCCCCGGCCATGCGGCTGAGGCACTGCTCGACCTTTTCCACGAAGGGGTGGGACTCTGCCAATTCGATGATTTCACGTTCCGTGTCACGGTCGATGGCCTGATCCATGAGATCCCGGGCCGCCCGCCACATAAGGTTCCCGCCGGACCAGAAGACAAAAAGGGAAACCACACCGGCGGCCCACCGGTCCAGCTCTATATTGAAATATCCGCCCACCAGGCTGATCACGACCACCAGGGTCGACAGACCATCTGCCAGGTAGTCGCGGGCATCAGCCTCGAGGGCCTTGGAATGCAGTCTGCGGCCGGCATACAGTTGATAGATGCCGAACCCCAGGGCAATGACCAGCGACAGGAGCGCCACCGGCAGGGTCAAGGCGATGTCCGGTACCCGGATGGGCCCCAAAAAGGCCTGCCGGGCGATTTCATACCCAGCGATCATGACCACCACGGACGTCACCAGGGTGGCCAGGGTTTCGGCTTTGTACAGGCCATAGGGAAAAGACGGATGCTTTTTGCCGGCCAGCCACAGGCCGAACCAGGCTGCCAGGGACCCGACCACGTCGGTTGCCGAATGGATGGCATCGCCGATCAGGGCCGATGATCCGCCGATCACCCCGGCTGTACCTTTTCCCACGGTCAACAACAGGTTGAGCAATACGGAAAAGGCCGCCCGTTTTCTCGCCTGCCGGATCTCCCTTGAGGAGATGTCCAGCTCTTTATCCTGATTATAAGAGTTTTCTTTACTCATAAATGAGCTTGCCGGCTATGCGTATCCCAGCAATCGCCCGCCCTGGTAAACGATGAAGGAAACCACCCAGGCCACGGACGTGGTGTAGACGATGCTGAAGGTCATCCATTTATAGGATCCGGTTTCCCGCCGAATGGCGGCCACGGTTGACAGGCATGGCAAATAGAGCAGCACGAAAACCATCATGCTGAATGCGGCCAAAGGCGTAAGGGTTGATGATGCCAGGGCCCTTTCAAGCGCGTCCGGCTCGTCATCCACCGCGTAAAGCACCCCCATCGTGCTGACCACAATCTCCTTGGCCACAAACCCGGTAAGCAGGGCCACGCCTCCCCGCCAGTCGATGCCGATGGGCTCGAACACCGGTGTGACCCATTTGCCGAGACGCCCTATATAGGACTGTTCAATCCTCTCAGCCGCCTTATGCGCCTTCAGGCTATTAACCTCCTGATCCCGTCTTGCCTCTAGGCCCTGCTGCATTTCCTTTCCGCTCACCGGCCGGTAGGCATCGTATTTTTGTATGGCACCCTGAATTTCAGCGTCATAATCCATTGAAAAATTCACATGTCGGGGAAAGGCCGTTAACGCCCAGATAACGATGGAACCCAGCAAAATGATTTTGCCCATTTTCTTAAGAAAAATCCTGCTGCGGTCCCACATGTGAATGAGCAGACTCTTGACCATGGGCACACGGTAAGGCGGCAGTTCCATGACAAAGGGGGCATCCACGCCTTTCAACAGTGTGGAGCGGAACAACCGACCGGTAACTATGGAGAGGATGATTCCCAGAATGTAAATTGAAAAGATCACCGTGCCGGCCCTTGCTCCGAAAAAAGTCCCCGCCAGCACGATGTAAACCGGCAGTTTAGCAGAGCACGACATGAAAGGCGTAATCAGGATGGTCAGGATTCTGTCCTTTTCGCTTTCCAGCGTCCGCGTGGCCATGATGGCCGGCACAGTGCATCCAAACCCCATGAGCATGGGGATGAAAGATTTGCCGTGCAGCCCGATGAGGTGCATAATTTTGTCCATCAGAAAAGCGGACCGGGACATGTACCCGGTATCTTCGAAAATGGCGATGCAGAAAAACAGAATCAGAATGTTGGGAAGAAAAACAATCACACTGCCCACACCGGCGATAACACCGTTTAGAATGAGGTCCTTGAAAAGAGAATCCGGAAGAATACTGTTCACACCGGAAGACAACCCGCCCACCAGGGTTTCGATAAAGGCCACGGGATATTCCCCAAAAGTGAAGGTTGCCTGGAACATGGCCCAGATAAACAGGATAAAGATGGGGAACCCCACGAAACGGTTGGTCAAAACCAGGTCGATATTCCGGGAAATATCCACACGCTGTTGAATCGCCGTCATGTGCACCTCTTTGATAATGCCGGCAATGAAACCGTAGCGCTCATCCGTTGTCAGGATCTCGGGTTCTTCATCAAAGCGTTCCATCAGCAGTTGGCGCTGCCTCGCCGCCTCCTCGAAGGCCTGTCTTGACAGTTCCGTTGGTTTCTCCAGAAGTCTTTCTTTGACGATCTTGTCGTCTTCAACCAGTTTTATGGCCGTCCAGCGGGCGGCATAGGGCAGTTCGTCCCCCAGGTCCGCTACCACGACTTTCTGGACGGCGGCAATAGCTTTTTCCAGATCTTTGTTATACTTGACCTTGCGTTGCTGGTGAGGCGTGTGATCGGACTCAGCCAGTTCAATGGCTTTCCTCAACAAAGCGTCAATGCCTTCATTTTTGTTGCCCACAGTGAACACAACCGGCAGATCCAGCAATTCCGCAAGTTTGTCTGCGTCAATCTTAATACCGCGGGTTCGGGCAACATCCGCCATATTCAGGGCAAAAACCACGCGACAGTCCAGTTCCCTGATCTGTGTGGCCAGGTACAGGCTGCGCTCCAGATTGGAGGCATCGATGATGACCACCACCACGTCCGGGTTTTCATCCAGAATGTAATTCCTGGCAACGATCTCTTCGATGGAAAAAGGCGTCAGGCTATAGGTTCCCGGAAGATCGACGATCCTCAAATCGCGCCCTTCTTTCCGGACGTGGCCCTCTTTCTTTTCAACGGTGACGCCGGGCCAATTGCCTACCTTCTGACGTGTCCCGGTGATATGGTTGAATATGGAGGTCTTGCCAGCATTGGGGTTGCCGGCCAGTGCAATGGTGAGTTGTTTTTCGGTTTGTTCAGCCACAGTCATTCCCGTTCCCAAAGTGAGCGTTTCAGCCTGAAACTTCCACCTTAATCTGCGCCGCCTCCTCAACCCTCAGGGAGATATGGCAGCCCTTCACAATCAGTTCCAGGGGATCTTTTAGAGGTGCGTACTTTTCTACTTGTATGCGGGTCCCTTTCAGGACCCCCATTTCCTGGATCCGTCTCCGCAGAGCACCGTTGCCGCCGATCTTGACAACGGTTGCGGAATCCCCTTCCCTCATCTCACTCATCAACATGGAATACCCTTTCATTAGAAACACGTAGATGCTCTTCCTCAAACTTTCAACTGCCCTTAGGCCTGACCCTCAACAAAACATAATACCTGTTAATTGTTTCTAATGTATATTAATTTTCAGGTTTAAAACCAATAGTAAGGTAACATATGAAACCGAAGGGTGATCATGAATCGATCATGAAACCGTATCAGGCAGGAATCCCGCCTCATGCTCGGTCGCGCACCAGTTTGGCGGCAGATTCAAACTTGGTATTAATTTCTTCGGTCAGATCACAAACGTCTTCGAGTAAAGCTGCCACAGCGTCCAACTGGTTCTGACGGGCCTTTTCAGCCCAGTCCCTGTATGTGCCCGCGTGATCTTCGTTATGTTTGAGCCAATGATCTAGAAGCTTGATCAATTTTTCATCAAATGTTAATTCGCTTTTAACATCATGGTCATGGTGATGATGCTCATGATGGTGGTGGTGCTCGTGGTGGGTCATATTCTTCTCCTGTTTCAGGGCAAAAAAGTTTAACATTATCAATAATGCTTATTTTATTTAGAAAAATATGACCACTGTGCGGACAAGTCAACCCCAACCAGAGGGTTTCATCGGCTTTATGAAACCGAGCCGCAATATTATCTTCATTCTGCTGCTGCTAATACTGGGAGTGGGCAGCGGTGCTTTTATCGGTGCCTTTCTGGGCTTGACCCAGGACCTTCCCCAGATACGCGCCTTGAATGACTTCAAGCCTTCCAGCGTAACCCGCCTGCTCGCCGACGATGGAAGCCCTCTGGCTGAATTATACATAGAAAACAGGGTGCCCGTATCCATCAATGATATGCCGCCTGAACTCCTGGCCGCCATTGTCACAACCGAGGACCGGAAATTTTTCACTCACAGCGGCATCGATGTGAAGGGCATCCTGCGGGCTGCCGTGAGGGACATTATGGCTGGTGAATTCATCGAGGGGGCCAGCACCATCACCCAGCAGCTCGCTAAAACCCTGTTCCTGACATCCCAGAAAACCCTGTTCAGAAAATTGCAGGAGGCTGTGCTCGCCTTCCAGATCGAGCGGCGTTACACGAAGAATGAAATTCTCGAGCTCTATCTCAACCAGATTTACCTGGGGAGCGGCGCCTACGGGGTGTCGTCGGCCGCCAAAATATTTTTCAGCAAGCCCCTCTCTAAACTCAGCCTGGCAGAATGTGCCCTGATTGCGGCCATGCCCAGAGCCCCTTCACGATATTCTCCCCTGGCGAACAAAGACCTGGCCTTGAAGAGAAGAAATATCGTTCTAAAACAAATGGTTGTAACAGGAAACATCAACGAGTCGGAATACCGGAAAGCGGTTGATGAACCCATAATTACCCATAAACAGCACCGCCGGGTAGACGCAGCTCCTTATTTTTTGGATTATATCAAAAACGATCTTGAAAAGCGCCTCGGCTCATCCATGCTTTATAAAGGCGGTTTGACCATCTACACCACGCTTTCCCTTGAAATGCAGGTCGCCGCGGAATCAGCCGTTGAAAATGGCCTGAAGTCCCTCGAGAAAAGAATGCAGACCCGCGGCCAGTTAGACGACCTTCCCCAGGCTGCCCTGATCGCTCTTGACGTGCATACCGGAGAAATACTTGCCATGGTGGGCGGCCGGGATTACCGTCAGAGCAACTACAACAGGGCGGCAACGGCTAAAAGGCAGCCCGGGTCGGCGTTCAAACCGATCGTCTACGCCACGGCCATTGAAGCGCTGGGGTTTACTCAAAACATGACCCTCCTGGATGCACCTGTTGTTTTCAAGAATATTGGCAGCGGCAAGGACTGGAAACCGGAAAATTTTTCCGGAACCTACCAGGGTGAAATGACCCTCAGAAAGGCGCTGACCCTCTCCAAAAACATTCCCGCCGCACGGTTGATGCAAAAAACAGGGCCCGCAACAGTGGTGAATTTTGCCCATGAGATGGGGATCGACTCGGTTTTGGAGCCCTATCTGTCCCTGGCGCTGGGAACGTCCGAGGTGACGCTCCTGGAACTGACAACCGCCTATTCTGTGTTTCCCAGTGGCGGGCAGTCCATAACGCCTTTTGGCGTACTGGAGATAACCGACCAGGGGGGACATGTTATCTGGCGGGTCAAACCACAGAAAAAAGTCGTCATGAGCAGACAGAATGCCGCCATCATGACAGATATGCTCCGCGGGGTTGTTCTGGAGGGCACCGGGAAAAGAGCACGGGCCCTGGGACGGCCGGTTGGAGGTAAAACCGGCACCACCGACAACTACAGGGATGCCTTGTTCATTGGGTTTTCACCGGACATCGCCGTGGGGGTGTGGGTCGGCCTGGATACGCCGCAGCCCTTGGGACACCACGAAACCGGCGCCCGGGCAGCTTTGCCCATCTGGATCGACTTCATGCAATCCGCCCTCTCCGGCCGGCCGTACACCTATTTCGATATGCCCGACAATGTCGTGCGCAAAAGCATGAACCCCACCACCGGTGAGATTCTCCCGGATGATGCCCCCGGTTCCGTGGAAGCCCTGTTTAACGTGGAGGGATAAACTCGTGTTCCACGATTTTATGAAACGCGACTGCGTCGCTAAAATGCGAAAGGATTACCTGTCGATTTAAAACCAAAACCTTATCCCTAACAAACCCTGGAAATTGCTCACGAGGAGAGTGAGTTCCTCCTTATTTCCGTATTCATTTTCCCATTCTGAATCGATATTGGCACTTAAAAAGCGGCCGTCCAGCGTCAGGGCAATATTTTTCGTGAAAAAGTAATCCATGCCGGCGCCCAGTTCAAACATGAAGGCACTGTCGTTGGATATATCGACCCGCTCATTTAGGCCTTCTCCTTTTTCCATTGACGACGATGCCATGCCACCTCCAATGGTGGCATGAAAGGCCAACCCTGTCTGTTTTTTGGGCAGGCCCTAGTATCCCACCATAAGCAAGATGGGGGTTGCTTTCAAGGTTCCGTACTCGACCCCAAGTTCTTCCAGTCCCATTTCAAATTGTTCGAAGAGCAGTTCAAACATCAGACCATTGGCCCTCCGATACATGATACTGCCCCCAAAAGCACTACCCGCCTCCCATTCGGTATCCTGGTAATCTTCAACAGCCTCACCGGTCGCACTCGTAGCAAAGCCACCAAACGCGCCGATGCTGAAGGAAGGCACATCGCCGGCAATAGCAAGTGGTGTTGACAGCATACATGCCATTACAATTGCATAAAACAAGGGCCTGCCTGTGGTCTGTTTTACGGGATTCAACTTCATACATGTCTCCTTTGCAGCTTTTTGAATCAGAAAATAATGGCCGATGGAATCATCGAAAGCTATAGGCCAATCTAGATTTTTTTTCAATCTATTCATGAAAAGCATTTATTGATTTTTAGGATACTCTGTGCGAATGGATGTGAACAATTTCGAGAAGGAGAAATGTGTTGAAAAATATGGGATTATGCCGATGTGTGTTCCTCGTTTTTCTATCTATTTTAATCATGCCATCTGTCTCTTTCTCCGATGAACCTGAAACAGAAAACCAAAACCATTGGTACTCCGGCATCATCCTGGATATCGGTGTTACCGCCAGCCAGGTCGATCTCGAAGTGGACAAATACGAGGATGGATCCAAGGTTTCCGGAGGAACTCTTTCAACTGACATCTCCTATGCGCCTTTCATTACCGCTGGCAGCAAATACAGGTATTTAGGCAGTACAAAATTCGGATACAACATTCAGATCACCTTTTCCGGTTTTCGGGTTGACAAGCAGGACTTAGGCGGTGACGACCTAGAAGACGTGGGCACCTCCGCAAAAGGCTATTTTGTATATGCCCTGCCCGTGCTTTTCTACAATTTCGGGGACAAAACATTCAAGGCTGGCAAGGGCAAATCTCTGAAATTCGGCATCGGTGTTGGCTTGGGATATTTGGAAGCCAAAGGGGACATCATCCTGGAGGACCTGGATGACGGGACGCAGGAAAAGCACAAGTTTGATGTGAGCACCGACCCGGTGGATCTTGCCGCGTTCGTGATGATGGATATCCGGTATAATAAATGGCTGCTCCAGATCCGCGGCGGTGGGCCCTGGATTATGAACTTTGATCAAGATGGCTATGAATTTGGCCTGTTCGACTTTTCCATGTCTTTGGCCTACTCATTTCACCTATAGCTTGGTTGGCCTTCCTCAAACGGGCAAAGGCCTTTCCGTGAAAAATGTTTAGTAGGTCCATCCCAGAAACCCCATGGCCACGATATTGGCCACAACGGCAATAACGTAAAGAGATGCCACTGTGATGATCTTGCTTTTGTCTGTTTTCATATTGATCACGATAATACTGGCCACATAAAAGTGGAAGTACCCGAACAGGAATATCAGCCAGACCCCCTTGAATGACCGGTGCCACCACGGATATTCCCACACCAGATGTCCGCCCGCATTCAAGAGGCATTCGACAAACACGCAGAAGGCGGCATAGCCAATGGCCCAGAACCATTGATTGGGCAAGCCCATTATCTTCTCTGCTTTGTCTTCTGACAGGGTGTTGTAGTAAATGATGCCCGAGATGGCGAACATGAACATGATTTCGATATTCCAGCCCACCATGGTTCTCAATGCGGTCTCGCCGGGCGCCGTCCACATGGCCGACCGCTGGGTCAGGTGGAAAACCCACCCGTTCCAGGTTTCGTTGATGAAGTCCATGCCGAAAACCGTCAGGCCGGCAAAAACCGCATTCCAGTTTCCGTTTTTTCTCGCCTTTTTAATTTCCGACGTGTAGATGTAAAAAACGATGGCCAGCAAAGGGATTACATACCATTTGAGCGTGGTTAAATCCCGCAGGTTCTGTAACGCCAATTCCGAGGCTGGTGTCATGTTGATGCAGCTCCTGTAATTGCGGTTTCCATTTTAATGAAAGAAAATTTGATGAAAGGGGATTTGGGTTGTTGGTGTCGTCAGAAACCCGGCATGGGGAACTATTGAGATTCCTTGGCGGAACTCATAATGGCCAACCCCACCAGGTAGTGCCCTTTAAACCGCCCCTGATCGTTTTTGGTGATGTGGCTTATCTCCGTTTCAATCTCCTCGGTGGACCCGACCGATTCGGACAGGTAATACTGCATTTTGATGACGTCGCCCACATGCAGATGCGCCACCACCGATGAATCCTCACCTACCAGGATGCACATCCCCTTGGATGAAACATCCCAGATTTTGAACTGGTAGAAATAGCCTAGATCTTTGACGGAGAACTGCACGCTGTAGTATTTCTCTGGTGATTTTCTTGCGTCCGCTCTCCTGTCCTCAAACGTCCGGGTTTCT
>JAOZRT010000352.1 GCA_029940035.1 Desulfobacterales bacterium
TGTCGAAGCGTTTCTGGATGTCGTAAATGGTGCCCAGCATCATGTGCGGACCGGTCTGCTTTGGATTTTTATCCAGAATGGCCTCATACTGGGCAATAGCTTTCTCTTCCTCTTTTTTAGACAGATAGATCCTGGCCAGGGCATAATATGATTGTAGATAGGCATTGTCCGCCTCAAGACCTTTTTCAAAAGCCGCCTCGGCTTCACCCGGATTCTGTTGAGCCAGGTACAAGCCACCCTTTAAATTATAGATGACTGCTTTTGCCCTGGGGACATCATCCACAAGCTCCAATTGCGCATCACACTTTTTCAAGGCTATTGTATACTGTTTCTGCACGGCATGCAGCAGGACAATATTGCTGAAAACATCCATCAAACGTGGATTAATGGACATGGCCTTATCAAAACTGGATAAAGCCTGTTTATACTTTTTCTGCACTCGTTGAAGAAGCCCCAGGCGGTAATACCCGGTTGGATTATCAGGGTCAAACGCAATCAAATGCTGGAATCTTTTCTGAGCTTCTTCATAATCCCTTTCCAACATGTATACATTACCCAGTATAAGTGTGGCCTGGTAGTTGTTCGGGGACAGCTTGAGTACATCTTCGCTCTCTTTTTTAGATAGGTTGAAATCCCTTTCCTTGAAATGGATATCAGCTAGCAATAGTTTGGCTTTATAATGCCTTGGGTTCAGCTCCACGACCTTGGACAGAGATGATTTTCCCATGGTTATATCTCTTTTACCCAGATAGGCCAGGCCTAAAAAGTAGTGCGCACGCACAGACCGGGGCTCGTCTTTAACCAGCTGGTTCAGAATTTCAACAGCCGTATCGAATTCCTGCTTCAAGACCAGTAACTCAGCCTTTAGGAGCAGACCCGGGAAATAGTTAGGCCGGTCCTCCAGGATTTGTTCGATAATCGTTTCAGCCTGCTCGACCTCCCGCTCTTTCAAATGATACCTGGCCATGGTGCCCATCACCCGAATATCACCAGGATTAATCTCCAGGGCCTTTGCATACATGGGCAGGACCTTTTCCTTACGACCGATGGCATCATAAAACCCCGCCGTAACCATGTAGGGCCGAATATTTTGCGATGCTTTTTCAATAGCAGTCAGATAAGCGTTTTCGGCGTTTTCATTCTGCCCACGTCTAAAATAATAGTTGCCCTCTTCTATGTAGAGCTCATAATTATCCGGATTGGCAGCAATGGCTTTCGCCATGACGGCTTCAGCCTTTTGCCACTCCTGTTTATGGGTATAAAAATTGAAAAGGACTAGCCTGGGTTTGACATCTTTAGGGTCGATCGCCGCAGCCTGAAGTAAATACTGCTCTGCCTGGTCAAGGTCTCCTCTGCTGGCCGATATTCTGGAAAGCCCCATATAAGCACGGGTTTGGTGTGCATCAAGTTGGATGATCCGTTTGAAAATCGGCTCTGCCTCATCCACCTTTTTCTCTGTGACCAGGATACCGGCCTGTAAATAAAGAGCATTGATGTTGTCCGGATCTTTGGCTAAAATCTTCGTGATTCTTTTTTGGGCTTCTTGGTTTTGCTTGCCCAACATGTAGAAGGTGGCCATTTTCAGCTGTGCATCGAGGTTATTATCGTCCAGCTGTTCGACCCGGGAATAGGCCCCGAATGCCCCTTGCGAATTACCTAACTTGAGATAAGTTTCACCCAACCTGATGTGTGCATCCACATTTTTCGGTTCGATCTTGGCTGCATTTCTAAATTCGAGTTCGGCACTCTTGTATTCCCCTTTTTGGAAATACGCATTTCCCTTTTCCATGTGCGCTTTCATTTTTTCTTCGTCCGACGCACACCCAGCAAGAACGAATAATGCCATCGCAGTAACTATAATCGCTTGAAAACAGCGCTTCATGTGGATCCTCCAAATCTTAATATTTGCTTTTAGTTCAGAATCTTTATCTGTAAACCGAATTGTGCGGTCCCAGTAGAACGAATTTGATGGTTTCATCATCCATGTCAGCACAGTCGGAGCAGAGAATGATGGTATCGTCTCCTTTCTTGCGGCAAACATGACAATAGAGATAGATAATGATGAAATTTCTTTTAACCGGGCATGAGTAAAACCCCTGCCAATTTCCTTTCAGGGGTTCTCCCACGGTAATCGGGTTTTCCAGGATCATATCCACTTTTTTTTGGACAATTTTTCTTATTGAAGCATGCTTTCTGAGGGCTTGTACAAATGCGTCTTCAAACACGGCTTCAATCATTTTCCGAACACCTCGTCATAGGTGTGCCACTTTGCCGAACCGTTTCGGAGCTTCAGATGAACATTTTCCATCGCTTGATGGAAAACGGGATTTGCAAAAATATCTTCAACAGCCTCTTTTTCAACCCGGCGTTTTATGGACAACAAATATTGACTGATAATATCTGCGACCGTGGTTCTATTTTCAGCAGCGAATAACTTAATAAATTCAGCAAGATCTGCATCTGTACTAATATTAATTCGTGTTTTGGGCATGCCTATTACCTCCTCTGTGAACAAAGTGTTCCCATTATACACATTATAGGAACACTTTCAAGCTGAAAAAGAACTTTCTCTGCAATCTCTCTGCCCTGCTAAATTGCCTACGGTAAGAGTTTTGAATTGATGGTCAAGTCTGCTCTTGACTCTTTTTCAGACGGCTTTCCATTGTCCTGACACGTTTTTTTAATTTTGAATCATTTCGCATCCGATATTTCAATCGTCCGATAACGCTGCTGACGGAACTATACTTTTCCATCTGGAAGGTTTATAATTATGTAGATCCTATAAATCCTGTTAATCCTGTCTGAAAAGATCCGCTAAAATGCTGGAATGCTGGGAGGCAGCTTTATGACATCACGGCTTTCAAGCTTTCCAGCCTTTCGCATTAAATTTGCCTTGACAAAATGGTTATACTTAATTATTTTATTGGTATAACAACAATGTGGAGATAATCATGATCGAAAAATCAGAAAACGCGATAAAGATGAAAATTTTTCAAAAGGGGCAGGTTGTAATACCGGTTGAACTCAGGAGAAAATATCAACTGGAAATTGGCGACGTCATCAAAGTCACGCCAACGGATGATGGTATTTTACTGAAACCGTCTTTAAAGAAGGTGAAAAAAGAATCCCTAACCGATCAACTTTACGGCATATTTAGTGCTAATGCAAAAAACAGATCAAGAATCACCAAAAAAGATATAGCCAAAACAACTGAAAATGGCTTTCTTTCCGGGTGGATGAAGTGACATCCTTAATTGACACCAATGTCCTGATTCGCTTTCTTACCAATGACAGAAAGCCCAAATACAAAACGCTATATGCATTTTTCAATTCCCTGGAAAAAGGTGAAATCAAGGCTGAGCTTAAACTTATTGTTCTTTTTCAAACCATTTTTGTTCTCAAAAGCTACTATGAAGTACCTAAAAATAGGATTGCCAAAGCCCTCATTGCCATCCTCAAATTCAAAGGGATAAGGATAAAAGAAAAAAAGATTGTTACCCGAGCCCTTCATTTGTGGGATAACCACAATATCGAAATCGTAGATTGCTACTTAATTGCCTGTTTGGAAAACGATGACCAGCATATCTTGTACAGTTATGACCGGGATTTCGACAAGCACGCTATCCAGCGCCGGGAGCCCTAATCGATTCTAATAGATTGTGCCAACTTTCAAAAAAACGGCACAATCTATTAGTGTACGCGACGTTGTCGCTATTTAATTCACCACAGAGACTAATAATTTGTTCCAAACTATTAGAAAACGAGACTTCGTCGCTAAAAATAATGTGAAAAATATCGGGAAGCGATTGCAATTTTTCTATGATCGAGTGTGAGCAATAGCCAAGAATAAAAATAGACTCCAAATCAATGCCATTGGGAATGCTCGATCATAGAAAAGAACTGAATGCCGGCAGCCAATAGCAAAAACTCTGTGTTCTCAGTGTCGAGCGGAGCGGGTGGTGAAAAATAATCAGAAGACGGTACCACAGAGAACAAAACACCAGAGGCCTGAAGCCCTTCGCAAAGCGAAATATACTATCCTGTAAAATCCTGCTTGCCCAGTTAAACATCTCTTGCCGTTGTTTTACCGGGGTTAATCCTGTTTACCCAGTGAACCCCCTACTTGTTTTGTTTCACCGGGGTCAGAAAATGTCTGCGCTCGTCTGCGTGTGTCTGCGGCTAAAAATAAAAAACCTCCTCCTGCCCCCACCGTATTCATCACTAAATCCACCATAGTGGAACTCCTAGACGGCAGCCATGCCTGTCCAACCTCTATGCATAGGCTCAAAAAAAAGCAGAACATTACCGTCATCAGGAAAGCCTGTTTAGCTGCCATCAAGCCAGACTGCATCAACACAACCGAAAACAGAAAACCCAAAGGCACAAATCCTATAAAATTTACAGCCACATCCAAGAAAAATCCTTTATCAGCCTTAAAATCATGCCACGGCCACGCGAGGATTTTCTTCTTAACAGGCACAACACGATCAGGAATGTGAAGATCGACTCCGTTACCACTGAGGTCCTTCACCCAATTCTCATCGATCCCCTTAAATTTGTACAAAAAATACGGTTCTGAGCCATCGTGCATAACCACTCGCATTTTTTCTTCTTGACGGGTCGGAATTGAATGTTTAAACTATGTCTAA
>JAOZRT010000075.1:0-6893 GCA_029940035.1 Desulfobacterales bacterium
TTAGGGTTTGCGTAGAAATAAGTTCGCAGATTTTCAGAGTTCAGGCGCCCGCTCAGCAAGGCACGAAAATGCAGAAATATCTGGCATATGTCGAATTTTCGCAACGCAGCTGAGCGGGATGGATGGGCGCTGAAAATGTGAAGTCATTTTTGCGCGAGCCCTTAGTGTAAAGAATCGGCTTTGTATGCGCAAGTGCAAATAGACTTTGCTCTAAGGTTGCAATTCGATAAATACAGCTTATACTCCCTGCATCATCTTTCCGTTCATTATCAATCTATTCCGATACACCATAATAGATTACCAAAGACTCAGGGTATCCTCTGATCCAGAACGCTATCCTGATAAACGATCTAAAAAAAGGAGGAGGTACAATGGGAACAGAATCATACATGGATAAAATTATGGAAATGGTCAGTTTATACGGCGTAAACATTATCACCGCCCTGGTGATATTTATTGTGGGGCGCTGGGTTGCCAAGGCGCTTCGCAACGTAGCCCGCAAGGTGATGACAAAAAAAAATGTGGATCCCATCATCATCGGGTTTACCTGCAACATAGCCTACATAGCATTGCTGGCTTTCATCATTATCGCCGCTCTGGGGCAGCTGGGCATACAGACAACGTCCTTCATCGCCATCATAGGCGCCGCCGGCCTGGCCATCGGCCTGGCCCTGCAGGGCAGCCTTTCCAATTTTGCTGCCGGCTTTCTGATGGTTCTCTTCCGACCCTTCAACGTGGGTGACTTCGTCGAAGCCGCGGGGGTAGCCGGCACCGTGGAAGAGATCCAGATTTTCACCACAACCCTGGCGACGCCGGACAATAAAACCGTGATTATCCCCAACGCCAAGCTGACCGGCGACAACATCATCAACTGGACCGTCAAGGGCACCCGCCGGGTGGACATGGTCTTTGGCATCGGCTACGACGACGACATCGACAAAGCCCGCCAGATCATGGAAGACGTGCTGGCCAAAGACGATCGCATTCTCAAAGACAAGGCCACCCAGATAGCCGTGGTGGAACTGGCCGACAGCAGCGTCAACTTCGTGGTGCGCCCCTGGGCCAAGGTGAGCGATTACTGGGGTGTTTACATGGATGCCATGGAAAACATCAAGAAGGCCTTTGACGAACAGGGCATCAGCATCCCCTATCCCCAGCAGGATGTACACATGCACCAGGTATCTGAACCGCAACGTTAGAAAAAAGCGACCACCAACCGGGCTGGTGGTCGCTTATCAATGCCTGACCAGCGTCCCCTAATTTATATTTACAGATGAATATTATAGAAGAGTTACTCTGCCACCTTCTTCCTGCCGCACTATTCGCCCCTCGGATTCCAGTTTCTGCAAATGGTTAAAAACGCAAAACCAGGTGAGCTGACATCCGTCTTGCCAATTTATTGACAGCATTGTATTGTTTCATAACCAACACAGCATCAGGAGGTTAACGCGTGCAGCATTTTTTAGCCGGCATTGAACAAGGAATCGGGCTGGATATCATTCTCTGGTTTCAGTCCTGGCGGACTGATTTCATCAGTACCCTTTTTAAACCATTTGACTTGATGGGAACCGAAACATTTTTCCTTGTGTTGCTCACCCTGGTGTACTGGGTGATCCATAAAGATGCCGGGCGAAGGCTGGTTATCTTTTTCCTCTTCTCTGCCTGGCTGAATGCCTTTGTCAAGGAGATCTTAAAACGACCGCGGCCTTTTCAGGTGTCAGAAAGCGTTAAGCCGGCGTTTACCGCCTCGGAATACGGACTTCCCAGCGGTCACACCCAGGCCGGCACCACAGTGGGCCTGATTCTCATGCGTGAGATCAAAAAGCATTGGGCCACGGCTCTTTTAATCGTGTACATTTTTCTGATGGGGATTTCCAGAATGGTGCACGGCGTCCATTTTCCCCAGGATGTGGCTCTCGGCTGGGTCCTCGGCATCCTGATCGTTTTTTGCCTGTATAAGCTGGATGCCCGGCTCTCCGGGTTCTTTAAAGGCATCCGCTTCAGCACCATGCTGCTCTTCACCCTGGGAACAGCCGTGGTTGTCCTGGGGCTGCCCTTTCTGACAAACCCCACCCGGGAAGGATTGACCGGGGCTTTAACCCCCGGGGCTGTTCTGGTAGGCGTGATTCCCGGACTTTTTCTGGAATCGAAATACGTACGGTTCGACACACGGGGGAGCATTTTACAGAAAATCCTGCGCTACCTGGTGGGCATCGTGACCGCCCTGGTGATCAAGGAAGGGTTGAAGCCGCTTCTGGGGATCGTGAACGACCACACCCTTTATATGGACGCCCTGGTGCGGATTGTCCGCTATTTTGCCCTGGGGATGTGGCTTGCCGTTGGCGCGCCCTGGCTGTTCATCAAGCTGAAACTGGCCAAACGGGAAGAATAGACTCCCTGACACCTGAAAACCAAAATGAACCAGATAAAGATTTTGATGCTCAGAGGATTTCTTTTATGGAATCCGCATCCCATGTCCTGCCCTCTTTTTTCTGCTGAATCGCCGCCTTCAAGGCTGCATGGCGTTTGCGGGTCATGGGCAATAGATAGGCGCCCAGCAGGGATGAATCCCTGCGCTACATGGTTGATTCGAGGAATAGGCATGTAGGCCAGGGCTTCAGCCCTGAATCGTCTTCTGGTTCCGACATTCCGTCTTCAGCCCTCTGGTCTCTGTCCTCTGTCTTCTGTCCTCTGCCCTTACGCGATCCGCACCCCCTGCTTCTGGAGCTCCTTCTGGACAGCATTGATATTGACCTGGCGGCAGGGCACCTTGTCTTTGACAGACAAGGCAGCCGCCACTCCGGCTCCCTGGCCGGTGACCGTGCAGCACATCATCTGGCGGGTGGCGGCGTGGGACACCTTGTCCCCGGCCACAGATCGCCCGACCACCAGCAAATTCTCCACCTTTTGGGGAAGGGTGATGCCAAAGGGAACATGGAAGTACCGCCCCGTGGAAGGCAAGACCGCAATGTGGTTGCCGTCCAGAAATTCCGGGAAAATGCCGATGGAGTCATCGAAATGGGCCTGATTGAGCACATCGTGTTCGGTAAGATGATAAACGCCCTCTATTTTACGCGTTTCCCTTATCCCGAGCGAGGCCCCTATGGTTCTCAGGCGGGCCTTCTCGAAACCCGGCGTGTATTTTTTCAGGGCCTCCACCGCCCACATCACATACTGCCGGCCCTCTATTTCCGCCTTGGTGAGGTCGTGAACATCGGTAGCATCGATATTGGGCATGTGGATGGCATTGAGGGAGGTCACCTCTCCGGCATCGGTAAAATTACCCCAGTAGCTCTGCAGACGGGTGGACGTATCGGGTATTTCACCTGCCTCCCGGGCTTTTCTAAAGGGTTCTTTTAAAAAGGTGCTGAACTCATCGCTTTCTTTTTCCCCGGAATCATCCCCCCAGTCGGCAATGGAGCTGGGGTTGGTGAGGGTGTAGGTCAGAAATTTGTCGATGTCCACACCGCTGCAGCCGAAGTTGACTGAAACCTCCTCCAGCTTTTCCTTGGGATCCATGTGACAGGGCGCACCGGCCTGATAGGCGATGTCCGCATCACCGGTGGCGTCAATGACCCGCTTGGCCAGAATGGCCTGCCGCCCTGACTTGCTCTCGGTGATCACCCCCTTGACAGTGCTGCCCTCCATGATCACATCCACGATGGTGCAGTGCAGGAGCGGAAGGATGCCCGCCTCCTTGACCATCTGGTCGGCAATGTATTTGAAAATTTCCGTATCCACCACCTCGTAGAGGAAGATGGACAAGCTGGCATCCATGGCCTTGGCCCTTTGCTCGAACTCCACGCCGATGCCGCCGGCATCCACCGTGCAGGCGTTGGAACGGTACCAGGCCAGGGTACCGATCATGGACTGGGTGATCACCCCCCCGAAACAACCGTAGCGTTCCACGAGCATGGTTTTGACACCAGTTCTGGCGGCTGCCAGGGCTGCGGAAAGCCCGCCCGGGCCCCCGCCAATGACAAGTACGTCTGTTTCCGCCATGACCGGCAGCTTGCGGGCAGGTTCTTCGATATACTGCATACCCTTTTCCTCCAATTTGGCACAGTTGCGGGTTTGATACTATTTCTCTTCAATCAGCTTACAGATTTTCAACGATGCTGCTTCGTGGGACAGCGATCTCTTCGATAGATTGTTTCCGCCATATCAGGCAACCAGATAATTTTCAATTCCTTTCATTGTATATACATCTAATCAAAAAAAAGATTGATTGTCCTTGAGTGAAACGGTAATAGGGAAATCTTCATAATAAAAAATAGGAAATCGAAAGGACTCGAAAATGAAAAAAGTAGCCCTTGGGTGTGACCCCAATGCAGCTGAGTTAAAAGAAACCATCAAAGCCACTCTGGAAGAGCTCGGCCACGAATGGGAAGATTTCGGCAGCGAGGACCCGATCTATGCCAATGTAGCCTTTGACGTGGCCGAGTCCGTGGCTGCCGGAAAGTTCGATAGGGGCATTCTGGTATGCGGCACAGGGGTTGGCATGAGCATCGCGGCCAACAAAGTACCTGGCGTGTCGGCCGCCCTCTGCTCGGATGTCTATTCCACGGAACGGTCCATTAAAAGCAACAACTGCTCGATCATGACCATGGGCGCCTTTACCACCGGCAAAGAGCTGGCCAAAGCCCTGGTCAAAACGTGGATGGACGCAGAGTATACTCCCGGCGGACGATCCGAGCCTAAAATACAGCGTATTGTCGACTATGACCGGGAACACAATGCCTGACAAAAAAGTAAGGAGCAGAAAACAGAATGCAAACACTATCCGAAGATGACAAACGGTTCCTGGAGCGCAAGGCGCTGGCCGCCAGAAAAAATGTACTGCGGCTGATCACGGCCGGAGGAGCAGGACACGTCGGGGGGGCCCTCTCCATCATCGACACCATCACGGCGCTTTATTTCAAGGTCATGCGGGTCGATCCTCAAAACCCGCAGGATCCGAACCGCGACCGGTTTATACTGTCCGCCGGGCACAAGTGCCTGGCCATCTATTCCGTGCTGGCAGAAGCTGGATTTTTTCAAAAGGATTTACTGGACACCTACGGGCAGATCAACAGCAAACTTCCCGGCCATCCCGACATGCACAAAATCCCGGGGGTGGAATCCAACACCGGCGCCCTGGGGCACGGATTGTCCATCGGTGTGGGCATGGCGCTGGGCCTGGCCATGGATAAGCGCGCCGATGGCCCCAAGGTGTATGTTGCCATGGGCGACGGCGAACTGGCGGAAGGGTCGAACTGGGAAGCTGCCGCCGCGGCCAGCCACCACAAACTGGACAACCTCATGGTTTTCGCGGATCGGAACGGCCTGCAAATCAGCGGAGATACGGTTGATGTCATGTCATACGAACCGCTCGAAGATCGTTGGGCCGCATTTGGTTGGTCTGTCCGGACCATCGACGGCCATGACATGCATACCATTGTTGAAACCATCACGAGCATGCCTTTTGAAAAAGGAAAGCCATCCTGTGTGATCCTGAACACCATCAAAGCCAAGGGCCTCTCTTTTGCGGAAGGAAAAGCATCCTACCACTACTGGAAAGCGACCCCCGAAGAATTGGAAATGGCAAGAAAAGATCTGGCCGCAATAGAAGAAAGGTTGGCACAATGACAGATTTAAGAGATCCAAGAAAAACATTTGGCGAAGCCCTGGTAGCAGTCGGTGAAAAGAATGACCGTGTGGTTGCCCTGTCGGCCGACAGTTCCAGCGGATCGGGTATGAGCCCGTTTCATGACCGTTTTCCCGAGCGTCATTTCGAATTCGGCATCATGGAACAAGGCATTGCCGGAATTAGCGCCGGCATGGCATCAACGGGAAAAATCCCTTTTTTCGTGGCCATCGCGCCCTTTGTCACCTCCCGGCCGTTTGAAATGGTGCGCAACGATATGGGCTATATGCGGCAGAATGTGAAAGTGGTGGGCCGCTGCGGCGGGATGACCTATGCCGACCTGGGGCCTACGCACCAGTCCCTCGAAGATGTGGCGATTGTCCGCACCATACCCGGTTTTACCGTCGTCAACCCGGGTTGCCCCATTGAAATTGTCAAAGCCACCCACGCCATCACCGATCATGTGGGGCCGGTCTATATGAGGCTGGGCGGACCGAAAATGCCGGTGCTGTTCGATGAGGACTATGATTTTCAACTGGGCAAAGGCGTGACCATGCAGGACGGCAAGGATGTGACCCTCGTGGGAACCGGCACTGTGTTGTCAAAAGCGCATGCCGCCGCTGCCATCCTCGAAAAAAAGGGCATCAGTGTGCGCCTGATCAACATTCACACCATCAAACCTTTGGACAAAGAACTGCTGATCAAGGCTGCCAGGGAAACCAAGGCCATTGTCACCGTGGAGGAGCACTACATTGCCGGCGGACTGGGCAGCGCCATTGCCGAGGTCCTGGTCGAAGTCTGCCCCGTGCGTATGAAGATGATCGGCGTGGACGACCAGTTTGCCAGCAACGGGCCCTATGAAGAACTCCTCGGGCTGTACGGCCTGCAGGCGGAGCAGATTGCAGAAACCGTAGAGGCATTTCTGGCATAAAACCAAAAAATTTCACCGCCCACGCCTGTCCGGCTCTTTGCGATGGGCTTCGGGCGAATTTGCTGAAACAGGCAGGCACAAGGCCAGCCCCTACACGCTTCCAGCTCTGATTTATAGTTTCTGTAGCGGTCGAGTCCTGATTAAAAAATGTCACGGTTGCCTGGTTGCGGGTGTCAGGTGTCGGGTTGCAGGTTAAGCTCCCTGCCGTCAGACAACAGACCACTGACGACAAACTACCGTCAACTCACCTTCTTACCTTCTGATGTTCTGCTGCTCTGGAGCTCTGGAACTCCGTCCTCTGTCCTCTGGGGCTCTGATTTCTGACCTCTGTGGCTC
>JAOZRT010000075.1:6993-16869 GCA_029940035.1 Desulfobacterales bacterium
CGCGGATCAAAATGGCTGACCACCGGCGACGTTCTGGGGATGGGCACGAAAGCTACCTGGTCTTCAACGCTGCTGGGCTGTTTGTACCGGTAGCCCCAGGCAGCCAGGCCGAGGATGCCGCCGCAGAAAGCGGTAAAAAAGTACAGACCCCACGGACCGACCAGAGCGATTAACGAGGAAGACGCCAATGGCCCCACGCAGGCCCCCATCCCGAAAAAAAGGATCAAGGCAGCGCTGACCGGCACGATATCCGCCTTCTCGAGATTGTCCTGGGCGCGCGCCATGGACACCGGGTAGATGGAAAACACCACACCGAAACACATTGTCAGCAGCAGCAGAACCCCCATACCCCCGCTGCCCAACAGGGCGATGGTCAGGCTCACCACGACAATCATAAACCCCAACCCCGCTAATACAGTGAGGCGGTCCAGGCGGTCTGACAGGAGACCGACCGGGAATTGGAACATCAGGCCCGACCAGACGGTCAGGCTCATGAACAGAGACACCTGGGAAACCTCCAACCCGATGTCCAATCCAAAAATGGGCCCCATGGCGTAAAACGAGCTGTTGATCATACCGGCGGTGAAGGTGCCCACCATGCTGATGGGCGCCAGTCTAAACAGTTTGACCAGGTTGTAGAGGGGTACTTTAAGGGGCTGTGGGTTGACGGCCCGGGTAATGGAAATGGGCACCAGGCACACGGCATACATGATGGCCACGATCATGAAAATGCCTTTTCCCTGTACGTCGCTTACGTTTAAAAACTGCTGTCCGACCCCGATCCCGAAGTAAACCAGAATCATGTAAATGGACAATAACCGACCGCGAAAGGCCGGCTCAACCTTTTCGTTCAGCCAGCTCTCTATGACCATGAACAACCCGGTAGCGCACAAACCGCTGCACATTCTCAATATCGCCCAGAACCACGGCGAGAGGTATAACCCGTGCATCAGGGCAACGGCGGTGATGACCGCTCCGAATACCGCAAATGCCCGGATGTGGCCCACATGGCTGACAATGGGTTGGCAGAAAAAAATACCCAGGATAACGCCCACGTAATTGCATGACATGACCAGGCCAATGACCAGGTCGGAGCTGCCGTAGAGGCGCATGTTGATACTGAGCAGACTGTTCAACAGCCCGTTGCCCATGGTGAGAAAAGTCGTGGTGATGAGAAGGGCGAGAAATGATCTGATGACGTTAAGCATTGGGAATTTCCTCCCGGAAACCCCGATATCAGATTCTGCCGGTGAAATAAATATTTATCTTGACAATTGTCTGTTCTTTATTCTATTTTTTTTCCATCAATTGATGGAAACACTTTATAGGATATTATTGATGGAACAAGGGAGCCACCATGCCCTCCCCGCTTGAAAAAGCCCGTCAGGATCCGGACTCCATGAAAGCCCGTATCCTGGCCTCTGCCAGAAGACTGTTCGGCGAATACGGCTACAGCAGCACCACGACCCGGATGATCGCCGGTGACGTGGGCATCGACATTTCCACCCTTTACTACCACTGGGGGGAAAAACTGGACCTCTACGAAGCCTTGATTACCGACCTCAACGATGAAATCCTGCTAAAATTTGAAGAAGTCGAACAGCGGGCCAGGGGTAAATCCCTGTCCGAGCGCCTCGACATATCCATCGATATTCTGACCGACTACCTCTTCAAGCACCCGGAGGTATCCAATCTGATTCTCTTCGGCTATTTCAACAAGGCAGGCACGGACAGTGTTCCCGACATCAAAATCGGCGACTACACATCAGGCATTGCCGTGGCCATGGACCTTGCCAAAGACAAGGCGCACGTTCCCGTACAGGCCAAGGCCCGCATCCTGGCTGTTTGGAACTGTGTGCTCAATTTTATATCCGGTGAAAATTTTTTCAGGCCCATCTTGAACGTGGATCACTCAAACTACCAGAAGGTGGTCAAGGAAACGGTGAAGTTTATGATGGTGCCAGCATTTACAAAGTAACAAATATCAAACGACAAAAATAAAATACAAATAACAAGTAAAATACAAACAGCAAAAGACAAATGACAAGCAATGACCAAAAAACAAAATCAAAAATCGAGAAATCTAAATAAAGCAAACATCTAAAAAGGAGGAACCCATGGCGTTAAATCTTGATGCTATCGGAAAGAAAATCGGCCCTATTTCAAAGGACTACACATGGAAGGATGCCGTGTTGTACGCCCTTGGCGTAGGCGCCGGATTTTCCGATCTGGAGTACTGCTACGAAAAAGACCTTAAAGTCATCCCCAGCTTTGCCATCACGACGCTCTATGATGTCATGCCCGAAGCCATGGGGTTGACCAACGTCAACCTGGCCGGCATCCTGCACGGAGAGCAGGAACTCATTTTTCACAACCCCATCCCGCCGGAGGGAACCATGACCTCGGAGGGCAGGATTCTCAACTATTACGATAAGGGCGAACAAAAAGGCGCCCTGGTGGTTGCCGAAGCCGAAACCCGGCATTCCAACGGCCAGAAGCTGTTCACCTCCAACATGACTATTTTCTCACGGTTGGACGGTGGATTCGGAGGAGAAAACCGACCCCGGGAAAAGTTTGAATTCCCGGACCGGGATCCGGATTTCATGGTTGATATGTCGCCGTCAGAGGATCAACCGCTCATTTACCGCCTTTCCGGGGACACCTTTCAACTTCACGTGGACCCCGAATTCGCCAAAATGGCCGGATTTGAAAAGCCGATCATGCACGGCCTCTGCACCCATGGCTATGCCTGCCGGGCCCTGATCCAAAGCCTCATCCCCGGTGAACCCGAAAAGGCACGGCGCATGAACTGCCGATTTTCCAGGCCCCTCTACCCGGGCATGTCCCTGCAGGTGCAGATCTGGAAAACAGGTGAAGGACAGGCTGTCTGGCGCATCCAGAATATGGAAACCCAGGAAATCGCCATTGACAACGGCCTGTTCGAATACGGCGACGTCCCCAAGGACGAGGTCCGTTTCGACAATAAGGTGGCCGTGGTTACCGGCGCAGGTGCAGGTTTGGGAAGAGTCTATGCCCTGGAACTGGCCAAGCGGGGCGCTAAAGTGGTGGTCAACGACCTGGGCGGCGCCCGGGATGGTTCGGGCGAAGGGTCTTCCAGCCCGGCTGACCAGGTGGTGGAGGAGATCAAGGCCGCGGGCGGAGAGGCCGTGGCCAACTACGACAACGTGGCCACGGTTGAAGGCGGCGAGGGCATTGTCAAGAGTGCGCTGGATGCCTTTGGTACCATCGATATCCTCATTAACAACGCCGGCATCCTGAGGGACAAGAGCTTTGTCAAGATGGATCCCGAAAACTGGCACGCGGTGCTGGATGTGCACCTCAACGGCGCCTACAACGTGACCCGCCCGGCCTTTGCCGTCATGAAGGAGCAAGGCTACGGACGCATCCTTATGACAACGTCGGCCGCCGGCCTTTACGGCAATTTCGGCCAGACCAACTACACGGCTGCCAAAATGGCCCTTGTGGGGCTCATGAACACCTTGAAACTTGAAGGCCAAAAATATGACATCCACGTCAACACCATCGCACCCGTCGCAGCCTCGCGCCTGACCGAAGATGTGCTGCCGCCGGACTTTTTTGAAAAATTGAAGCCGGAATTCGTGGCCCCCCTGGCCCTTTACCTCTGCTCCGAGAAGTGTGCCGACACAGGCAATGTCTACAATGCCGGCATGGGCTTTTACAACCGGGCGGCCATCGTTACCGGTCCGGGCGTTGTGGTCGGTGAGGGCAAAGAGATCCCCAGCCCGGAGGCGCTGGCGGAAAATTGGGAAAAGGTCAAGAGCCTGAAAGGGGCTAAAACCTATTTCCAGCTCAACGAACAGATTGGCGATCTCATGGCCGCATTTTCCCAACCGGCCGGTGATGCCGCAGCAGCCGAACCTGCAGGCCTGTCCGTAGCCGAGGTCTTCAAGAACATGCCCAACAACTTTATCTCCGAAGAAGCCCAGGGTGTGGAAGTGGTCTTTCAATACACCATCACGGGCAGTGATGGCGGGGATTGGTACTGTGACATCAAAGACGGCACCTGCACCATCGCCTCGGGCAAGCATGAAAAACCAATCTGTTCGCTGGAAATGGAAGACCAGGACTTTCTGGCGCTGATGAGCGGCAAGCTGCCGGCCATGCAGGCCTACACATCCGGCAAACTGAAAATCGGGGGCGATCTCATGAAGTCCCAGCTTATTGAAAAGCTCTTCAAAATGTAAATTTTGCGGAGCAAAATTTACTCAACGTGGCTTCCGTCTTCGCTCTTCGAGCTACGCCGAGACAAGCCGCCACTATAAAAAAATAGAAAATCATTATCAACCACAGAGCCATGTAACAGACTGAAAACTAAATCTTTGTGTCCTTTGTGTCTTTGTGGTTCAAGGTTAAAGAAGGAGAAAGAATATGATTGGAATCACTTCTTACGGCGCGTATATTCCCCGCCTGAGGCTGGACAGGATGTCCATCTTTCAATCCATGGGCTGGTTCGCCCCTGCCATCATGATGGTTGCCCAGGGGGAACGGTCCATGTGCAACTGGGACGAAGATACCATTACCATGGCTGTTGCCGCCTCGCGGGACTGCCTGAAAGGCATGGACAAAACCGCCCTGGACGGCCTTTATCTGGCGTCGACCACCCTACCCTTTGCCGATCGGCAGAATGCGGGCATCGTATCCGCGGCCCTGAACCTGCACAGCGACATGATCACTTCGGATTTCAGTTCGTCACAGAAGATCGGCAGCACAGCGCTGATCACGGCCCTCGAGACCGTGAAAAGCGGCGAACGGAAAAATGTGCTGGTGGCCGCTGCCGATCGGCGTGAAACCAAGGCCGCCTATTTTTACGAAATGTGGTTCGGTGACGGCGCCGGCGCCTTCACTGTCGGCGAAAAAGATGTCATAGCAGAATACAAGGGGTCCTTCAGCGTCTCCCATGATTTTGTGGACCACTACCGCGGCGCACAGAAAACCACCGACTACATGTGGGAGGAACGTTGGACCCGTGATGCCGGCTATGCCAAAATCATTCCCGAGGCAGTCAACGGACTGCTAGACAAACTCGGTATGTCCATGGATGACGTATCCCGGCTGTTATACCCCTGCTTTTTCAAGGGCGACCACAAAAAGATCGCCACCAAATTAGGGGCAACCCCGGAAAAACTGGTGGACAACCTGCATGATGTGTGCGGCGAGTGCGGCACGGCCCACCCCTTCCTGATGATGATGTCGGCCCTGGAAAGCGCCCAGCCCGGCGACAACATCCTCATGGCCGGTTTTGGCCAGGGTTGCAACGCCCTGATGTTCACGGTGACGGAAAACATCGCCAACCTGGCGCCCCGCAACGGGTTCAAGGGCACCCTGGAGAACAAGAAAACCATCTCCAACTACGAAAAATGGCTCAAGTTCAGAGACCTGATCCAGACGGAAATGGGCATTCGTGCGGAGGCTCCCACCCAGACAGCCACAACGGTTCTCTGGCGCAAAAACAAGATGATCCTGGGATTTGTGGGCGGAAAGTGCCGGGAATGCGGCACCCCCCAGTACCCCAGGCAGGACATTTGCGTAAACCCGAAATGCGGCGCCATCCACAGCCAGGATGATTATGAATTTGCCGATGTCCCGGCCAAGGTCAAAACCTTTACCGGTGACATGCTGGCCGTTTCCGTGGACCCGCCGGCCATCTACGGCATGGTGCAGTTCGAGGGCGGCGGCCGCCTTGTGGCCGACTTCACCGACTGCGAATTGGATCAAATCAGTGTCGGCCTGCCCATGCAGATGGAGTTCAAACGCAAAGGAACCGATCCTGACCGGGGCTTCACCAACTATTTCTGGAAAGCGGTCCCCGTCCCCGGGGTGGCAGCTGACGCAGACCAGATTTCCTTTGATGGCCGCGTGGCCGTGGTTACCGGTGCCGGCGCAGGTCTGGGCCGCGCCTATGCCCTCGAGTTGGCTAAACGGGGCGCCAAGGTCGTGGTGAACGACCTGGGCGGCGCCCGGGACGGTTCCGGAGATGGCTCGGCTTCACCGGCCGACAAGGTGGTGGAGGAAATCAAGGCCGCCGGCGGAGAGGCCGTGGCCAATTACGACAACGTGGCCACCCCCGAAGGCGGTGAGGCCATCATTCAGACAGCCGTAGACGCTTTCGGCAGCGTGGATGTACTCATCAACAATGCCGGCATCCTGCGCGACAAGAGCTTTCTGAAAATGGACCCGGACAACTGGAACGCGGTTCTGGGGGTCCACTTGAACGGCGCTTACCATGTAACCCGGCCGGCCATGCAGGTAATGAAGGAAAAAGGCTACGGCCGCATCGTCATGACCACCTCGGCAGCCGGTCTCTACGGCAATTTCGGCCAGACCAACTACTCGGCAGCCAAGATGGGCCTGGTGGGCCTCATGAACACCATCAAGCTGGAAGGCAAAAAATATAACATCAAGGTTAACACCATCGCGCCCATTGCAGCCTCCCGGCTTACCGAGGATGTCATGCCGCCGGAACTTTTCGAAAAATCGAAACCCGAATTCGTGGTTCCCATGGTCATCAATCTGGCCAGCGAAACCTGTGAAGATACGGGCGGTATTTTCAACACCGGCATGGGCTACTTCAACCGGGCGGCCGTGTTTACCGGATCGGGTACGCAACTGGGCGACCTGGATAACCTCCCGACGCCGGAAGATGTCCGCGACAACTGGGATGCCATCAACTCTCTGGAAGGAGCCCAGGAAATCGAGGACGCCAATGCCGCTATTTTTGCCCTGATTACCCCACCCGCAGACGATGCCCCGGCAGAGGCGGAAGACTCCGGTGAACTGGACGTCAAAACCTTCTTCGAGCAGAAAATGTCCGAATCCTTCAAGGCCGACGCCGCCGAAGGTGTGGACGTGATCTTTCAGTTCAACATCTCGGGCAAAGGCGGCGGGGACTGGTACTGTGTCGTAAAGGACAAAGCCTGTACCATCGAAGCCGGCACCCATGCGACACCCAAGTGCACCCTCAAGATGGGAGATGCCGACTTCCTGGCTATGATGACCGGCAAGCTGCCGGCCATGCAGGCCTACACATCCGGCAAACTGCAGATAGAAGGCGATATCATTAAATCTCAGTTGATCGAACAGCTGTTCACCATCTAAGAATTGCTGCGCAAATCTTAGGTAACGCGGCTTCCGTCTTCGCTCTTCGAGCTACGCCGAGACAAGTCGCCGCCATGAAAACAATTTCAGTTTTTTTTATGAAAACACTATTAAAACGACAACGACATAGAGGCGAAGAGGATGATTTCCTTTGTGTCTTTGTTGTTTCGGTTAACCCAGATTAAGAAGGAGGCATATAATGGCCACTGGAATAAAAGATAAAGTAGCAATCATCGGCATGGGCTGCACCCGCTTTGGGGAACGCTGGGATGCCGGTGCGGAAGAACTCATGGTGGAAGCCTTTCAGGAGTGTCTGGAAGATGCCGGCATTGAAAAGCAGGACATCGACGCAGCCTGGTTCGGTTGCTGCCTGGATGAAATCAATGTGGGCAAGAGTGCCCTGCCCCTTTCAATGAGCCTGCGCCTACCCATGATCCCGGTAACCCGAGTGGAAAACTTCTGTGCCACCGGCACCGAAGCCTTCCGGGGGGCGGTTTATGCGGTCGCTTCGGGCGCCTGTGACATCTGTCTGGCCCTGGGCGCTGAAAAATTGAAGGACACGGGCTACGGCGGGCTGCCCAGCTTCACCGGGTCCAACTCGGGCACCTTGACCTGGCAGTGGTTTCCCAACCTGACCGCACCGGGCGCTTTTGCCCAACTGGCCAGTGCCTACGCAGCCAAATACAAGGTCCCGGACCAGGATCTCAAACGCGCCATGGCCCACGTTTCAGCCAAAAGCCACGCCAACGGTGTCCTCAATCCCAAGGCGCACTTGAGGAAAAAAGTGACCGAGGAGCAAGTCATGGCCTCACCCATCATCGCCCACCCCCTGGGCCTTTTTGACTGCTGCGGGGTCAGTGACGGTGCAGCCTGTGCCATCGTCACCACACCGGAAATAGCAGAAAAAATGGGCAAAAAGGATTTTGTCACGGTCAAGTCTCTGCAACTGGCCTTGAGCAGCGGCGAGGAGATGGGCTACAACGATTGGGACGGCGACCATTTCATGACCACCAGCAAGTGCAGCCTGAAAGCATACGAAGAAGCGGGGATCGAAAACCCCCGCGAGGAAATCAGCATGATGGAGGTGCACGACTGCTTTTCCATCACCGAACTGGTTACCTACGAGGACCTGCACATCTCCGCCAGAGGAGAAGCAGTCAAGGACACCATGGACGGGGTTTACGACCATGACGGCCAGGTGCCCTGCCAGGTGGACGGGGGCCTCAAGTGTTTCGGCCATCCCATCGGTGCCTCGGGTCTGCGCATGCTTTACGAAATGTACCTGCAACTGCACGGCCGGGCCGGCGAACGCCAGATCGAAAATCCCAGGTACGGCCTGACCCATAACCTGGGCGGTTTCCCGGCCATGAATGTTTGCAGTATATCAATCATCGGCAAATACAATTGATTTTGCGTGCAAAATCAATTGTATTTGTATACGCGGCTTCCGTCTTCGCTCTTCGAGCTACGCCGGACAAGCCGCCGCTAGGTACATTAAGGGTAAAAGACTGAAGGGGCTGTTGGCAATAAACCGATAGGCTCCTTCGGCCTTTAACCTCTGACCTTCAACCTAAACGCCTATTACCAAACACAAAACACAAAATACCAAATACTAAAAACTAAAATGCAAATACTCCAATACACACCCGAACACGACGCATTCAGAGAACGCCTCAAGGCTTTCATCGCCCGGGAAGTCACCCCCAATGTGGATCAATGGGAAAAGGACGGCATCGAACCGCGGGACATCTGGCAGAAAATGGGCCAGAGCGGCTTTTTGTGCACGGACCTGGACCCGGCTTACGGAGGTATGGGCGGTGATTTTCTCTATTCGGTCATCGTCACCGAAGAGCTTTCTCACACCTTTCACACCGGTTTGGCCGCAGGGCTGCACTCGGACGTGGTGGTCCCCTACATCAGTGCGTTCGGTTCTGAAGAGCTAAAACAAAAATATCTTCCCGGATGTATTACCGGCGACATCATCACTGCGGTTGCCATGACAGAACCCGGCGCCGGCAGCGACCTGGCCGGCATGTCCACAACCGCCGAACAAGAGGGGGACGAGGTTGTCATCGACGGCTCCAAGACCTTTATCTCCAACGGCATCAATGCCCATATCGTAATTGTCGCCGCCAAGGACCCGGCCGTTGAAAACCCCTACCAGGCCCTGTCGCTCTATATTGTCGAGACCGGCACCCCGGGCTTCGAGCGCGGCCGGCACCTGGAGAAAATGGGCTGGTGGAGTCAGGACACGGCTGAACTGTTTTTTTCCAAGTGCAGGATTCCCGCCGCAAACCGCCTGGGTGAGAAAGGCCAGGGCTTTCTCATGCTCATGCAGAAGCTGCAGCAGGAGCGCCTGGTGTGCACCGTGGGCGCTGTAACCGCGGCCGAACGTATCGTGGAGTGGGTAATCGATTATTGCAAGAAAACCACTGTATCCGGGAAACCGCTTTCCAAGCCCCAGGCCAACCAGTTTACCCTGGTGGAGATGGCCACCGACGTCAAACTGGGCAGAGCCTTCATGGAAAGGCTTGTGGCCGACCACATGGAGGGTCGCGAGATCATCGTCGAAACTTCCATGGCCAAATACTGGACCACCGAGATGGCCAGCCGGGTGGCTGACCGGGCCATGGACCTTTTGGGCAACGAGGCCACCATCGAGAAGTACCCCATCACCCGCGCCTGGCGAGATGTCCGCGTGATGTCGATCTTTGCCGGCACCAACGAAGTCATGAAGGG
>JAOZRT010000353.1 GCA_029940035.1 Desulfobacterales bacterium
ACAAAGACGTTTGGCATCATCCATGGATATGCCGCGCTGGGCATTACCACGAGCACGCCAAAGGTCATGAAAATCAGCATATTCTTTTAAATATTGATCTCGTTTGTCTCTGCTCATTACTCCTCCAGTGGCAATCAGTAAGGCCACTCAATTCCTTTTTCACCGTAAAATTGTTCTAAGTTATCTGTACCTTCTATCAACTGAGCGTTACCGTTTTCGTCGACGACAAGATAATTTTCGTCGGGTTCGGGGGTTCGTCCAGGGTTTGTTCCATCTGGCCTAAAATCATCGTTGGCGCCATGTTGCACCATGTCTTTTTCCGGGCCGTCATAATTGGTTGGATCGTTGAGCGAGTCATTCATCTCCCTTTGAAATTCAGGATCATTCGTACCCTTTTCGTACGGCGTACCGTCACTCTTTTTCGGTGCCCCATAGGAACCATCAGACTTTTTATCGTAGGCTCCTTGCATATCATAATCGCCGTGAACGAAGTTACCATCGGAATCCCTTACCACCCCGTCATCCACTTTCCATGGGGGATCATCTGCTTTTAGATCGTCCAAATTTTTTTTATAACCACTGCCCCCTTCAGACTTGGGCTTCCATTTATTGGAGGATTGACCTGTGGTGACCCTACCTGCATTATCCCCGCTCTTAGCGGTGTTCAATTTGCAATCGACCGGTTTGGGCACCCCGTTGGGGTTCCGGATATGCGGAACAGAAGCGTCATTGCCGGCCCGCATAACAACCATCCGATTATTATCATCACAATGTTTTTGAAGATTCTTTAGATGCCCCGGATCCATGCCTGCTTTAGCGGCTACTGCTTCTGCTGCTTCAGAATCCCCCCGTTTCGCTTTGGGGCTTTCAGCATCGGCACCTGCGGCCTTGTTAGATTTTCCTTTGCCGCCACCAACATCGTTTGCGTGCTCCCAGCCGACTATATCGACTTGTGTCAATGGATTGGCATTGTATGCATATAGATTAATACCCCCTGCAAGCCCAAGGGGGTCGGATTGAAGGTAGCGTCCAATAAGCGGATCGTAGTACCGAAATCGATTATAGTGCAGGCCTGTTTCAGCATCGAAATAGTGTCCAGGCATCCGTAAGTTAAACTCAATCTTACTTTTCTGGTCTATAGCTGCATAGCCGAAAGGGTCAATATCTGCACGCCAGACTGTTTGGTTTGCTGTGTCTGTTACACGAACCGGGCATCCTCTTTGATCCGTAAATACAAAGTATGAGCGTCCATTTCCAGGATCATCTTGGATGGAGTCATAATCTATGAACATGAATGGGACAAGCGAATCAATATCAATGTAGATATAAATGCGTAAGGATCCATCAGAACTGATTTCAGCGGAAAGTCGTTTATCGTCCCAATAGTATTCAGTTGTTTTACCTTTCCAGGTTTTTTGAATACGTCTACATAAAGGATCGTATTCTGCAAACCATTTTTCACCGTCTATATCTGCGCCGGTTAATGCGTCTTTGGAATCATAGTGGTAACATACCTCACACGCAGAGCTGGAACGTGAGGCAACATGGTCACGGTCGTTATAGATAAATTTAGTGCTACCAATGCTGGACAACCGATTCCCACTGTCATGGACTATATGTTTGAGGCCGGTTCTATAGATGATGTTGTTGGCTTGATCGTAGGCGTAAGTATGGGTTCTTCCGTCATCTCTTGTCTCTTCAATCAGTCGGTGATCGCTGTCGTATTGATACCGGGTAGTCCCTTTAGCATCAACCTGAGCCAATAAATTTCCTTCGTCAGAGTACTTCCATCTCGTTTGTTCTGAGGAGGAGTTAGGGCTTGTAATATTTTGTTCCACGAGATGACCGTCGCTGTTGTAGCGCTGTAAGACAATGATCCCATTTGATAATTTTCGGGTTATGGTTCCTTCTTTACGCTCAATTCTCAGCTGGTGTTGTGCTTCAGTAGGGTCAGAAATTATTGCATTGCCTTTAAAATCAAAGTCAAATTCCATACGGTATTGATCGAAAACAATGGTCTCGCTAACATGACCATATGTAATTGTGTGACAGATTCCCTTGCCGTCACGCACATCAGCGAGTGCCCGTCCTGCTGCATCGAAATCAAACAGGGTTTCACTGGTTTCTGTGGCTGCCCGTGTAAAATGACCGAGATGATCATATTCAAACTGGTCTACTTGCCCTGAAGTAAGAGAACGCTTAGCAGGCAAACCATTGGAACCGATTTCAATTTTGAGAAGCGTTTGATTTGTACTGTTACGTTTCTCAACAAGATTACCAGCAGCGTCATATGCGTAACTTTCGCGCATGCGTCCGTGACGCTTAACTGCCGTAAGTTGGTCCTTCAAATCATAAGAAAATTCGCTGACCGTTCCTCCCGGATCAATCACCCGCGTAATTTCTTCATGGGAATTGTAGTCAAATCGGGTTATAGCCCCATTAGGTGTAATGGTGCGTTGCAACAAATTCCATGAAAAGTATTCTTTGCGGGTTTTAGAACCGTCGGCATCGGTATAAGATAACTCGTTACCGTTGGCATCGTAAGTCCAGCGCTTCGTTCGACCATGCTCATCGGTGCTTTCAATAAGGCGCCCCATGGCATCGTAAACTTCCAACCGTTTGCTTTTATGATGAACCGCTGTACCGGTACCTATATCTATCGAGGAGGTTTCTTGTTTACGAGTTTTAGGTGATATGTATTCTGGTTTGATTAGCCCTCCCCAGTTCCACTCCAAAGGAGTATGGGGAATGCATAAGGGCAATGGATCTGGCGGATCATTGTCAACGTGGGCTGGCGGATTGATCACACCAAGTGGAGTCAGACGTCCAGTGTGTTCACCTAGTTCATCATAAAGCAACTCTGTAGGGAGCCCATTCTGATCTATATCTAGAACAACACGACCTTCATCTAACTGAAAACTTCGATACCCATCGTATGGGTCTATAATTTGTATGGCAGTCTGGTTTTCATCGTAAACATAAGTCCAGATTGCTCCCGATGAAGATCGTCTAACCGACTGGTTAATTTCCGGAATATATTCAAAACGTTCATCATAGAGCCCATCCTTTCCCCTGGTTCGGACACAGCTCCCTATATCGTCATAATCATAGAATATCGAATAACCCAGAGGATCTGTTTTGCAGGTCATTCGGTTGGCATCATCATAGGTATAAATTGTGCGGTGTTCGAATGCGTCAAGGTAAACGGTCATGTTGCCGTCTATATTGTATTCGTATCGAGCTATCGAACACGTTTCTTTCTCGCTTTCACCAATTTTCACCTCGGATAAAGTACCGTTTGAATTCGATATGATAATAATACGCTGCCCGGTAGAGAAGGCTATTGTGCCAAGGCTGCCATCAGAATGATAAGTAAAAAGTGCACTATGTGGCCCCTCTAAGATCCTTTCAAGCCGTCCGGGAGCCCCATTATCCTTCAGAACAAATTCCATTGTGGGGTGACCTTGACGTTGAACTTGATAAATGCTTTGGGAAATACGAGATAATTGGAAACCACTCCAAACTGATTGACCTGTGGCATTATCAATAGGATCAAATTCAATGATAGACCCATAACCACACTTCAGGGTTAAGCCATCTGTAGTCTTTTTAAGAGTCCACATGTACTCGTGACGCCACCCGTTGCCCATAGGCGATTTATGTTGTACCCAAGAACTGTCATAGTAACGACGCCAATTGAAGGGTATCGGCCCTTTGAACTCGAAATCGGTAAATTCATCAATAACAGCCCCAGTGATGGCATCCACAGGGCAGCCACCTTTACAAGAACCCTCATTTGAGGGAGGTTTGTTTCCTTTTTTCTTTTTAAACTTTTTCTTAAGATCGTCTAATTTGCCTCTAGCCTTTTTGAACGCTTTTGTTTTGGAGAGTTTCTTTAGTCCTTTCCCCAATTCTGCCATGCCAGCTTTCATCCCCAACGCCATCAATGAAATCGTTGGCGCACCGCCAACCAGAACCGGTGGGCCGGCGGGAATGGGCAGGACCACGCTGGTGGGCAGCACCAGGGATTTGGTTTTGCTTTTCTTTTTGGCCCGGGGCGGGGGCGGCATGCCCACATCTTGGCAGGTCAGTGATGGCAGGGCCAGGTAGCTGAAGGCATCCCCGTCCACGGACACGCTGGAGCTGCCCATGAAAATTTCGGCTTCATTGCCGGGAGGTTTTATGAAGGTGCCGCCGATGGGAATGTGGGGAGGGACGCATTTGCCGGCGGTTCCTGCCTGCCCCCGGGGAATTCCATTGACCATTACGGTGGCGCCCAGGATCGGTACATAGTCGAAAGGGTCGATTACCATGCCTATAAATGGGTGGGGAATCGGTACCGGCGGCACGGGGCCGGGGGGTTGGATGATATGGACATCAATCCCGAGGATGGGATCGAAATGTTTGGCTGCCAGCATCATGCTGGCACGTCACCGGGTTCAAGCTTTGATTTCCAGTCCGGTCCGATCAGCTCAACCATGTGCTGTTCGACAATCTTTGCCCCATCGGTGTCATTGCTTTTTTCGGCGATGCGCAATAATCCCTGACCCACATAGGGGAGGGTTGAATTGACCCTGAGGTCATCGTCCATTTTTTCGGTGGCCCGTATGGCCAGC
>JAOZRT010000354.1 GCA_029940035.1 Desulfobacterales bacterium
CGGAGAATTCGCTTCCTCGCCGGATTCCATGATGCTGTTCTGGGTGATCAATACCAAGGATATCAACCATCTTGATTATGATGAAGAACTGATCCAGAAGCTGGACATCGACCGGGATAAGCTCCCCCCCCTTAAAAAGGCCATCGATATCCTGGGGAACATCAGGCCGGAGGTTGCGGATGCCATCGGTATCAGCCGGGATGTAAAAGTGGTAGTCGGATCGCCGGATCTGCAGTCGGCCGGAGTGGGGGCGGGAACCGTCGAGGATTACCAGAGCCATATTTATATCGGTACCGGTTCCTGGATACAGTGTGTCGTGCCCTACAAAAAGGCTGATGTCTTTCATCAGATCGCCTCTTTTCCGCATGCTGTTCCTGGTAAATATTACACCGCGAATTGCCAGGACATCGCCGGGGGAAATTTGGCATTTTTGAAGTCAAACCTGATCTACTACCAGAATGAGCTGAATATCCAAAGACCCGCCGATTATCCGGACAATATCTATGAGACGTTTAACAAAATTGTTGCCAGGGTCGAACCGGGCAGTGGGAAATTGATATACACCCCCTGGCTGCACGGGGAAAGAACCCCTGTGGATGACAACACTCTGCGCGGCGGGTTTCACAACATGTCCATCTCCACGAACATGGATCACATGATCAGGGCCGTGTACGAGGGCGTTGCGTATAATACGCGGTGGATGCTCTATTACGTGGAGAAATTTATCAAACGCAAAATGGAGTCCCTGCTGTTGGTCGGGGGAGGTGGTAATTCAGATATCTGGTGCCAGATTTTCGCGGATGTGCTCGACCGGGAGATACGTCAGATCGAGGACCCCATCCAGTGCAACGGGAGGGGGGCGGCCTTTCTGGCTTCCATTGCACTGGGCTACCAGAAGGTTGCCGACCTTCCGGGGCTGGTAAAGTGCACCCACACGTACAAACCCAACCCCGGTAACAAAAAACTCTATGATGAATTGTATGATGCATTTCTGACCATATATAAAAACAATAAAAAATTGTACAAACGCTTGAACCGTCAATAAGGAAAGGGGAGACGCATGAATACAAAACTCGAAAACGAAGCCCGAGGGCAGGAAACGCAATCATCAGGTTATAAATGGATAGTTTTTGGGGTCATGTTTGCCGTCATGGGCATCGTCCTCGGGGCCAACTGGATGGTCATGCCGGTACTTTTCACGCAGATGTCCGAAACCACCGGTATTGCCTTGTCAACGTTTCAGACCATCTGGGCCCTGATTCCGCTTGCCGGCATCCTCATCTGCCTGCCCGCGGGTCTGTTGGCCGACAAATTTGGTGTTTACTGGGTGATCGGCACTTCCTTGATACTCTGTACCGTGTTTGGCTCAATGCGAGGGGTGTTTTCATCTTATGCTGGCATTGCTATTGCCACTTTTTTGTGGGGGGGATCATCCTATGTGTTCATGGTCAACTACCCTAAGGTAATCGGCCAATGGTTTCCGCCGCACCAACTGGCAGCGATAAATGGACTGGTGATGGCCGCTTATTCCATCGGGGCTGCTGTGGGGATGTCCATTTCCGGAACAACGATTTCGGCAGCTGTTGGTGGCTGGCAGAACACCTATCACTTTTGGGCGGCCCTGACCGGATTGTGCACGATTCTCTGGTTTGTGCTGGTCAAGGAGAAGCGGGACGCTGCTTCTGGTATGGGCAAAAGCCAGGAAGCCATAGCCGCCGAAGCCAGTATAGGATCCATGCGCATGGTTGGCAATATTCTGAAAATCAGGGATTCATGGTATCTGATCGCTATTTTTTCTCTTTTAATGGGCGGCTGGATCGGCCTTACGGGTTTATTCCCCAGCATGATGGAGCAATTGGGGTGGCCCAGAGCGGATGCCAACAACTCCATGGCGGTTGCGACAGTGGCTATGATTGTCGGCTGTGCGGTCATACCCATGTTGTCGGACTGGATCGGTAAGCGACGATGGATTTTTTCCGTTTCCATGATATTATGCGGATTGGCGACTGTGATGATGTTTCTCTCCGTCAAAACGCCCGGCAATTCCATGTTGTGGGTATTTCTGACGGTTTTGGGGTTCATGGCTGGCGCCATGCCCATTATTCTGGCGATACCCGTTGAATTGAAGGTTATCGGTATCGGCCTGGCCGGTACGGCGGTCGGGCTCATGAACATGGGCAGCAATATAACCGGTTTTCTCTTCCCTCTGGCCGGGATGTCCATGTTAAAAATGGAGCCCATTTGGTCGGGTTTATTATTCGGTGGCGTCGGTTTTGTGCTGGCGGGCTTCCTGGGGCTGATGCTTACGGAAACAGGGGCAAAAGCCACGTCAAAATCCTGACCCGAAGGAGAAGCTGAATGTTAAAGACACGCAAGGGTGGCATCAGCAGTGTTCGGTATTTAACGAATGCGGACATGTTGAAAATTCATGAACAATCCCTTTACCTGCTGCAAGAAAAGGGGATTGAGATAAGGCATGCGGCCGCCTTAAAAAATCTGGCAGACTGTGGTGCCAATGTCAACTTCCAGACGAAGAACGTCACCCTCCGAGCCGGCCTTGTTGAACAGGCCCTCAAGACAGTTCCCCGCGAAATAACCATGGCCGGCAGAAATCAGGAACAAGACATCGTCTTGAAGCCGGGCGGGAAAATGTATACCCGGAATTCGGGCGGCATGACCCAGGTCGTGGATCTTGAATCCGGTAAGATTAGAGATGCCGTCCTTTCTGATACAGAAGATTTTACAAGGCTCGCAGATGCCTTGGCGCATATCAACGTGGTGGCCCCGCTCTATCCTATCGATGCGCCGGTGGAAATTTTAGAGCTGAAAACGCTGGAAGCCATGTTCAAGCATACGGATAAGCATATCAGTGTGCGGGCATTGAATCCGGGAACGTTTCCTTTTATTGTAGAGATGGCCGGGGCCGTTGTCGGCGGGAAAGGGAATTTACGCGAACGGCCTATCATCAGCATACTGGACTCCCCCATATCCCCATTATCCTTTCCCGATGTGTTCATAGAGGCCTTATACATTGGAGGTGAATACGGGATTCCGGTGGAAGCATGCTCCACACCGAATATCGGGGCAACCGGCCCCATCACCTTGGCAGGCTCCCTGTTGCTGGCAAATGTCGAACAATTGGCCACCATCGTCATTTCTCAGCTTAGGTATCCGGGCGCTCCACTTATCTGGGCGCCCCGTTTTCCGGCAATGGATATGTCCACCGGCATCACGGGCATGCTGACGGAGGGCGCCTTGATTACAGCCGCATCTGCACAAATGGCGGTGGAGCATTACCGTCTGATCTGTGACTTTCATGGACCGGCCACCAATTCCATCGTCGCTGGTTCGGAATCTATTTTCCAGGAGTGCATCGCCGCGTTCGTGACCGCCTTCGCCGGCCGCCCGGCCATCTTGTGCGGGGCGGGGGCATTGGAACTGGGTATAACGGCCAGCTTCGAAGATTTGGTGATCGCCGATGAGCTTTTTGGTGTCCTGCAGCGAACCATCCAGGGGATCAAGGTCAACGATGAAACGCTCGCTGTCGATGCGATTGAAAGCGTCGGCATCGGCGGCCACTATCTCGATCATCCGCATACCCTTGACCATTTTCGGGATGAGTGCTTCAACGCATGCCTGTTAAAACCTAAAACCCGGGAACAATGGGTCGAACAAGGGTCCCGAACATTAGTACAGAGGGCGGGGGACCAAGCGCGTGACATCCTGAAGCGCCACCAACCCAGAGGGCTGGATGAAGGAACAGCGGAAGCACTCCGGAATATCATCCATTCAGGATGGAAGGGGTTGGCAGGGAATGCGTAGACAGATAGAAGATATCTGGGCGAAAAAAAATTGAAAAATGAATCATTACCAGAAATAGCGCAGAGAGGGGCAGGGTGGATTTTCAATTTTCTGAACAGGAAAAGGATGTAGCATGGACATCATTGAATCAAAAATCGACAAGAACTCGGACGAATACCAAAAAAAATTCGAAAGTATGCAAGTCCTGGTGGCGGATCTGCGCCAGGAATTGAAAAAAGCAGCCGAGGACCGATCGCAAAAAGCCCTGGACCGGGAAAAAAGCTCGGGTAAGCTGCCGGCCATGAAAAAGCTGGAACTCCTGCTGGACAAAAACACCCCTTTTCTGGAAATCGCCCCGCTGGCCGCCAAGGACATGTACGACGGCCGTATATATCGGGCCGGTCTTCTATCCGGCATCGGCATGGTGGAAGGCAAGGAGTGCATGATCAGCATCAACGACGCCACCATCAAGGGCGGTTCCATGTATCCCTTGTCGGTCAAAAAGACGTTGCGCCTGCAGACCATCTCAATGGAGAACAGGCTGCCGTCCATCAACCTTCTTGATTCCGCCGGCGCTTTTCTTCCCATGCAGTCGGAAATCTTTCCAGACCTGTGGAACGGTGGCAGGACTTTTTACAACCAGGCCACGCAGTCAAAGATGGGAATCCCACAGATTGCCGCGGTCATGGGGCTGTGCACGGCCGGTGGTGCCTATGGGGTGGCCATGTGCGATGAAATCGTGCATGTGAAAGGGCACGGGGCCATCTTCCTGGGCGGCCCGCCCCTGGTCAAGGCTGCCACCGGGGA
>JAOZRT010000006.1 GCA_029940035.1 Desulfobacterales bacterium
ACCGTCATATTCCAGGGCGAACACCTGCCAGTAGTAGGTGGTGCCGTCAGCCAGGCCAGTGGGCATGTAGGTGTTGTTGTAGGTGAGAGCAGTGATAACCGGTATGCTCATATCGGCATTGACCGACACCTGCACCAGGTAGCCGGCAGTGTCATGCTGACGTTGCCATTCAAGGGTATCCTGGCCGTTGGCGATTATGGCGCCGTCGGCCGGAGCTGTGAGCATTGGCATGCCCGCCGGGACGGTGATGGTGGTGTAGAAGTTATAGGAAACCTCATCGATAACGCCATCGTTGTTCAGGTCCCTGGCAGTGGAGGTCCGGTAGCCGTTGGCATCGTAGGTGTAGGTGTAAACTTCATCGACAGTGCCGTCACCATCGCTGTCTAAGCTGCTGGAGGTAAGGTAACCGTTTTCATCATATGTCCAGGTTTGGATCTGATCCCAGCTGCCGTCGCCGTCACTGTCGTAGCTGTAGGAGGTTTGATAATTGTTGGTATCGTAGGTCCAGGTGCTGATCCAATCCCAGCTCCCGTCGCCATCGCCGTCATAGGATTGTTGGGTGCGGTTGCCGTTGGTATCGTAGGTGTTGCTCTCCCGGGTGTAATCGGCAGTGCCGTTCATGTCCGTGTCCACCGTGATGGTCAACACCTGGTTGTTCAGGTTGTAAGTGTAGGTATGCATTTCATCCGGTACGGTATCACCGTCATTGTCATAGGCGATGGTGGTAATATTCCAGTTTTCGTCATATGTTTCCGTTCTGATGGTGTCGAAGGTGCCGTCATCGTCCGTATCCCTGGAAACAATGTAGGTCGATTGGGCGCCACTGGCATAGTAGGTGTAGCCGTAAGCGTCATCGATGTTGCCGTTGCCGTCCCAGTCATAGGTTTCTGCGATCCTGCGGCCGTTGGCGTCGTAGGTTGCGGTGTAGACATAGTCCGCACTGCCGTCGCCGTCGTAATCATAGGACGCGAATGTCTGCCGGCCGTCGGCATCGTAGGTCCAGACGTTGATCTCATTTGGGGTGCCGTCACCGTCCCAGTCATATTCCGCGCGGGTGCGATAGCCGTTGGCGTCGTAGGTGTTGCTCTGTTCGGTATAATCGACACTACCGTCGTTGTCCGTGTCCACTTCGATGGTCAACAGGTGCCCCTGGTCATCATACGTCCAGGTATACACTTTGTCCATCGTGCCGTCGCCATCGTCGTCATGGCTCCGGGAGGTGATCCAGCCGTTTTCATCATAAACACTGGTTTGGGTACTTTCATAGACGCCGTCATCTCCGGAGTCGTAGCCGTAGAAGATTTGCCTACCGTTTTCATCGTATTGATAATAATAGGCATACTCGACAACACCGTCACCGTCATTGTCACGGGCATAGCGGATTTGATTACCATTGGCGTCGTACTCATAATACCGGGCCCAGTCAGGGGAGCCATCGCCGTCGCCGTCATAGCCGTAGAAAATTTGGCGGCCGTTTGCGTCGTATTCGTAGTAATAGGCCCATTCGGGCGTGCCATCGGCATTAGAATCGTTGATCTCGGCGGTTCTCCGGCCATCGTCATTGAAAAGGATGGTGGTGATAGAATTTAAATCGCCGTCCCCGTCGCTGTCAATTCCGTAGGCTACCTGCACGGTGATGTCGCGCACGGAGAACCCGATCAAAGCCGATCCGCTGCCGTTGTTGCCGCTGGCATCGCGGGCATACACTTTCCAGTAGTAATCAGTAGCCAAAGACAGGTCGGAAGAGGAATAGTATGTATCACCGGTAGTGGTGTCCACCACCGGGCTGCTGAGGTCTTGGTTTACGGACACCACGATGCGGTAGTCCGTGGCCTGGTCCACCGTAGACCAGTTAAAATTAAAGCCTTTGGATACGGAATATCCTTCATCCGGGTAGGAGGGGCTGGGGGCTGCAATGGTGGTGAATTCTCGGATGGATGATTCAGCCAGGACTTCGCCGTCCGAGTTCAGGGCACTTATCTGCCAGTAGTAGGTGGTGCCGTCGATCAGCCCGCTGGGCTGATTCGTCAGATCCGTGATGATAGTATCAATAGTCGGCGAGCTGAGGTCGCTGTTTTCGGAGATCACGATACGATAACTGGTTGCCATGCTGAACGCGTTCCAGGCAGTACTGAAGTCCCGGGTATCCGGTGTAATGCCGTCGGCCGGGGCGGTTACCCAGGGGTCGGCCTCAACCGCGACGGAAGAGTTAGCACCCTTCACAACATTGATGCTGCGTGATCCGGCATAAATTACACCTTCAGTACTGTCGTGGCCGGTGATCAGCAGGGTGTAGCCGGAGCCCACCCGGATATTGGCGATTTCGCCTTGTCTGGCAGTGCAATCCCAGGGTCCGCCGGTTTTGAGTTGGGCACCTTGTGAGTTGAATACAATGGCTTGGACGGTCGAGATCTGGCCGTCTCCTTCCCCGCAGATGTCGCCGATCACTGCTCGGGAGCCGTCATTAATCTGCTGACCGTCGGCACCGTTCCAGACCACGCTGAAGGGCACCGAACCGGTATCACTGGATATGGCAGATGTATTATTTGCAGTATCCGTATTGCTGTTGCAGCCCGTCAGGAAGACAAGCAGCAGAAACATCAGAAAAATAAATCTACTTTTCAGGGGAATGTCTTTGAATATTGACAGTGCCATGGTTTTGTCCTTCAATATCTTTATGCTGTCGTTGTTATGAAATACTCACTGAGAATAAACATTGCCATTGGCAAGTGGCTAACCGGCTACCAGGAAATGGGAACCGTACCAGTGGCGGGTTCTACCGGAGGATCATCACCACCACCGCCGCCGCCATCGCTTCCTCCCCCGCCTGCGGCCGCCGCCAGCAACCCCACGAGCACTACTACGGCGCCGATATAGAGCCATTTTTTACTGCCCTTTTTGGCTGCCTTGTCGTCTTCTACTATGGGGATATCCTCCTCAGGCGATGTCAAAGCCTCGGGCATTTTAGCCGTGATGCCGGTGCCGGTTTTGGCCTTGGCATAATAGCCGGCTATGGCACTGCCGGGCAGCTGCATGAACAGGAAGGATAAACAGAGAAAAAGAATCAGCAGTTTTTTTAACCCAATCATATTTCAGCCTCCAGGTGTTATGGAACAAAGGTTACAGGGCGGTCTATCCAGCTCCTCCGGCAGCAGCCTTGGAAATCTGGTATTGAATCAAATGCTCGGCACGATCCTCCAGGGGGATGCCCACGATCTGGCGGATCAGAGCTTCTATAAATGCGGTTTGGCCATTGTAAATACCGAACACGCCCTCCTGGATGTCAGCATTCTCGAAGTCAAAGGGCTGCTGGAGGGCCAGCACGTAAACAGCCTCCTTGGCAATGGTTTTGTCCGGCGGAGTGTAGACCTTGAGGACAATGCCTTTTTGACGATCTCCGGCATCAGGTATGGTGTAAGCTTTATTGGATTCCAGGAAGTTGTTGGTTCGGTACTGGTTGGGGATCAGTTTGAGGACCTTCTGGTCTTCAAGCAGAATGAAAATGCAGTAAAAGCAATCCTTAGTAGTCTTTAGGCTGATCTCCATCTCCTGGCCATTGTTGAAATTCGTCCTGTTCAAGGCGGCTTCAATTTGAAAGGAGGGGTCGTGACTCTCAAACTTTTCCACCACCCCCACTTTCATTTTGATTCTGTACATGGGTGATGAATCGTTTTGCCCCCCGGACTGGCCACCATCGTTTTCCTCGATGATTTCGCTTTCAACAATTTTTGCGTAGGGGATGGCCCCGATCATGGACCCCGACAATTTAAGGTTGACCAGCAAAGTTTCCATGGAGATATTCACCACCACAGCTTCTTCAATGGCTTTCCACTCGGCAATTTCGATGGCCGCTTCCCTGGCTTGCTCCACATTGTCATCAACAATGGGCGCTGCAGCCTCCACCGTGACCCAGGTGATGTCCTGTGTGGCGGCTGTATGGCCCGGCAGCATGAGGAAAACGATCATTACCGCCAGAAAATGTGGCATGCATGCATGGCGTACGATCAACAACCGGTTCGCTGTCAGGTTTGTGTGTCTGAAATCAGGCATCGCTTCAATTTCCGGATAGCCTATTGGCTGATAACACGGCCGATAGCCATGTCCCGCAAATTATCTATCGGCGGGTTGATGCTTGGCACCTGTTCGGCTCCCATCCGGCGCGCCACCCTGGGAACATGCATGGCGATATAGTCAAACATCTCCTTGACACTGACCCATTGATCTTCGTCCTTGTCCGCCTCCCCTTTGAGTCCCTTGAGCATATAATAGGTGAACAAGCCGTGTTCGGCATCGGGGTAGGCATTGCTCGTTTGCCCCTGGGAGGCAGCACTGAAGGCGATGACATTGTCGTTCTTGAGTTTTATGTCCTGCACATGCATCAAAGCGGGTCGTATTCCCTCAGCTAACATATCTGCTGCACGGGATGCCACCCCGCTGAAACACGAATCCAGGAAGACATAGGTCTGCCGCAGGTTCATCTTTTCGAGATCCTGGTATAGTTTTTGGAGCTTGTAGCCGGTCTGCTCGATAAAGCGAATATCGCCGTCATAGGGAACCAGGTAGGGGTCGCCCTTTTTCATACCCGGCGCACCATGGCCGGCGAAGTACACATACAGAGTCGTTCCTTTGCTGGTGTTGGCTGGGATATAACTTTCGAGATAACCCTCGATTTGGCCTTTGGTGGCCTCGCTATCGATGAGGGTAACAACATTCTCTTCTGGCACGCCCAGCACCTTGATGAAGTATTCCCGGATGATCAGGGCGTCCTTCCGGGCATAATCGACACTCGGCAGGTGTGCATAATCTTGTACGCCGATCACCAGCCCCCAGTCCTGGAGGAGCGGTTTGGTGGCAATTTCAGGGCCTAACTCCAGGGTGTCGGTGAGGGAGGCCAGCATAAAGGTTTCAGAGTCCGCCATCTCGTCGTTGACAAAGACCTTGACGCTCCATTGGCCAGGCATATTGGCGGCATTGTCCCCTTTGACCATGATGCTGTGCCATGCGGTGGCCTTCTTCATGTATTTGCCCTTAGAGATTTTCAAAGGGAATTCATCGGTGGTATGATAGAGATTTCCCTGGGGGTCATACCACTCCCACCTGAGATTGTGAACGCCGGATAGATTTTCAAATTTCAGATGGGCCACGATCTCTTCATCCGTGGTGGAGAATTCATTGGTGGGTTGCCTGGGTATGGCCTCATTTGCCTGCCGCTCGACGCTTTTAGCCATGGTCAAGCCATGGTACTTCAAGGGCGGCTTTTTTTGTACTTGTTTTGATGAACTGCATGAAAAAATGAATAGAACGACTAAAACAAAGACTAATGCTTTTGGGGAAAAATTCATGATACACCTCGCAAGGATTGAGGATAGAGAACATTTTTGAAGTGGTTTAAAATTCCGGTTCACCCCCCGATCACGGTGCTACGGGTTCTAAAAAATACTCACATGCACTGTTGCATCCTTTCCTTTTTATTGGTGTACACCCAATACTTGGGTGTGACCTGAAGTTTTAATCTGCTTCTTGTGATGGTACTGTATATGTATGAATAAAGTTGTATTTAGGATCAACGTTTTCGGCTGTTGGCTGATACAAACAGGATATTCGCCTGGATGCTGATGATATTGCTTCGCCAAATCCTTAATATTTATCCATATTAAATCACAGGAGCAGTCGGGAGTCAAGTAAAAACCCAATCGGCAAACCCATGACCTGATGCCGGATGCCCTATTTGGCCTAAGACAGGGCAAATTATCATCTAATCTCCTAAAATCGCTCAATTTTAATAGTGTTTGAGGCAAAATGTCTTTACAGTGATCAATCTTAAAAGATAGCGCACGGCAAATCATGTTTCGGAACGTGATTTTGCCAAACGCTATAAGCTGAACACCGTAGGCTGAGTCAGGGTATTGAAATCCTGGGAGGTCAGGGCTTAAAAGAGAGAAAAGAGATATAGTTGGAGAGAAATGTCATTCAACCCAGGTTTAAGGTTGACCCAAAAAATTCAGCGCGTTATATGAAATGAATCCACCTACAGAATGAATCTATAAAGCAAAAAATGAATTTTAATCATCGATCGAATTAGATAATCCATAGCTGCCTTTTGGGGTTTGCATTTTCAGGGTTTCAAGATGAAAGAACATCTTTCTTTACTTCCCTTCTATACAGACTGTCGATTGTTCAGCTACATTTTAACATTTTGATTAGTATATGAAAAGGAATAGGAAATGAAAAAAATATGGATAACCTCGATGGACTCTGCAAAGGACAAGATTTCCCAGTTAGCTGCTGTTGTGCAAAAATTCGGGCTGGCCATGGAAGGGCATATCTGGGAGGATGACAACAAAAAGATGCCTTGGATTCAGGTTAGGGATGCGGTTACGCATTCCGACATCGGTCTCTGGGCAATTGTTGCTTCAGGTGAAGATCTGGCCAGTGCATCCATCACCTATGGCTTGTCCATGCTGGCTGTGATTGTGCAGGCGGAACGGGGAAAGGGTTTACCCATAGTCATCCTCCAGGCCGGGGGGGAGCCAATTACCCCTGCGGCGCTGCCAACGCCCTTCCAAGATGTAGATTTGTTTTCCCTGGAAGATTCAGGTCTGGGGGCAAAGTTGGTGGCCAGAATGCATGGCACCCATAAGGCCATGGTTTCGGAATATCTTCTGAACATTCACGGCAATGACCAGGTGGGGCAATGGTTCGAGCTGAGACCACAGCATAAATCCTGGTCAGGGGTAATTTTTGGTGTTACAGGGGCTGAAATAGCCTTTCAGGCGGTGGGCCCCCAGGGAAAGCTGCCGGAAAAATCAACTTTAGAATACCCTGTCCAGGGCATTCAACTCGGCCTGGGGGGGAAAGAGGTGGTGGCGTGGTCTGTGCGGAATGTTCTTGATGCACAAACCTCATACTATGTGAAAGTTGAGGGAAGCCCGGATACCATTATATTCGGCCCTTATGCCGAAGGGCAGGAGACGGATCTCTTTGTAGTCAAATTATTGGCGACAGCATAGAAAAGAAATAGACACAAAAACATGAAATTTTAAAATCAAGCGCCATAGAATTGGCAAATCGCACTTTTGTGATTTTGTACCATGTGCCCCTCTCCGTTCATCCCGGTTGACTTTCGGTGCACAATACGGTATTTAACATCAACAGTTTATTGAGTATTTGAACAAATACTATCAATCCTCAAACCATCGAAAACGGGGCACAAACCATGGCAGACCTAGAAATCGCTCGCAAGGATTTGGATAACCAACAGTTCATGAATTTGAGGCAGAGCACGGAAAAAATCGTAAGTATCCTGGGTAAACGCCTCAAATCGCACCTGGATGTGTTAAAGCCGATCTTCATGCCCCGCAAACTTCTGGGGACCTTTGTCAAAAGTGCGCTGAAGGATGAAATAATCGGTTCGAACAAGGCCTTTGCGGAACTGCAGAAATGCTATGCCGCGGTATGCGAAAAGCCTTTTGGCTTGCCCAAAAAGCTGCAGGCGCCCCTGGCACCCATATCCGGCCAGCTGGATGCAGTGCCGTTCAAATATTCAATTTTACTGGGAGAATCCAAAGACAAGCCCATCACTGTTACGGCAGCATCGCGATGGATCGTGTCCTACCGTAGCGAATGCCCCTTCAGCCGTTTAAAAGCCATGATCGCTGGAGATGAAACCCGTCAGACAGAGGATATGAAACAGTCGCTCATCGATCACCTGGCCCTGGTGGTATTCCTGAAAAAGTTTCCGGCCCTGGGGCAGCTGTTGAATGACCTGAGGTATGATGTGGAGGTCGTTAAATTGGATGATCTTGGTGGGTTGCCAGTAGTGACCCTGAAGGCATCCATCAGCACCTTTTTACCACCCAACGACTTTATCCTACAGGTTACTCAGCTTTCCGGCATTCCCGCTTTTCAGGAGATCATCGACATGGAAGCGCTGGAAATTATTCCCGACCCCCTCAAAAACGAATTGCTGGTGGCAATAGAGAAATAGCCTGCCAAGTGTTCAGCCACGCTTGCTTTATCGGTTCTCGGAATTTTATCCGCCTTCGCAGAAGACCATGGGTATGCCCGTGGATCCATGCGATGAAGATAAAAGGGCTGGTAACGAAGTCGGTGGCCCTAGATAACGAGGTCCCAGGCAAGGGTAAGTTCCATTGCCTTACTGGTGGTCAGAACGGCCTGGGAGGGATTGATTTTCAATGTTATTGGTACGCGGTGGTTTGCATCGAGCCGGCCCAGGGAAATACTCACCGCATCAGCAACTGGTTCGAGGCTGTTTCCTAAAAAGCGGGTTAGGGCATCCTGGATCCAGGCTTCCGGCTGCCGGACCTTAAGATCGATTCCCCTTTTTTCCTGCAAATACAGCAAAAACCGGATGACTCCCGACAGGTATAGCTGGTGGCCAAGGGATATGCCCCCGAGGGTGGTTTCACCGGAAGCAAAGGCAAAATCCTTGCCCTTCATTCCCATCAGCGGGGTGATTCCCGACCTAAAAAGCTGATCGGCCCGGTCCCTGCTGAAAACCGTTTCCGTGGCGCATTGCCCGTGGGCATCCGCATGCAAGGCCAGGTCTTCTACCTGGAATCGATCTTTATGGGTAAAGCGGGTGGGCCAGCCATTTTTTAGAAGCCCCTGCACGATCAAATCGGCCAGCCCCCACACAGGGGCCGCCCAAGGAAGGCGACCCTCTTCATAGGAAAAGACACGCGGCGTGTTCTGGGGGCCATAGGGATAACGCAGAAGAAAACGATTGCAGGTGACAGCCAGCCAATCGGAATTGCCGTTCTGTTTCAGTGATTGCCATTTTGCATAAGGTGCTTCTTTAAGAAAGTGAGGCAGGAATGGGCGCTTGGACATTTCTTCCCAGGTGTCGAGATTGAAAAAGGCCGGTGACAACCACACCAGGGCTGGCGTCATGAGGGTTGCCGCAAATTCGGCAATGGCTTTCAGCAAGATTTGACTTCGGGTTGTGTTGTCCAGGGGCAGGTCCACCAGGATAAGTGCGGGCAGGTCCGTTGCCATATCCGGCAGGAGGTCTTGCAGGGTCTGCTGTAAAGTTTCGTGGGACACATGCGCAATGTTCACTCGTATCTTTGAGTCACTGCGCACGGATTTCAGCAGTCGATGCAATCCGCGCCAGGACGCTTCCGAAGTTGTAAAGGGTTGGTGGTGGAAAATGGCATCCAGTGTTTTCTGGAGGATGCCCTCTATCAGATCTTTGCCGCGAATTTCCTGGATTGAAGAGTCTGCAGGCCCGTCTGGAAGAGCTACCATGTCCAGTATGTTTTCTATTTTCCTCGATATACGAAAAGGCCTTTTGGGGCCCTGGTCCACCGCTATCTGCGGCAGGTCGGGCCATTGGTCCAGACCCTTGCGGATTTCAGCCGCTGATATTCCGGATGACTGGGATTGATCCAGATACCTTTTAGCTTCCAAGAGATGCTTAAGAAAGGGCAGGTTCTTGACCATTGCGTCCGGGTGAAAGTCTTTGATCCTGGAGCAAGAAACATTCATTCCTCCCTGGGGGCAGAGCTCTTGGGGCAGGGGCACGTAGGTGTTTAGACCGAAGGCAGCCATTACCTGGTTCAGTTCTGCCGGATCCACATGAACCGGCATTGCGCCGGGAAAGGATTTGTCGGAAAAACCAAAGGGCGCCAGGGCTAGTATTTTATACAATAGTGAACCTTTGGGTATCATTTTGAAAAGAACTTACTGAACATGGAACCGGATTTTTTTTCTTTTTTCCTGTCGGTTTCCCGGGAGGTTGTATTTTTTTCCTGCATGGCGTCGATTTCTGCCGCAGGTACAGTACTGGGTTGCTCGATTTCGGCCAGGCGACCCCCGCCGAGAAAGCGAAAAGCAGGGCCATTGTTTCCCAGTGCCAGAACATCTTCTGGTCTCAGGACCGCCTCGGTATTGATGGGCGCACCGTGAATCGATATGGACTGTCTGCCGGTCAGGTCCTTTATACAGTATTGATCGTTGTCAAAATAGATTTGCGCGTGCTTGGTTGCAACCGAAGCGTGGTTGAGCACGAAATCACAGTCAGCGTCCGTGCCGATAACGATGGGCAGTGTATTGAATGACTGTAGGGTTGGCCCGTACTGGATCACCAATGGCACCTTGACTTTTTGCGGTGTGGGGCCACTGCCGGGCGGTTGTAGACCGCCTGTCCGAGGGATGGGCTTTACACCTGAAGATGGCGGTTGCTGCGATGCGCGCGGCTCCGGAGACAAGGGCTTTGGGGAGGGCGGTGGCGGTGGTGATGACGCCATAACCGGCGGTGAAGCAGCTATATTGTCATCCACCCGCGTGAGAAAGCTTACCTTGGGACCACCTTCGGCAAACATGATCACGTCACCGTCCTTTAGGTAGGCTTCGCCGATGCTTTTTCCGTTCAGGAAAGTTCCATTGGCACTTTTATCCTCCACCCGGAAACGGTTTCCCTCTCGAATGATGGTGGCATGTTGGCGGGAAATGATGGTCAGGTCTTCAGGGAATCGAACCTGGCAGGTGGAAAGCCTACCCACTGCGATTTCAGGTTCGGTGAATTCCTGGATGTCACCCTTGAGCGGACCGGCAATATGTACCAGTTGGACAATAATGGTAGGTAGGGACGGCATGTCTTTTTGTTACGGCAAGAGGTGGCGGAGTGTCAAGGGTTTAATTGCAGCATGCTCGGCTTGTATACTGGCTGACACAGCTGTGAAAATGACAAGCTGCAAACAGCTGCCCAGGAGAACTTCCTTGACAACAGACTGGTATCATAATAAATTTAACATTCACCCTCGGTGTCTGGATTTAGGTTTATATAAACCCTTTGGGAAACCGGAACCAATGAACATGATACATTATTATGGGAAGACAGATGTTGGTCTGGTGCGTCAAAACAATGAAGATACCTATGCCCTAGATTCGGCGCGCGGCTTTTGTCTGGTGGCTGACGGCATGGGGGGTATGGCTGGAGGTGAGTTGGCCAGCCAAATGTTTGCAGAGGCTGCCAAGGGTATCTTTGCTTCCGGCAGTCTGGCTACGGAGAAAGACCGGATAGAGACGGTGCAGCAGATATTTTGGTATGCCAATAACAGCATTCTGAAGCATGTGGAGAACAATTCCCATCTCAAGGGAATGGGGTGTACCGCGGAACTGATCGTGTTCAGCGAGAATAGGTTCGTCATCGGGCATATGGGTGACAGCCGCACCTATCAGTTGAGAAATGGTCAACTCAAGCAGCTCACCAAGGATCATTCCTTGGTCCAAGAACAACTTGACCAGGGACTCATCTCCGATCCCCAGGCTGTTGTGCATTCCATGCGCAATGTTATCTTGCGGGCGGTGGGGGTGGAAGAGGACCTGCAGCTAGATATTATCAGAGGGAATATTCAAGCTGGAGATCACTACCTGCTCTGTTCGGACGGTTTGACTGATATGGTTCAGAATGGTGAAATCGAAAACATTTTATCATCAGGCATGAGCCTTGCCGAGAAAGTGGATCAGCTAATTGCCGAGGCCCTCTCCGCCGGCGGGAAAGACAATGTAACCGTTGTTGCTGTGATGGTGGATTCATGATGCAGTATGGAAGATACCGAATAGAAAAAGAGCTGGGTAAGGGGAACATGGGGGTAGTCTATCAGGCCGTTGATCCCCAGATAGAGAGATTGGTAGCCTTGAAGGTCCTGCGTGAGGACCGGATGGTCAGTGAAGACTTTGTCATGCGCTTCGTAAAGGAGGCCAAGGCCATAGGACGGCTCTCTCATCCCAACATTGTGACAGTGTATGATGTCGGTCAGGACAACGACACCATCTATATTGCCATGGAATATCTGGAAGGGCGGCCCTTTGACGAAGTGATCCGCGGCAGCAGGCTGGAGCTCGAAAAGATTTTGGATATCGGTATACAGGTAGCAGAAACCCTGGATTATGCGCATAAAAAGAAAATTGTTCATCGGGATATCAAACCCTCCAACATGATCCTGAGCGAAGAGGGCCGGGTCAAACTGACCGATTTCGGCATTGCTCGTATCGAAGATCCCTTGGTCATGCAACAGACGCAGGCCGGTGAAATACTGGGTACGCCCGTTTATATGCCGCCGGAACAGGCTATGGGTACACCCATCGACGGTAGAGCTGACCTCTACTCGCTGGGCGTTATTCTATATGAACTGATCGTCGGCAGGCGCCCTTTTGATGGCAGTAACATCACAGCCATATTAAGATCCATCATTCAGGACACCCCCGAATCGCCTTCCCAGGTTGATCCGTTTATCCCCCAGGGCATTTCAGATTTGATCATGAAGTGTCTTTCCAGGAATCCGGAAGATCGGTTCCAGACAGGTGCTGAGCTGGCCACGGCGCTCAAGAATGCGACCAGGAAGGAACAGCAGGAGGCCATCGTCCCGGAAAATAAGCCGGGCATATCGACCAAATTTCTGGGTGTCTGGCTGGCCCTGGGCATCATTGCACTGGTAGGCACAGGAGTTGGATGGTATCTTCTCAAGGGCGGAGCGGAGTCTCCGGTCAGTGGTGTGGTCAAGGATGTCAAAACCTTGGATGAGGCGCACACATCCAAGACACCATCTGCTATACCGTCGACAGCGAAGGAAGATCCGTCCGGGATCATTGATCAAGGGCCAGTGACGGATCTTGAGACGGCCACAGGGGCGGAGGGGACAACAGTCCTGGAGCAACCTAATGCTGAATCTCCGATTGCAATTGGGGAGGAAGCCACCGGTGCTGAAGCGGGAGCGTCAGGAGAGGAACAAATTGTTAGTGAAACAACGGATACGCGCGACCAGACAGCCGATAAATCAGCCCAGCCTGACATGTCTGCGTTAAGCACGAGCCTGATAATTGAGAGCAAGCCGGCCGGCGCCCAGGTATTTATTGAAAATAGCATGAAAGGGCTGACGCCCTTGAATCTGGAGCTGCCCTTTGGCGATTACAATATACGCTTGAGTCTGGCGGATCACTACGAGTGGAAGGCGGACCTGGAGTTGAGTGAAGAAGGTGAGATCCCCCTGTTTGTCCAAATGGTACCCAGCAATTAGAATAGTGGGCTATTCATTAATTTTCCGTTTGTGCTGTAAAAACCACCAGACCGCTCAGAACAAGGTCTAAGTTGGGAAATGCCTCGACCCTTGGGTTAGATGAATAAAACAAACACAACTTCCATGCCCAGGTGCAGGAAAAGAGAGGGTAAGGAACTGCGGAGTTTGAGGTTGACGTAAATTAGAAACGGCGAACCAAGCCAAATAGTTACGGTTTCCACTTGTCTTCGGTGTTCATCTTTTAACCCTTTGAATCTTTTTAGCCTGTCACTCCGACCCTTGAACCCTAACTATATATTCGTCAACAAAGGGAACCATCGATTTTGTTTTACATCAACTGGTCGGGAGACGATCCTTAATTTTTTGTGATGCCTGACAGAATGGCCTGATCAACTGCGTTCGTTGCTCCAATCGGATGTTTTTTATGCTCAACCTGACATGGGGGTGCCAAGCCTTGGTTTTCATAAGTAAATCTGCCAACTGTTCCAACATGAATTCATGAAAACCCATGAATAAAATGTCGCTTTTTTGATGCAAAAGCTGTTTTCAACAAAACATCTCCGATGTATATTCACACCACGAAGTGAAGGATACTGAAAAAATAGATCACAAGAATATTCGCCTTTAAGGGCGCCAAAAGGGAGAGGTCATATGAAAACCCAAGCATTTACCCGTCAGATCGAGGTCGATGGCAACTCATTGAATATCGTCGATATCACACTTTTAGAGAAAAATGGGATTGCCGATATACAACGCCTGCCGTATTCCATCAAAATCCTGGTGGAGAACCTGTTGCGAAAGCTGGACAACACAGTCGTTCTGGAAAAAGACCTGCGCAACATCGCCGGATGGCAAAAGCACTACACCGAACCGGTTGAAATCCCTCATCATCCCGCCCGGGTTCTGATGCAGGATTTCACCGGAGTCCCGGCGGTGGTGGATCTGGCGGCCATGCGTGACGCCATCGGCAAACTGGGTGGCGACCCCGGGTTGATCAACCCCCTTGTACCGGTGGAACTCGTTGTGGATCACTCCGTCCAGGTGGACCATTATGCCGCCCCGGATGCTTTGGAAAAGAATGTGGCCAAGGAATATGAGCGTAACCAGGAGCGATACGAACTACTGAAATGGGCCCAAAAGAGTTTTGACAATTTCAAGGTGGTACCGCCCAATTCAGGCATTTGCCACCAGGTCAATCTGGAATATCTGGGCAGGGTGGTGATGACCGAAAAAACAGGGGAAGGGTGGATCGCGTACCCGGACTCCTTGGTGGGGACGGACAGCCATACCACCATGATCAACAGCCTGGGAATCATGGGGTGGGGGGTCGGCGGCATTGAAGCCGAGGCGGTCATGCTGGGGCAGCCGTACTACATGTCCATACCTGAAGTGGTGGGGGTTCGAATGACCGGAACGCTGCGGCCCGGCGTAACGGCCACCGACCTGGTGCTGACCGTGACAGAGGTGCTGCGGGAAAAACGGGTGGTGGAGAAGTTTGTAGAATTTTTCGGGAGCGGCATGCAGAGCCTGACGCTGACCGACAGGGCCACCATCGCCAACATGTCCCCTGAATACGGCGCTACCATGGGTTTTTTTCCTATCGATGAAAAGACAATCAGCTATCTGGAAACAACCAATCGAGCCGGGCAGGCGGATATCGTGGAACGATATGCCCGGGAAACCGGCCTATTTTATGACGGGGAACAGTCGCCCGAATACAGCGATATCGTGGATTTGGATCTTTCAACCATAGAGCCGTCGGTGAGCGGTCCTGCCAGGCCGCAGGACAGGATTCCGGTGGCGTCGTTAAAAGAGACCTTTTACGACATCTGCGACAGTGGTGAACCGGCCGGAGTGCCGGCGCAGGAATCGATCTGCGCCAAAGACATCCCTGTAACGCTCGGACAAAATGAAGAAAAAATAGGCAATGGCAGTGTGGTGATTGCCGCGATCACCTCCTGCACCAACACCTCGAATCCCTTTGTGATGATAGGGGCCGGTTTGTTGGCCAGAAATGCCGTTGCCAAGGGGATGATAGTGCCGGCTTACGTGAAAACATCCCTGGCGCCCGGGTCCAAGGTGGTCCATGACTATTTGGCAGCCGCAGGTCTGATGCCCAGTCTGGAAGCACTCGGGTTTCATCTGGCGGCCTTTGGCTGCACCACCTGCATCGGCAACAGCGGGCCCCTCGATCCCGTGATCGAAGATGCCATCGTGCGGGAGAACCTGACCGTGGCTGCGGTTTTGTCCGGAAACCGCAATTTCGAAGCCAGGATCCATCAACGTGTTAAAGCCAATTTCCTGGCGTCGCCCATGCTCGTGATTGCCTATGCGCTGGCCGGACGTGTGGATTTGAACCTGGATAAAGACCCCATCGGGATGGATTCCCACGGGGAGCCGGTATTTCTCGAGGATCTCTGGCCTGATTCCGGGGATATCGAAAAGATGGTGGCTGCACATATCGTTCCGGAATCCTACAAAAAGGCGTACGACGACATTTTCAAGGGCGACCGATTCTGGGAAAGTCTCGCCGTGGAGGAGAGTACCACCTTTCAATGGGATGCAGACTCGACCTATATCAAGAATCCGCCTTATTTTGAAGGCTTCAGCCTGCAGCTGGAAGCGCCCGAGAGCATGGAACACGGTCGTGTTCTCCTGACGCTGGGTGATTCAGTCACCACGGATCATATTTCACCCGCCGGGGCGATACCGGAAGCGTATCCTGCTGGGCAATACCTCACCGCAGAGGGGGTAATACCGCAGAATTTCAATTCCTACGGAAGCCGCAGGGGAAACCATGAAGTCATGATGCGGGGAACCTTCGGCAATATCCGCATCAAGAACAGGTTGGTCCATCCCAAAGAAGGCAGCTACACCCGCAAATTTCCCGGGGGTAAAGAGATGTTCGTGTATGAGGCTGCCATGCAATATGAGCGGGAAGGCACGCCGCTGGTGGTTCTGGGGGGCAGTGAATACGGGACCGGTTCTTCCCGGGACTGGGCCGCCAAAGGGACCAACCTGCTTGGTGCGCAGGTGGTTATCGCCCGTTCATTCGAGCGCATCCACCGTAGCAATCTGGTTGGTATGGGCGTTCTTCCGCTTGTTTTTGCGGGAGGTGAAAGCTGGGAAACCCTGGGACTTGATGGCACGGAAACCTATTTTGTAGAGGGGATAGGGGACATGGCACCCAGAAAAACACTGAAGGTCAGGGCGGTCAAAGATGATGCTTCAGAGGTGGTTTTTGACGTGACCACCCGGTTGGATACGGCCGTGGATGTGGCCTACTTTGAGCATGGTGGCATTCTGCCCTATGTTCTGAGGCAGATCATGTCGTCGTGAAATCGTTCAGCTGCTTTTGATGGCCCTGTTCTATGATCAGCGGTTGATCCGGTCTCTCAGTTTGCCGGAGCATTTGAAGGTAACGACCTTTCTTTCCCTGAGGATGAGGTCTGATCCGGTCGCAGGATTCCTGCCACGTCGCTGCTTTTTATTCTTGACACAGAATTTACCAAAACCCGATACGAGGACATCATCCCCCTGAGTAAGTGTGCTTTTGATAATTTCCAACAGAGACTCGACGGTGTCCACCGCTTTCTTTTTTGTAAACCCCAGTTCGTGAACTTTTGCTACAATGTCGCTTTTGGTTAACGCCATGGTGCCTCCTAAGGTCGATGGTTTCCCGCATCATAGGCCGAGGCGGCTTGCCTGCCGTCTACGTAACCCTCCGGCTTTTGCAACGATAGGGTTAACTATACGGCCAAGTCTTCGTTTTGCTGCATTTCTTCAGACTTGCCAGGGTCCTGGTGGTTGATTTTGTCAATGATCGAATCTATATTTTTTATGATTTCTTCCATGTCGGTGCTGATTTTTTTTTCTTCCTGGTCCTGCATCATTCCATCCTGTGGCATTAAAGCATGAAAATTTATGATAAGCAATATCACCGTTTAACGTAACTATCTAATTTATACGGATTTTAAGCTAATGTCAAGATATTCCTAAGCTGAAGCGATCAGTTTAGGATGTTAAAATTTCCCTTATTTCGAAGGCGAGCTGATTCATTTTAAACGGTTTCTGAATAAACCCGCTGCATCCGTCCTCAATCATTTTTCTTGCCTGCCAGTCGATGCTGTAGCCACTGGATACAAGAACCTTGACGTCCGGTTTCAAGTTTTTCATCCGGGCATACACCTCTTCACCCCCCATGTCAGGCATGATGATGTCCAGCAGCACCAGGTCTATGTGCTGGTGGCGGGCAGTGAAAATTTTCATTGCGGTGACTCCGCTTTTAGCAATCAGCACTTTGTAGCCCAGTTGTTTGAGTAACTTTCTGTCAACACTGATGATAATGTCCTCATCGTCCACCAGCAGGATGGTTTCCGTGCCCTTGTGCAATTTACTCTGGGAACCGGAGGGGTCGGAAGTTTCCTGCCGGGACGCTGGCAGAAAAACATTAAAGGTGCTTCCCTTTCCTCTGGTGCTGCGGCACTCGATGATTCCATTGTGGTTTTTTACAATCCCGAAGGCCGATGCAAGGCCCATTCCGGTGCCCTCTCCCACGGCCTTGGTGGTGAAAAACGGTTCGAAAATCCGTTGCTGTACTTCGGGATCCATGCCGTATCCTGTGTCACCCACTGATATCTTGACATAATTACCTGGTTCCACATCAAAATTTTTAACAAAATTCTGATCCAGAACAACATTTTCCGATGTTACCCGCAGTTCACCTTTTTTCAGCATGGCCTGGCATGCGTTCAGAAACAGGTTCATGATAACCTGCTCGATCTGGCCCTGGTCTACTTCCACGGACCATAAGTCATCCTGGTGTTTTTCATGGAAAAAGATGTGTTTGTTGGTCCTTTCAAACATCCCTTTAAGCTTGCGGATCATATCGTTGAGGCTCGTGGCTTTGACCATATACTTGCCGCCACGGGCAAACCCCAGCAGCTGTTTGGTCAATTTGGCAGCACTGTCCACACACCGCTCGATGCTGGCCACTTCATCAAAATGGGGGTCGCCTGGTGTGAGGTCTAATATCATCAGGGAAATATTGCCCTGGATGCCCATGAGCAGGTTGTTGAAGTCATGGGCGACTCCTCCGGCGAGGGTTCCCACAGCCTCCATTTTTTTGGCCTGCTGGAGTTTTTCTTCCAGCCTTTTCTGCTCGGTGACGTCGGAAAGGGTAATGATGGTGGTGGAGGACTCACCCTCGACAGGAAAACTTCTAATGGTCACCTTGCGGCTGTGGAGGTCAAAGGGTGTATTTTTGTTGCGAACAGGTTTCTTTTGGGGAGTGATCAGTTTTTCAATGTGCTTTTTAGCCTTGTCTTCGAAGAGGTCGGGCGGGTAGGCATACAGCAGGTTCTCGAGACTGACCTCGAACATTTTGACGGCGGCTTCATTAGCATACACGACCCGTTCGGAAAACACTTCCAGGAATCCTTCGGTCATGCTTTCAAGAATCGTTTCCAGGTGTTGATTGCGCGATATCAGCTCTTTGGTCAACTGCCGGGAATAAACGGCATCCAGGCCGATGATCGGTCCGGGTTCGTCATTTTGGGCAGGCGTGTCCGAATCGTTGACCGCCGCAATGACATTCTTGGCCATATTGCTGAATGAGCCCTTGGCAATGCAGGCATTGGCGCCTATTTTAGTATAGTCTTTTCCGGTTTCCGCAATGCCGGCAGAAAGGATCACCAGGTAGCAGTCCTTGAGATCATCCCTGGACCGCACGATTTGGCAGAGCCGGTCGCCATCGATTTTGGGCATGAACAGGTCAACGAACATGACGTCGGGTGCAAATTCAGAGAGCACATTCAGGGCCGCAAACCCGTCCTCTGCCGTGCGTACCTCGTGCCCGGCACGTTCCAGGTGAGTGGAAAGAAATTTGCGGAGCAGGCGGTTGTCATCGACAATGAGAATTTTCTTTTTCAATGGCTGATCTCCTTCTTCATGCAGACAGCGGTATCAGGGCAAAGGGTTTTGAATTCACGGGTGGCCTGCATGGCGGCGTGATGTCCTCGACGGGCAGTCCGCATTGTTCTAACATACCCATGACCGCCGAGGCCTCACCAGGACGGATACCGCTGAAGGCAAGCATTTCAAATGAATCCATTTTTCCCTGTTCAACTAGTTCAAAAAGACGACATTATTTTTATCACGAAAGCACGAAAAGGTGAAAACACGAAATAGATAATTGTTTAGCGGCGAAGCCGCGTCATATAATTTCTATGATCCCGGGCGCTCAGCGACCGGAATCATAGAAATTATTTCCAGGCAAAAACAGGTTGCTCAAAATGGGCTACGCGTGTTGCTTTGCCACAGACAGCGACCTCCCTGAACTGGTAAATCAAAGCGGCTGTAGGGGCCGCAATCCAGTTGTCTCCCACCGGCATGCGCAGTATGGGATGATTCCCCTGGGGCGTATCCTCGAGCATCGGTGCGTCTTTGCGCAGGAATTCGGCAATGGGAATCCGGTGGATGGACTGGACCTCTGCAGGGTCCGGCGACAACTTCACGCCGTTACCACCCCAGACCACAACCGGTGTAATAACAAACCCCGACCGTGTGGTAAAATCATCAAGGCGGCCCAGGACGCTTGTATGGGGCAACTCCAGGCCAACCTCTTCGTGGAGTTCCCTCAGGGCCGTTTCTTCGGGTTTTTCGCCTCGCTCCATGTGCCCGCCCGGTAAAGCCCACTGCCCGGCATGGTTTGTCATCCGCGATGACCTGCGTGTCAGAATCAGGGCCGCATCCTCCTGAGGGGTTTCAAAAGCGGGCAGATTGTAAATACCGGCTCCATGCCCGGCATTCACAATGGTTATGGCCACGGCAGCCTGTTTTGCAATGGTTCTGTCATGGGGTTGCACCGCGAAATGTTTCAGGTTGGAACGGATGTTTTGCCGCAGCCTCTGATCGCATAAAAGGTGGTAGCTGGTGCTTTTTTCAAGCATAATAATCGTTATTTTATAAAAAGATAGAATCCCTCAACTTTAGTTCACTTTAGCACACTTTCGACACTTATACGTCATGGCGTAGATACTCCCTATGGTCAAGTCCTGACTTAAAGTTGTCACTTTTTATAACTTTCCCCCGTGAATTAATACTGTCTCTTATCCTGCCATCCGATCTCAGACCTCTTAACCGCCCGCTGCGCTAAAGACGCCAAGTGCGCAAAGATTTTATCTAAAAAAGGACCTTCTTAGCGTGCTTTGCGCCTTTGCGGTTCAAGGTTTTTTGACTTCTGTCCTCTGTTTTCTGACCTCTGGGGAGCCCGGTTCTCTATATTCGAGTATCTATAGGGGCCGGCGCATGACAAAGTCCTCTTGAACATCCCCCCCTATGGTGAAGGTTTTCTCGCCGACCACATCAAATCCCCATTTCTTGTAGAAAATGTTGCCCCTGCGGTTTTTTTTCCAACTGCTCAGCCACACCGCAGCAAATCCCTGTCCACTCGCCAGGTCCAGGACTTGTTCCATCATCGCCTTGCCGATGCCTTTTCCCCACTTATTTTTAAGGGCATAAAGCCGGGCTAGTTCAACGGCTGGCAGGGAGGTTATACATTCCGGGGCCGGTCCGGTATACAGCTTGAAGTATCCTACGGGCTCATCCCCTTGAAAGGCAATAAAAAATTCAGAATGAATGTCCCGGAGTTCACCTGAAATGGTGTCCAATGAAAAAGCATGGGACAGATAGGCGTCGAAATCTTTTTGATTGTTCAATTCACGGAAGGCTTGATCGAATGTTTGGTATCCCAGTGTACTGAGACGAACGGCATTCTTTTCAGGGGCGATGCGTATGGTCATCCTATTTTTATTACACCTTCTGGTTGAATTTCGATGCATCAATTTTAGGCATTCGAATTCACTTTAGCACATTTTCGTCATTTTGTGCATGGCGTTTCTCCCTTGCCAAGCTTTGGTTCCGTGGTGGAATCGCTTGCACCAAAAACACTCATTTTAGGTTGAAAATTCCTGAAGAATATATACGATGGGCAAACTAAAAAGGGAAATCAGGCATAAAGGCTTGATTTCCCTATGTGTGTTTATTGGAGCCGATGAGCGGATTTGAACCGCTGACCTGCTGATTACGAATCAGCTGCTCTACCAGCTGAGCTACATCGGCCAACTACGTTAACCTCCTGGTTGAGGTTAGATTGCACTACTTTGTTTATGAACCAAAATCAAGAAAAAATTACACTGAACGCTTTGCTGGAGGCGATCCCCGGCAGGAAAACCGCTCTGGACTGTGTCGGTTTTTCAGGGCCTGATAAAGCATATGCGATTTCCCGGATACATGCAAAGCAGGGGACGCCTGTGGTTGTGGTGGCATCCTCCACGAAAAAGGCCCTTAGGTTCTGCGACGATTTGAATTTTTTTTTGAGAAACGACCCTGATGGGGTCGTGGCCTATTTCCCGCCCTACAACCTTTTGCCATATAAGTTTCTGGCCTCCCACAATGAAACAGCTGCAACCAGGATCCGCACACTGTACCACCTCACTCAACAGGACAGGCCGCCGGTGGTGGTGACCACGGTAGCCGCCCTGATGAAAAAGATCATCCCCAAGCGAGCGTTGGTGGATTATGCAGAATTGGTGCTTGAGGGGGAAGAGGTGGACCGGGATGGGCTTGTGCAAAAGCTTATTTCCGGTGGATATGTGTCCACCGCCATTGTGGAGGAACCCGGGGACTTTTGTGCACGGGGGGGCATTCTGGACATATTTTCACCCATGTACCCGGACCCCTTCCGGATAGAGCTTTTCGGGGATTTTGTGGAGAGCATCCGATTTTTTTCCGCAGCATCGCAGCGTACCCGGGAAAATATAAAAGAGGCGGTCGTCATCCCGGCCAAAGAGGTGATTCTGGGTGAAGAGCAGAAAAAGGCAGTGGTTGCCCGCATCAGAGAGCAGGGGGCCCGGCAGGGGCTGCCCGTAACCGAAGTCCGGAGGATGGTCGAGCGGGTAAGGGAGGAAGGCGCCTTTAACGGCATTGAAAGCCTTATCGGTCTGGTTTATCCGGTTCTGGACACGTTGTTTGAATATGTCGCCGGGAATACGTTGTGGGTTTCTGCCGATTCTGAGGCTTTTGAACAAGGCGTCCGGGAGGCCGATGACCAGGTGATGGAGAACTATGCGTCCGCCATGGATGACGGCGCCTTTGCGGTGGAACCCGGGAAAATGTATCTGGACGGGCCGGGGGTACAGGAGAAACTCGCCCAAACCCGTCCGCTGGCATTCAAAATGCTGTCAATCGTTATTGACGGGCAACAGACCCCAGAACAGGCGGGTCTTTTTACCTTTCGCATCCAGGACAACGCCCTCCTGACCGGTTCCCTCAGAAACCCCACCCACCGTGATCAGGCCGTTGCCCCCCTCATCGATTGGCTGGAGGAGAAACAAAAACAAGGCTACGTGACAGCGGTGGCATGCGCCACCGGAACCCAAGCCGCGCGATTGAGATCGCTGATCGCTCCTTACGGTATTCAGGTGCACATGTCGGAAACGTTCCCCTTCTGGCAACGGGGCCCTCAAGGGCGGGACGGGAGAGTGTACCTGTGCCGGGGCAGTGTTTCCAAGGGTTTTGTGTGGCCCAATGAAGAACTGGCCGTTCTCACCGAGCAGGAAATATTCGGTTCGCGGAAACGACGCAAAAAAAATCGGAAGGGTGCCGCCAACCGCCAGTTGCTGGCGTTTGAAGACCTCAAAACAGATGATCTCGTGGTGCACGAGGATCACGGCATCGGTCAATACAAATGCCTCGAAAAAATGAATATATCAGGTGTAGACAATGATTTTCTCCTGATCGTTTACCGGGATGGGGATAGGCTCTACCTACCGGTGGAGCGGATGAACCTGATCAAGAAATACATGGGGGTGGAGGGTGGCATCCCCGTGCTGGACAAAATGGGGGGCGTTGCCTGGGACAAGGTCAAACAGAAAGCCAAAAAATCGGCCGAGAAAATTGCCGGAGAATTACTGAAGCTGTATGCCGTACGCAGGGTCAGCCAAGGGTTCGGGCATATGCCCATGGATAACGAACTGCGTGAGTTTGAGGCCAGTTTTCTGTTTGAAGAGACGGATGACCAGATGAAGGCCATAGAGGACGTCCTGAATGACATGCAGAAACCCTTGCCCATGGACAGGTTGGTGTGCGGTGATGTTGGTTACGGTAAAACCGAAGTTGCCATGCGGGCAGCCTTTGTGGCGGTGTTCAACAACAAGCAGGTGGCCGTGCTGGTGCCGACGACAGTACTGGCCGAGCAGCACTATGCCAGCTTCTCGGAAAGGTTTGCCCACTATCCAGTGCAGGTGGCCTGCTTGAGCCGGTTTCGCAAAAAGGGAGAGCAGAAAAAAATTGTCGAGGGTCTCAGGTCCGGGGCTGTGGACATCGTCATCGGAACACACAGGTTGCTTCAGAAGGATGTCGGCTTCAAGGATCTCGGCCTTTTTGTCCTGGATGAAGAACAGCGCTTCGGCGTTCGGCACAAGGAGATGCTGAAACGGATCAGGAATACCGTCGATGTGCTGGCCCTTACGGCAACCCCCATTCCCCGGACGCTGCACATGTCACTTGTGGGGGTACGCGATGTGTCGCTCATTACAACGCCGCCTGAATACCGCCGGTCCATCATTACCTATATCTGCGAATTCGATGACGGCATTGCCCGGGAAGCGATCCGCAAGGAACTCAAGCGCGCGGGGCAGGTTTATTTTGTGCACAACAACATCAATACGATTGAAAAAACAGCAGGTTATTTGAAAACTCTGGTTCCTGAGGTGCGGCTGGATGTAGCCCATGGGCGCATGGATGAACAGGACCTTGAAAAGGTGATGCAGCGGTTCGTGGAAAGGGAGATCGATCTTCTGGTTTGCACAACCATCATTGAATCGGGGCTCGATATCCCCTCTGCCAATACGATTATCATCAACCGGGCCGACCGTTTCGGCCTGGCCCAGATGTATCAGCTCCGGGGACGTGTGGGCCGGTCGGAAGAGCAGGCCTATGCATATCTGTTCATCCCGGATGAGAGCTATCTGGGGCGCGACGCGCAAAAACGGCTGAAGGTTCTCATGGAGCACAGTGATCTGGGCGCGGGATTTCAGATTGCCATGAGTGATCTCCAGATTCGCGGTGGGGGCACCATCCTGGGGGCATCCCAATCCGGTCATATCGCGGCGGTCGGCTACGACATGTTCTTGAAGCTGATGGAGGAATCGATCAGTGAATTGAAAGGCGAGCACCATGTCCCGCAATTGGAGCCGGAAATCAGCATGGCCCTTTCAGCCTATGTTCCGGAGACCTATATCAGCGATATCGATCAGCGACTGTCTGTTTACCGGCGGCTGGCCAAGATGGAGGATACCACCGAACTTTCGGGATTTAAAAAAGAAATGATCGATCGTTTCGGCAGTATGCCGGATACAGCCGGCAACCTGCTCCTCAAAATCATGCTGAAGATTTTGGCCCGCAAGGCCGGTGTGGCCCGTTTGGATATTTTTGAAAACTATCTGTCGCTGCATTTTTCAGAAATGCATCAGGAAAATCCTGCGGGCATTGTAACCGTCGTCTCGACGGACGAGGATCGATACAGGCTGACCTCATCACACACACTGACCGCCAAACTGTCGCACCGCGGGACATACGGCCGTCTCACCCAGGTGAAAAACATCTTGAAAGATATCGCCCGCCATGTTAACCCCAAAGCTGCATTTGGATTGACCGTGAGCACCTAACTGTATAGTTTCATTCCTGAATCTTCCCCATAGTTGCATAAACAACATGGCAATTAATAGATGATGGTCTGGTGTGGAATATGGTGGCTTTTTGATGGATACAGATCTCTTATGAAACCTGAACTGGAAAAATCCCTTACCGGCTATGGATGGCTTTTGGGGGTTCTTTGCATCTTTTGGCTGACGGCAGCCGGGTGTGAAGATCGCAGGGTGCAGTTGGCAGCTGCCTCGCTGGTGAGGGTCAATGACCGATCGATTATGGTGGGTGAGTTCAACCGCAGATTCGATGCCGTGTCAGCTGAATTCCCGGTGTCGGAAGAGACCGATTCGGGGATTGAGAAGGAGATGAAACTGCGCCTGCTGCACCAGCTTACCGAGGAGCTGATTCTTTTTGAAAGGGCTGAAGAGCTGAGCCTGGCCATATCTGACCGGGAGCTGGCAACGGCCATCAAGGCCATCCGGGTGGATTATCCGGAAGGCGAGTTTGAAAAAATCCTGGTGGAACAGGCGATAGTGTATGGCGAGTGGAAAGAGCAGTTGCGCATGCGCCTGCTTAAGGAAAAGGTGGTGCGGGAAGATCTCGAGATGTCACTATCCCTGACGCCCGAAGAGGTGTCTGCCTCATATGAGGCTAATTTTCCGGACCGGGACGCGGACAAAGGCCGGAAATTGAGCGACACGGATACTGATAAAAAAGTGATCAAGCTGGTGCGCCGGCAAAAAGCACAAGATGCTTATCAGACGTGGCTCCTGGACCTCAAGGCAAGGTATGACGTGGAAATAAATGCAACAGCCTGGGAAGAACTTATCGGTTCATGACGCATATGACAACTAACTGGTGTCGGAAATATATATCTCTATTTTGCCTGCAGGCGTGGTGGCTGGCATGGACACTTGTTTTCGGGCCCTGGACCATGGGTGCCGTGCGGGCCGAGGAGATTGTCGACCGCATCGTTGCCGTGGTCAACAACGAGGTCATCACCTACCTGGAACTGCAGCGAGAACTGAAGCCGTATGAAGAAAAGATCAAGTCCATGGGGTATGATATGGAAGAAGAACTCCAGACGCTCTATAAGGTAAGAGAAGACATAATTTATCGCCTCATCGATGAAAAGCTGGCTGACCAGGAAATTGAAAAAAACAAGATCACCGTCAGTGAGTCGGAAGTCGATGCCTCCATCGAGCGTATCAAGGCTTCGAGGATGTGGTCCGATGAAGACCTGCGCAAGACCTTGGAAACGGAAGGTATGACCATGCAGGAACTGCGGCAAACCATGCGAGACCAGGCCTTGAGAAACCAATTGATCGGGCGGGAGGTGAGCTCAAAGATCGTCATTACCATGGAAGAGGCCCGGGCGTATTATGACCGTCATGCAGAAGAGTACCAGGGTGAGCTGCTGTATCATCTCCGCATCATCAATATTCCGCCCGAAGAGGAGGGCGGCCGGCAGGCGGCAAGCAGCAGAATGGAAATGGTCATGCAAAAGTTGAAGGATGGCGAATCCTTTGACGCCCTCGCGCGTGAATATTCGGAGTCTTCCTTGTCGGGGAAGGGGGGGGATTTGGGTAAGATCCCGTATGATGATTTTTCCCCGCAGATAAAATCGGCCCTTAAAGGTTTGGTGCCGGGTGACCATACACCCATTCTGGATACAGACCGGGGGTTTCAGATATTTTTTGTGGAAGAGGTCGTTACGGAAGGGGGCAAGACCTTTGAGGAGGTATCCCCTGATATTGAAGAAAAGCTTTACAATGCCGCCGTGGATAAAAAGTACACGGAGTGGCTGGAAGAATTGAAGAGCCAGGCCCATATCAAAATCATACGGTAGCATCGGTTTTGAAACCGTTTCTGATACCCGCACCAATCCGGCTGGGCACCCTGTTGCCTGCAAGGATTCTGCTTGCTAAGCTTCGTGCTTTCGTGATAATTCTTCCATCTTAAACCATCACGCCGGAATAGGTCTAATAGAACCTATTCCTATCGGACCTATAAGACCCATAGACCTATAAACTCGGGGGTTCACATGCAGGGCGACCGCAACAAAATACTTGTGGACAGCGTCAAACGGCTGTTGCGGCGCAATGCAATGCACAATCTCAGAAAGATTGTGGAAAAGACCCATGCCGCCGACCTGTCGCGGGTGTTTGACTTTCTGACAATGCCTGACCAGCACAGGCTTTTCCAGATGATCCCGGATACGGAGCAGAAGGGCGTCCTTTTCAGCGAGATGGAAGAGGACACCTTCCTGGAGTTCGCCGAAGAGCTGGCATTGGAAGAGATTGTTGCCATTCTCGAGAGCATGCCCAATGACGATGTCGCCGATATAATCGGCCGGCTGCCGGATGAGAAATCCGATGAAATCCTCCAGTTGATGCAAAAAGAGGATTCCGAAGAGGTCGAAGGGCTGCTGCGGTATGAGGATGACACGGCCGGCGGTATCATGGTGCCGGATTTCATCGCCCTGGGGGAGGAGATTACCGCCAGAGAGGCCATTGAGTCCTTGCAGAAAGAACACCAGGACGTGGAAATGCCTTTCTACCTCTACGTGGTGAATGAATATGACAACCTGGTGGGTGTTATCTCCTTGAGGCAGTTGGTTGTCGTACCCCCCCAGACGCCGCTGAAGGCGTTTATGACCACGGATGTTTTTTCGGTGAAGACCGACATGGACCAGGAAGAGGTGGCCAGAATAGTGGCTCGCTATGACATCCTGGCCGTTCCGGTGGTGGACGAAACCAATAAACTGGTGGGGATCGTAACCGTCGATGACGTCATCGATATTTTCCGGCGGGAAGCCACCGAGGATATCTTGAAAATGGCGGGTGTGGGAGAGGAGTTTGTCGAGACCAAATCCGTGCTTAAAAGCACCCGCATTCGTTTCCCGTGGCTGTTTGCCAGCTGCATCGGCGGTATAGTAGCGTTTTTTGTTATCGGAAGTTTTGAGGAAAGCCTCAAGCAGTTTGCCTACCTGGCGGCCTTCATTCCCGTCATCATGGGCATGGGCGGAAATATAGGCACCCAATCCTCGACCATCGTGGTGCGCGGTCTGGCCACCGGCCGTATCAATGTCAGGGAACTCTGGTCAGTGGTGTTCAAGGAACTCACCATCGGTATTATCCTGGGCGTGACCTATGGTGTGCTCATCGGCGCTGTTGCCCAGCTGGCCTTCGGCAAAATAGCGCTGGCAATTGCCGTGTGTGGTGCAGTGTTGTCATCCATGTCCCTGGCCGCTCTGGTGGGGTCCCTGGTGCCCATGGCCTTCGCCAAGATCAATATCGACCCGGCCGTCGCCACCGGTCCTTTTGTGACAACGTCCATCGATGTCATCAGTGTTTTCTTTTATTTTATGATTGCAACGACGTTGCTCGGCTTGTAACGATGACCGGGTAGCGGCTATTTATAGGTCCTATAGGTCTTATTGGACCTATAAACCCATAAGACCTATCCTCAAGGTTGCAACATTGAGGCTCAATGACCTATACCACCCCCGCCATATTAATCCGTCGTGTGGACTACGGAGATTACGACCTCATTCTCAGTTTCCTTACCCGGGACAGGGGCAAGATTTCGGTCATTGCCAAGTCAGCCAAGCGCAGCCAGAAGCGATTCGGGGGGATCCTGGAACTATTCAACTCCCTGGACATCGTTGTCAGCCAGAAGCGGGGAAAGGGCCTTGACCTGATAAAGGAGGCCTCCCTCATACAACCGCTCTTCCACATTGCCGCCGACATCCGGAAAACCGCCTATGCCAGCTATTGGGCTGAACTGACCAACCTGTGGCTGGAAGAGGGACGTGCCCAGACGGAGATATACGACCTTATGGCGTATGTTTTGTCGGAACTCGACGCCGGGGCCGTATCTGCGGAGGTTTTGAGCATATTGTTTCAGATGCGTTTTTTAAGCCTTTCCGGTCTTTGCCCCAACCTGAGCCATTGCAGTACCTGCAGGATCGAAACCGATGCTGCGCCATGCCATTGGATGAATTTTGACCTGTCAAAGGGCGGTGTCGTCTGTGAAAGCTGCGCACCCTACGGAACGGATGCGCATTGCCTCTCCAGGGGCACCATCAAACAGCTTCAGTGGATTGACAACAACGACATCCGCAAGGCGGCCAGGATACGGTTTTCGGTACAGGCCCTGAAAGAGGGTCTTCAGTTTCTGGAGTCATTTGTTCCCTACCACCTGGGCAGGGAGCCCCGTAGCCTGAAATTTCTGCAGCAGATCAGGGGGCGGAGACCAGAGCCACAAAGGACAGAGCCCCAGAAGACAGAACCACAGAACTCCAGAGGACAGAGCCCCAGAAGACAGAAGCCAGAGGACAGGCCGGAAGACTGAGCAATCAGTAGGGAGTAAGCAGTGTAGGGGCTGGCCTTGTGTCTGCCCGGTAGAGCGACAAAATAACAGAGCCACAGAACAACAGAACCCCAGAGGACGGAGGACAAAGGGCCGGTAGTCGGTAGTCAGTGGTCAGCACAATGGAGGACCGACTACGGAAGACCGGCGGCAACCCGACACCCGACACCTGAAACCTGACACCCGAAACCAGGTGATTGTGGCAACTTTTTATTAGGATTTGACCATGGAAACCAAGATCAGAGAAATGTTAAAATCAGGACCGATAACGGCCTCGGCGCCCTGCAGGGTCGACATGGGCGGCACCCTGGATTTGAGTACTTTCTACATACCGCTGCGTTCTTTGAAGCCCTGTACCTTTAACATGGCCTTGTCCCTGAGAACCACCGCAAGCATTGAAGCCTGGGAACGGGGCCGTGTCAGGGTCGCGTCAAAGGGGTTTAAAAGTGCCGAGTTCCCTTCGGGCCAGGCGCCGTTCAATCACCCGCTTGGTTTCATGTTTGCGGTGGCCAACTATTTCAACGCCGATGGCATTTCCATTACCATTGAATCGTCTTCTCCGCCGCGCAGCGCCCTAGGTGGTTCTTCAGCCGCTGCGGTTGCTCTGGTGGCCGCCCTGCAGGAAGCTGTCTCACGTTCAGGGGGCAAGCCGATGACCCGGCGAAAGGCTGTTTTGCTGGCGCATGCCCTCGAGTCGAGTGTAGCCGGCGTCCCCTGCGGCCTTCAGGATCACCTGGCTGCGGCATATGGGGGTGTGAATGCCTGGTACTGGCCAGTAAGTACGGGGTCACCGATTTTCAGGCGGGTTCCGGTAATAAAATCCGCCCGGTTCAATGACCTGGCAAGGCATATCCTGGTGGCATACTGCGGCGAGCCCCACACCTCTGCCGATATCAACGGCGAGTGGGTCCGTCAGTTCATCGCCGGAGAAAAACGTGAACGATGGGCCCGGGTGGCCGAATTCACCCACACGTTCATTGGCGCCCTGGCAACCATGGACATTGGAACGGCAGCGGCCAGTATGAACCGGGAGATGGAATTGCGGCTTGCCATGACCCCGGGAGTGTTGGACAAGATTGGCGGCCCCCTGGTTAAGGCAGCCATGAAGACTGGCTGTGGCGCTCGTTTTACAGGCGCCGGTGGAGGCGGTTGTGTCTGGGCCTTGGGCCGTGCTGAAGATATTGACAGTTTGAGGCAGATGTGGGAAACAATCCTTTTGGCCAGAGCGGACGCCCGCCTGCTGAATGCAACCATAGACCGCAAGGGGCTTAAAATCCATCCCTAACACCGTCGGGATAACCCCCTGGCAGTATAAACAACATGGACTAGCGAGGAAGTTTTATGAATTTTCAGGATGTTATTATGAACCTGAGTCAATTCTGGGCAAAAAAAGGCTGCATCATTACGCAGCCCTATGACCTGGAAGTTGGCGCCGGCACCTTCCACCACAACACAACCCTGAAGGCATTGGGGCCGGAGCCATGGAACGTGGCCTACGTGCAGCCTTCGAGGCGCCCCACCGACGGTCGCTACGGGGAAAACCCCAACCGGCTTCAGCACTACTACCAATACCAGGTGATCCTGAAACCATCGCCCTATGATGTGCAGAAGCAGTACCTTCAGAGTATGAAGGTGCTGGGCATCGATCCCCTGGAGCATGATATCCGGTTTGTGGAGGATGACTGGGAATCACCCACCCTGGGTGCCTCCGGACTCGGGTGGGAGGTCTGGCTCGATGGTATGGAGATAACCCAGTTCACCTATTTTCAGCAAGCCGGCAGTGTCGAACTGGCACCCATTCCCGTGGAGTTGACCTACGGCCTGGAACGGATCGCTATGTACCTGCAGGGAGTCGACAATGTGTACGACCTCAAATGGAACGACGCTATAACTTACGGCGATGTCCATCATCAGCAGGAGGTTGAGCAGTCCACCTACAATTTTGAAAAGGCTGATGTGGCCATGCTTTTCGAACTGTTCAACATGTATGAAAACGAGGCCAAGCGGATGGCCGGAGAAGCGCTTGTTATCCCGCTGTATGAGTATTGCCTCAAGTGCTCCCACACTTTCAATCTGCTTGATGCCCGGGGCGCCATCAGTGTTACCGAAAGGACGGGTTACATCGGGCGTATTAGGAATCTGGCCAGGTCGGCGGCGGAAGGATATTTAAAGCAGAGAGAGGCCATGGGGTATCCGTTGTTGAAAAAAGGAGCCTAAGTTTAGCTCTCACTTAAATCCTGTTCTTTAAAACTGTAATCGGAACAAGCTTAGAAATGGTCCTATTCCAGGGATTATATTAATAGAAGTTTTAGAGGTGATCATGGACAATTTGCTGCTTGAAATCGGCGCGGAAGAAATACCCGCCGGATATATCGCCCCCGCCTTAGAGGCTATCTCATTGAACCTGTTGAAAAAATTGAGTGCGGCCCGTATCGAGTACGGGGAGGTGAAAACATTCGGCACGCCCCGGCGCCTGGCTGTGGTGGTTGAAAATGTGGCTGCCAAACAGCCTACGGTTTCAAAAGACGTGATGGGGCCGCCCACCAAGGTAGCTTTTGATGCAGACGGCCGGCCAACCATGGCCGCCGTAAAATTTGCTGAAAAAGTAGGTGTGTCGGTCAAGGCGCTCAAACAGCGGGATACGGAAAAAGGAAGCTACCTATACGCCAGGGTGACGGAAAGAGGGGTGGCCACGAAAACGCTTTTGAAAAAGTTTCTGCCGGATGTCATCCTCGGCACACCCTTTCCCAAAACCATGAAGTGGGCGGAGTTGAACGTTCAATTCGCCCGGCCCATGTATTCCATTCTGGCGCTTTTAGGCAGCAGTCCCGTGTCATTCAGTCTGGGCAACCTAAAAAGCGGCAGGTACACGTACGGGCACAGCTTCATGCATCCCGGCAAGGTTAAGATCGACCACCCGGGGACCTACCTTGACAGCTTGAAAAACGTCCAGGTCATAGCGGATATAGAAGAACGGAAAAAGATGGTCGTCCAGGAGGTCGAGCGTGCTGCCTCAGCGGTGGGCGGTAAGGTCCTGCCGGATGACGAACTGGTGGACATCGTCACCAACCTGGTGGAATACCCCATTGCCACGGCCGGAAAATTTGACGATGAATTCCTGGAAATCCCCCGGGAAATCCTGATCACGGCCATGCGCGAACATCAGAAGTATTTTGCCGTTATCGATGACAACGGCGCATTGAAGCCCTATTTTATAGCGGTCAACAATACACGCACCAAGGATCTCGATCTGGTGGCCACCGGGCACCAGCGCGTGCTGCGGGCAAGGCTTTCTGACGCTCAGTTTTTCTATCACAGCGATGTCAAGGTTTCCTTTGACCCATGGAACGAAAAACTGGAAGGGGTGCTGTTTCAGGCCAAATTGGGGAGCATGCGGGAAAAGGTGGGCAGGGTCAAAAGGCTTGCCGCTTATCTGGCCGATACAGAGGGCCTGGATGACGGTTTCAAGGCCAGGGTTACCCGGGCCGCGGAACTGTGCAAAGCCGACCTGGTGAGTCAGGTGGTGGTGGAATTCCCCAAACTGCAGGGCGTAATGGGCAGGGTTTATGCCGGTGTGGCCGGCGAACCCGAAGACGTGGCCTGTGCCATTGAGGAACACTACCGGCCGACGTACTCGGGCGGGAAACTGCCGAAAACCAAAACCGGCGCCCTCCTGGCTATCGCAGACAAAATTGATTCCATCTGCGGTTGTTTTTCCGTGGGTCTGATTCCCACGGGCGCTTCGGACCCTTACGCCCTCAGACGGCAGGGCATCGGCATCGTCAACATCATGCAGGACAAGGGGTTTGGCTTTTCCCTCCGGGATCTTATTGTCAAAAGCCTCGACCTTTTCAGCTCAAAAGGGGATTTCGATCTGGCGGAAACCACCGCCAAAGTGCACACGTTCATCCAGAATCGCCTGGCGCACATTCTTGTTGAAAAGGGCTTTTCCAAGGACGTTGTTGCTGCGGTGACCAGTGCCGGCACAGAAAATATGCCGCATGTGTGGCTGCGGGTAAAGGCTCTCGAAGAACTGAAAGGTGCTCCGGATTTCGAGCCGCTGGCAGTCGCTTTCAAGCGTGTGGTCAACATCATCAAGAAAACCGAAGGCAATGTTCAGACCCGGGTCAGTGAAGACTTGTTTACGCACGCATCTGAAAAGGACCTGTTGGCGGCCTTCAGGAACGTGGAGAGCCAGGTGTCCGCGCTGTTCGCAGCCGGTGACTTTGAAAAGGCGCTTTTGGAAATTGCCTCCCTCAAGGATGGGGTGGACGCCTTTTTCGATGGCGTACTGGTCATGGCCGAGGATTTACAGGTCCGCAACAACCGCCTGGCCCTCTTGGGGGGCATTGCCGCCCTCTTCGATCGGTTTGCGGATTTTTCCAAGCTAGCGTAGTGGGTTGCGAGTTGCATGTTACAGGTTGCGGTAATGGCAAGATAGTGAATGCCGGCTGAAAAAATGAATAATAAGCTAATTATGTTACATTAGGAGGACAAATGCCGTTCGATCCGGATAAAGATAAAGTGCTCAAACGCTGGAAGAGTGATGAAACCGGTCTGGTGGTGACGATCAACCAGTACAATGAGGGGCAGCCCAAGGTACAGATCGGCCCCAGAATATTACTGAAGAAAGACGGAACGGAAAGGGTGCCCATGAAGGCCGGTCGCCTGAGCATGGAAGACGTTCTGTGGCTGTACGACACCATCGACGACATCAAGGATACGTTGGCCGCGTACGCGCCGCCCGAATAAATAAATTTTTATGCATTAGAAACCATTAGCGATATATATTTTTTATGTTATCTCAATTTGTTGAGAATTGATATCGATCAAAAAGTGACTATCTGTTTCTAATGAATGACACCCCTATCGTAAAACCCGTCAAGGGAAAACGCACACCATCCCTGGGGCCGGTCGCTGTCATGGCGGCCCCCAAACCCGATATCAAGTTGTTGATTCCAGCGTTGGGCTTGACTCAGGTTGAACCCCGCTCCCTGTTTACAGGCAACCTGTACGCCGGGGGCGACGGTCAGGGCGGTGTTTCCCTGACCGGTCCTTTTCTGGGCGCCCCGCATGCTGCCATGCTGATGGAGACGCTCGCCAGCCGGGGAGTCAGGCAATTCGTATTCGCAGGGTGGTGTGGTTCCGTGGCAGAAGGCGTGACTATCGGCGATATCGTCATTCCCATTGGCGGGATTGTTGATGAAGGCACGTCTCCGCACTACGGGGTGGCTGCAGGGGGGGTCTCACGTCCGTCCGTGACTGTATTGGACGGCCTGCGCCGTGTCTTGGGGGAGGAATCCGCCGGGTTCCATGAGGGCCTGGTTTGGACGACGGACGGCGCCTTCCGGGAAACCCCTGAGAAGGTTGTGCATTTCAGAAACAGGCAGGCGCTGGCAGTGGAGATGGAGATGTCCTGCCTATTCAGCGTTGCCGCCTATCTGGGGGTTGACGTCGCAGGGGTTCTGGTGGTGTCGGACGAGCTGTTTTCTATGACGTGGAACCCGGGTTTCAGAAGCAAAGCCTTTAAGGAAGGCCGTGTGCGGGTGGCTTGTATTGTGGAAAAACTTTGCAGGGTGCTGACGGATGGATGATGTCGCCAAACTGATCGAGAGGCTCGAGGCCTGTAATGCCGCGTACCGCAGCGGCAATCCGCTGGTCAGCGACCACGAGTATGACGGTATGGTGGAGCGCCTGCGTCAACTTGCCCCGGGCCATCCCTTTTTAAGGCGAGTAGAGCCGGAAACGTTTGACGGCAAAAAGGAGATCCGCCACCCTGTTCCCATGTTGTCAACGGATAAGGCCTATACCACCGAAGACATCGAACGGTTTCTGAGCCGGGTGGCAAAAGCTGCTGAAAAGATCGGCGCCGCCCCTGTCTTGTTCAGGGTCACGCCCAAGCTGGATGGCCTGGCCGGCAGGGATGACGGCAAGGTTTTTGTTTCCCGGGGCAATGGAGAGACAGGCTATGAAATCAGCAGCGCTTTTGCCAAAGGCGTGATTCCCGTGGGCGGGCGGGGGCATGGCCTGGGTGAGATCGTGGTGCGGCAGTCGTATTTTCAGGAAAGACTGTCCGGTGATTTCGTGCATCCGCGCAACATGGTCGTGGGAATCATATCGTCCGATACGGTCAACGAGGTTGCCCGTCGGGCATTGCAGGAAAAGGTTGTGCACTTTGTCCCCTACAAAGAGCTTTCCTTCTGGGAAGGCAGTGCCGCCGATCTGCTGGAAAATATCGATACCATTGTTGCGGACCTGATCACATCCACCGACTACCCCATGGACGGTGTTGTGGCCGAGGTTGTCGACGAAAGGCTCAAGCAGGCCATGGGGGCCACAACCCACCACTATCGCTGGCAGATCGCCATCAAGTCCAAAGGCGCTACAGCCGTGACAGAGGTGGAAGATGTTACCTGGCAGGTGGGCCGTACCGGCAATGTCACGCCGGTCCTCGAAGTAAAGCCGGTACTACTTTCGGGCGCCACCATCAAGCGCGTGACTGCCCATCACGCCGGCATGGTGGCCCGGGAAGGCCTGGGCAGAGGCGCGCATATCGAAATCATCCGCAGCGGCGAGGTGATCCCCAAACTGGAGAGGGTCGTCCAATCTTCCGGGACAGTGGCCCTGCCTGAAAACTGTCCGGTGTGCGGGATGGAACTGATCTGGCAGAATGATTTTTTACGTTGCGGCAACCGTTTCTGCAGGGCTCAGATCGAACAGTCCATCAGCCACTGGTTCAAAACCCTCGGCAATGCCGACTGGTTCGGCATCAAAAGCATTCAGAAAATGGTGACCGGTGGGTTCGACACCCTGGAAAAAATATATGCCCTGCGGGAAGCCGATTTTGAGGCACTCGGTTTTGGGCCGGTGCAGTCCCGCAACCTGGCTGACGCGCTGATCATCAGCCGTACCAAGCCGGTGCCGGACTGGCGTTTCCTGGCTGCCTTCGGCATCGCTAATCTGGGAAAAGGGGACAGCCGTAAACTGCTGTCGCACATGTCGCTCGAGGACCTGCTCAAGGCCGAACGCGAGGACATCGAAGCCATCAGCGGCTTTGGCGGTATCACCAGTCTGTCCATTCACCGGGGCATCTCGGCATTGCAGGACTCTATCCACCACATGCTAGGGCTGGGTTTCAATCTTGAAAGGACTGCTTTCGCATTGGAGATGGAAGCAACTGACAGCCCGGTTGCCGGACGGGGCATTGTGTTCAGCGGCAAGATGCAGAACGGCAGCCGGGAAGTCATGCAGGCTGAAGCCCGCAAGTTGGGCGCCCGGGTGCAGACGGCGGTGAGCGGAAAAACCGATCTTCTGGTTTGTGGTGAGAAGGTGGGTGCATCCAAAATTAAAAAGGCCGAATCCCTGGGGGTGAGGATCGTGAGTGAGGAGGCGTACCTCGAGATGATAGAACTGGGACAGGTGTAAGGTAAAAGGTATAAGGTTAAAGGTCGGAGGTTAGCCCAGCTTTTGCGCATAAGGTCACGGGGCCGCTATAAAACCGTCCACAGAAACCTTATACCGTAAACCCTAAACCGTTGACCGGAACGGAGGATACATGGATAATCCGATACGAGCCCACGCCATCATCACCGGTCGGGTTCAGGGAGTCTGTTTTCGCATGGAAACCTGCCGGGCTGTAGAAAATCTCAAGGTGTCGGGTTGGGTCAGAAACAAGCGTGACGGTTCTGTGGAGGCTGTTTTCGAAGGTGAAGAGGCCGACGTCAAAGCGGCCCTGGAATGGTGCCAACAGGGACCGCCCCTATCCCGGGTCGACGGTGTGCAGGTCTCCTGGCAGGATTATGCCGATGAATTCAGGGCGTTCAGTGTCACTTATTAGTATCGTGTTCCGACCGGAATGATGAATAAATTTTATATCTCCGTATAGATATGCTAAAAAATTAGTCTTTTCAGAAGGTAAAAATATGGAGAATTAGACCATGTTAGAATCCATTTACGCAAATAAAACAGTCAGTATCACTGAATTCAAGAAAAATCCTCAATCCCTCATTGATGCCGCCCATGGTGAAGCCATTGCCTTGCTGAACCGCAACAAAACAGCAGCGTACATCGTGCCGCCGGAAGTCTATGAACGGCTGTTGGAAATAGCCGAAGACATTGAACTGGGCAGAATCTATGAAGAACGCAAACATGAGAAAGCCAACGCCATTGAGGTTGCCATAGATGATCTATAAGCTTAAGTTTATTTAAAAGTGCTTATAAAGAGTGGAAAAAACTCGACCCATACGTCCGGAAACACTTTAAAACGCGCTTAAAAAAACGAGTTCAAAATCCCCGCGTCGAATCGGCAAGGCTCAAATGTCACCCCAAACTCTACAAAATCAAACTCAGGTACGTAGGGTACAGACTGGCCTACCTTGTGGAAGACGATAAAATCAGTGTATACGTAATTTGCGTCGGTCGTCGAGATAAAATTTACGAAATTTTACCCCGAAGATTGAATGAATAAACAGTCCCGCAAACACATAGCATTTTCACCTTTTGTGAATACGGCGCCTCTTTCTTTGCAGAAAGTGAAAAATGTAGCTATTAAAATCAGAAGAGGGCGTTAACAAACGCACCCGCATCAAATTCCTGCAAGTCATCAATACTCTCGCCCACCCCGATGTACTTGAGCGGAATATTGAGCGTGCTGCAGATGCCCACCACGATGCCGCCTTTGGCGGTTCCGTCCAGCTTGGTCAGTGCCAGCCCGGTGATGTCCAGGGCTTTGTTGAACAGGTGTGCCTGAGACAAGGCATTCTGCCCGGTGGTGGCATCCAGGACCAGGATGATTTCATGGGGGGCGCCGGGTATTTTTTTGGCGACCGTGCGCTTGATCTTTTTGATCTCCTCCATCAGGTTCACCTTGGTGTGGAGCCTCCCGGCCGTGTCGATATAAACAATATCGACATCTCTGGCCTGGGCCGCTTCGAGGCTGTCATATGCCACGGCCGCGGGGTCGGCATTGTCAGTGTGTTTTACGATGTCTGCTCCGGCCCGATCCGCCCAGATGGAGAGCTGTTCAACAGCGGCCGCCCTGAACGTGTCTGCGGCGGCAATTAACACTTTTTTTCCCTCGGATACCTGTCTTGCGGCTAGCTTTCCGATGGTGGTGGTTTTACCCACACCGTTGACGCCTACAACCATGACCACATGGGGTTTGTCGGTCAGGGCCTTGGTCGGGGACGGTACCTTGTCCATGGTCTTTAAAATTTCTTTTTTAAGGAAATCCTTGAGCTGGGCCGCGTCCTGGATAGTGGAAGATTTTTTTGAAATGGTTTCGATGAGGTCCATGGCCGTGGAAACGCCGATATCCGAAGTAATTAAAAGCTCCTCGAGTTCTTCCAGAAGATCGTCATCCAGTTTACTTTTTCCCGCAAAAAGCTCGTCGATGTCGGTGGTCAGAATCTGCCGGGTTTTGGACAACCCGGTTTTGAGACGTCTGAAAAAGCCTTTTTTGTCCCCGGGTTTTCCTGCTAGTTTTTCGGGCTCCGCTTCATCGGTTGCCGGCGGTTCTCCTGCTTTTTCAGGCGCGCTGCTTTCGGGTTCTTCCGCTTTCGACGATTGTGCAGCTTCGATCGCTTCATCTTCCGTCTGCATGGCGGTTTCTTCCGGTGGTTCCTCTATTTCGGTCGTATCTTTTGGCAACCGGTCTCTATCTTCGGGTTTATTTTTCTTGAACCAGTTCAGGGCCATTTTTACTCCAAAATCTTAATAATGTAATTCAGTTTATAAATAACATGCAGGTATCGGCGGGAATTTATTGAAGCCGGTTGCGCGTCCAAGTAGGATTTTGACGGCAATCTAAAACAGCATAAACCAAAACAGTCTTTTCTTTGACCCGGTAGTATATTGCAAAGGGGAAATTTTTTGACAATAGACGATGGTATCCAAAATGCAGGCTATGGATGCCGGCATATAAATGCAAAGATTCGATGTCTGAATAGATCGAATCAAGAAAGTAATTACCAAGTCCTTTTGTCTGATGGTTGTAGAAATGAAAACCGTTAACTAAATCGGTTTCGGCAGATTCAAGAACTTTAATTTTCATGAAGTTCGATCTTTAATTCTGCTTTTTACAGATTCCAAAGAATGAAACTGTTCTTTTCCTTCCGATATGTGTTGTTCTCTTGTTTCTAAAACTTTTCGGTGCCATTCTGGAGAAGGTATTGATTCCGGATTGGTACAAAGGTCGCTCCAGAGCTTCTCCATTATTGATAGCTTTTCAGCGATTGTCATTTTTTCAAGATTTAATTCGTTGTTCAAATCCATGATGACTCGTTCCTATTCATTAGATTTGCAGCTATCATATCACAAGTTCATTAATAAGTCTCTATAGCATGAAATGTCATCGCAGACTTTAAGGCGTACAGTCAAGCATGAAAAAAGGAAAATTTAACTAAATCAACGGAAGGTGTGGCAATGTTCTACTGATGATAGATTTTCCGCTTCTTCAGGCGTTGCCGGCAATGTCATATCACCGTTGATTTAGGCGGCTTGCTGTTTGGCCAGGTTTACGGAGACGACTTTTGAAACCCCTTTTTCACCCATGGTGATCCCGAACAATGTGTCGGCAAATTCCATGGAGCGTTTGTTGTGGGTGATCATGATGATCTGGGATTTCTCGCCAATGACCTTCAAAAGGTCGTTGAAGCGGTACACATTGGCTTCGTCGAGGGGTGCGTCGATCTCGTCCATCAGGCAGAAGGAGGTCGGTTTTATTAAAAATATGGAGAAAATGAAGGCAATGGCCGACATGGCTTTCTCCCCGCCGGACAACAAGCTCATGCGGGTCAGCTTTTTACCGGGGGGTTGAATCATGTATTCCACACCGGTTTCCAACGGATTGTTCGGTTCCGTAAGGGTCAGTCTGGCGGCACCGCCTTCGAACAGGCGGGGGAACACTTCCTTGAGCTTTTCATTGACAGCATCGAAGGTCTTGGTAAACCGTTCCTGCGTAACCCGGTTGATTCTTTTAATGACCTGGTGCAGGTCGTCGATGGCCTTCATCAGGTCGTCACGTTGTTCCACCAGGAAGTCAAAACGGGTTTTGAGCTCGTCGAATTCATCGATGGCCCCCAGGTTGACATCTCCGATCCGGGCGATTTTATTGCGGAGTTTTTCCAGATTCGCTTCCATGGCCGCTGTGTCGAGCGGTGCCTCTTCCGGCGCAGCGGCAAACTGCAACCGCAATTGCCCGATTCCATAATGGTAGCGCTCCTTCAGCCGGCTGGTGATATTCTCCTGCTTCATTTCCTGCTGTGAGTGTTCGAGTTCGAGCAGACGGATCTTCTGGAGGGTTTCTTCCCGTTCAGTCTGGATGCCGGTAATCATGTCATCGTTCTTTTTCAGTTCTTCATCGATGACCCGGTAATCGGATTCATTGCGTTCGAGTGTCCGCGTCAGTTCCTCGAGCTGCCGGTACAGGTCGGCAAGCTTCTGTTCCTGCTGGGCAATTTTATTCTTTGCTTCAGACCTTTTATTGTTTTTTAGCGTGATGTCGCGGGATATTTGCTCCAGCCTGTCCAATCCGTCCTGCCAGAATACCTTCAGTCGCTTGAGTGTGTGGTTGCTGTTTTCAAGACGGGCGTCCAGTCCGGTCAGTTTGAGCTTGAGGTCCACCGTGGACTGGTTGAACACATCTGCCTCACGGGAAACCTGATCGATCCGGGCCGATGTTTCCGTAACCGCCGTCTGGGCCTCTGCGACGCGGTTCTCAATATCGGTGATAGCCTGGTTGTATTTGGACATCTCGGCTTCGATATCGCTCTCTTCCCCTCTCAGCTGCTCCTGTTCGAGTTTGAGAACTTCAAGGTGGCGCCGGGTGTGTTTGAGGTTTTCGGTGGCTTTGTACAGGTTCTTTTCCTGATCTACTTCCCCCTGGGACAGGGTGTATTTATTTTCAAGCAGTTTCTGGAGCGCATCTTCGGATTTGCGAACATTGTCTTCCAGGGATCGCTGTTTCTCCCGTGCGGCAATCAGCTTTTTGGCCAGTTCCTTTTCTTGTTGACGGAGCTTTTTGATTTCCTGTTTTTTAGAGAGGATGCCGGACAGTTTTTCGCGGCTGCCGCCCACGATAACACCCTGGTGAGAAATGACGTCACCGCCTTTGGTGACGATGGTCTGCATGCGGCCGTTGCGGTTGAACAGTTCAAGGGCTTCCGCCATGTCCGTGGTGACCACAACATGCCCGAGCAGGGCACGTGCAACCTTTTCAAAACCATCTTTGATCGTTACGTGTTTCAGGAGCAGTTTGGCGGGATCCGGGCCTTTTTGACTCCCGGCTTCCAGCTGCTTTATATCTGGAAGCGGGATGAATCCACTGCGTCCTTTGCCGGTGGTTTGCAGATAGTCGATGGCGTCCATGCCGGTGGTCTGCTGTTTGACGATGATGTATTGCAGCTGTTCACCCAGAACCGCTTCAACGGCAGCCTCGTAGCTGGGTTCGGGATCCAGAATGTCCGCCATCAGGCCGATGACATTGCCGGACAGCTTGTTCATCTGGCTGCCGATACCCGGCGTTTCACTGCTGGAAGGTTTTTCCGCCGAACCTGCTTTAGATGCCTGCATCACGGCCTTGACGCCGTCCCGGTACCAGGCATAGCTTTCTTCCATTTTTTTGAGAGCTGTGTACTGGGAGCTTATTTTACTCTGCTCCAGTTCGATTCCCTGGGCCAGTTTGACTTGCTCGGAAAAGGCACGGCTCTTTTCCGAAAGCCGGTTTTCAACGGACTGAATCTCCTTTTTGATGGCTGCAACCGATTCTTTAAGCTGGTTGAGACCGTTTTCGGTCATGGTGACTTCGGCCTGCTCTGCAGTCGCCTTCTTCTCTGTTGCGGCTGTTTCCTGGTCGGTTCGTTTTTGTCTCCGCAGCAGGCTTTCTTTGGTGCTGGTGGCATTTTGATAAATGTTTTTAAAGCGTGCTTCCTGGGCAATCAGGTCCATGAGGGCCGTTTTATGACTCTCGAGCTGTCGCTGCAGTTCCTCCAACCGATCCTTGAATTCCCAGGAGGCTTTCTTTTTTTCATCGATCCGGACCGTAACCGCCTTTTTTTCAAGATTCACGGTTGCGGTTTCATCTTTGACCTCGTCGATCTCAGACAGGATGCCCTTGTTTTTCTCTTCCAGGCCTGTTTTGGCCGATTCCAGCTCAATGATTTCCAGCGTCAGTCGCTCTATCTCCTGCTTCAGGTGCTGCAGATCGGTTTCCGTGCGGTCCAGGTTGCGCTGGGTTTCGAATTGTTTGGATTTTTGACCTGAAATCTCCTGATTTTTCTGCCAGCGGCGCATTTTAATTTCTTCCACAGCTGCATCGATTTTATTCAGCTGGGAGGTGTGCTGTATATCTTTATCCCGCTGGGCGGATAGCAGGGCAGTGGATTTTCGGAGTTTTTCGGCATAGTCGTCAAAATAGTGCAATCCGAGTCTGATGTCGAACCCCCGGGCCTGCGCTTTGTATTTTTTAAACCGTTCAGCTTTGCGTGCCTGGCGCTTGAGACCGGCCATCTGACGTTCGATCTCGAGAATAATATCGTTGACCCGCAAGAGGTTTTGATTGGTGGCGGCAACCTTGCGCAGGGCCTCCTTTTTGCGGTTTTTATACCGCGTCACACCGGCGGCTTCCTCAATGAAAAGGCGCCTTTCTTCAGGGCCGGCATCGGTGATGGCACCGATGTTTCCCTGCTGGATGACGGCGTAGGTCTTGGCGCCCATGCCGCTTCCCATGAACACATTGTGAATGTCTTTCAACCGGCACGGCTGGCGGTTGATATAATAGGCGCTCTCACCGGAGCGGTACAATCTGCGGGTTACATTGATTTCCGTGAAATCCTTGAGTTCTTCCGGTGCGGAGCCGTTGTCGTTCAAGAGGGTGAGCGACACCTCGGCCATGTTCAACGGCGCTTTGCCCCGGGTGCCCGAAAATATGACGTCTTCCATGGACTTTCCCCGGAGCTGCTTGACACTCTGCTCCCCCATCACCCAGCGCAGGGCATCCACGATGTTGCTTTTTCCGCATCCGTTGGGGCCCACAACCGCCGATATCCCGTTGGGAAATTCGATGGCGGCCTTTTCCGGAAAAGATTTGAACCCCGATATTTCCAGCTTTTTAAGCTTCATGGAACCTGAGATCTCCTGTATTCATTCTGTTTTGCCAATACCTGGCTGGTAGCCCTGACAAGGGCGGTGAAAAAGGCTGAATGTGTAACCTTAATCACTTTAGGTTTAACCTTAAAAAATATAACAGGAATAATAGGCTTTGTAAAGAAAAAACACAATGGAGAGTAGGGTTACAGCCTGCGGGCTACAAGATGTTGGAGGACTTCCAGCGGATGCCACTCGATCTTCGGTGGTAATTACGCCTGCGGCCGTTATTTGCGCTACGCGCGAAATTTTTTGTTGCAATGGGCGATAAGCTTCAAGCAACAATTAATTACAGCGAAGCGAATAACACGAAGTAAATTACCATTAATGACAGCGAATCGTTACAATATCTGGCTGAGAAAAAGCTTGGTCCTTTCATGCTCCGGATTGGTGAAAAAGTGTTCAGGCGTGCCTACCTCGACCACGGCGCCCTCATCCATGAAGATGATCCGGTCCGCCACTTCCCGGGCAAATCCCATTTCATGGGTGACCACCACCATGGTCATGCCTTCTTTTGCCAGGGTTTTCATGACGTCCAGCACCTCCCCGATCATTTCCGGGTCCAGTGCCGACGTGGGTTCATCAAACAGCATCACCTTGGGGTCTATGGCCAGGGCCCGGGCAATGGCCACCCGCTGCTGCTGGCCGCCCGACAGGTTGTCTGGATAGGCCGCGGATTTATCGGCGATCCCGACCTTGTTGAGCAGGAAATTGGCCTTTTCCTTGGCATCTCCCTTGGATCTTTTACGGACCACTGTTTGAGCCAGGCTGACATTTTCAAAGACCGTCTTGTGGGGAAAAAGGTTGAAGGACTGGAAGACCATGCCCACTTCGGCCCGGACCTTGTTGATGTTGGTCTTGGGGTCGAGCACATCCACGCCATCGATGATGATGTGTCCGGAATCGGCCCTTTCCAGCCGGTTGAGGCATCTCAAGAAAGTGCTCTTTCCCGACCCGGAGGGGCCGCAGACCACCACCACTTCGCCGGCGGCCACCTTTTCGGTTATATCTACAAGGGCTTTGACCTCATGGGGGACGTGAAATGTTTTGAATATATGCTGGACATCAATCACTTTGTCGCCGACCTCCTCTCAAGGTGCTGAACAAACATGGAAAGAGTAAATGTCAATACAAGGTAGAGCACTGCCACGACCAGGTAGATTTCAAACGGTTGCAGGCTGGCGGAGACCGCTTCCCGGGCCGCTTTTGTCAATTCACGAATGGCAATGATACCGAGAAGAGATGAATCCTTGATCAGGCTGATGAACTGGCCCGCCAGAGGGGGCAGAATCCTGCGCAGAGCCTGAGGCAGGATAATGTGTAACATGCTCTGGCCGTAAGACATGCCCAGGGAACGCGCCGCTTCTGTCTGGCCGCGGTGGATGGATTGGATGCCGGCCCGGACAATCTCGGAGACATAGGCTCCGGCAAAACAGGCCAGGGAGGCCACACCGTACCAGAAGGCGGATAACTGGCCCAATCCATAGGTGACCAAAAGGTCGTTGATCACCGTTCCCAGGACAAAATACCATATCAAAATCTGAACCATCAGGGGGGAGCCCCTGATAATTTCAACATAGACGATGCTGGTCCATTTCAGGGCCGGATTGGACGATATTCTTGCCAAGCCGCTGGCCACACCGATGATGACGCCAAAGATCGTGGCCATGACACTCAGTTGCAAGGTTAACCAGAGGCCGATCAGCAGGAGCCCGGCTTTCCACTGAGTGTGGAAGCCCAGTATATCCCCGATGGAAATGATCTCACCGTCCACCACATACAAGCCTTCCGTGGGGACCCGGTAGGACGCTGGTTGATCATTTCCCCCGACAATGACGATGGTTTCGTCACCGTCCGGTTTCAAGGAAACCACCTCTCCTTCTATTTCCGACGGGATTTCGGTGGTGTCCTCATAGACAAAATAGAGGGGCATGCGATTCCAGCGCCAGACATATTCTATTTTTTGGGTTGCGTAATAGAAAAGGCCGGAAACCACAATGACGAAAAGGACAAAAACGGCGACCCACATGTTGTAGCCCGGTGGTCTGAGGGCCTTTAGGTTTTGGGAGTTTTGATTCATGGTCTGATGTGTCCGTTTATACCGGTTGTCATCAATCTATGCCAATACATTATAGATAGTTTATGGAAGGGATGGTTATGGTAAACAATAGAAAAGGCCGGCCGATCATATAGGTGGATCAGCCGGCCTTTTTTTAAATTCTCATGAATTGTGTCTATATTCAAGGATGTAAATCTAAACAGCTATTCATGATGCATGTTTTTTACAAGTACAATCGCATGAAAATTTATTTGAGTTCTTTTTTCCAGTCCGAACCGATGATCCATTTATTGTAGACTTTTTCATAGAACCCATCGCCCTTGGACTGCCGCAGGAAGTTGTTCAGAAAGTTGAGGAAGTCGGGGTCGCCCTTGTTGATGGCCCAGGCCAGCGGTTCAAAGGTGAAAGGCTGGTTCAGGAAAACCGTCTTGCCCTTGCCCTGACTGCCGTACAGAAAACCGCAGAAGGGCAGGTCGTATACCAGTGCATCGGCCTTGCCGTTGATCACTTCCAATCCGGCCTCGGCTTCGCTTTCAAACCCTTTGTAAGTGGCTTTGGGGATGTACTTTTTGATGGCCTGTTCGCCGGTGGTGCCCATTCTGGAGGTCAGGATGAACTTGGGATCGTTCAAGTCCTTGTAGGAAAGTACTTTGCCTTCGTGTTTCTTGTTGAGCAAGATGGATTG
>JAOZRT010000355.1 GCA_029940035.1 Desulfobacterales bacterium
TCTAAGAGTATATATTTTGTTAATAGCACTTAGTATTCCATTGAGATTTGGTAATGTATTTGGATTATATGTCCTCTATGGGTGTAAAGAACAAACAGGATAATAATAGAGATGACATCTAATATTAGTTAACACTGTTTTTTATTAGTTTTTAAGAAATATAGGCTTATAATTATTGTAGTTGGATACAGTTATTCAAGTTGGGGAACACCAATAAACGATCATTCCGATGGTAGTGGTACTATTTATGATGATGCATATGTGGCTATGTTCGATAGTGGGGCTGCGCTACAATGGAACACCTTCATGGGATCGAGCGGCATTACAGATAGAGGTAAATCGATTGTAGTGGATGGTTCAGGAAATGTGTATATGACGGGAACAAGTAGCGCTACCTGGGGTACTCCCCTTAATGCCCACAGCGGGAGCACTGATATATTCGTGGCTAAGCTGGACAACAGCGGCACCTTATTATGGCATACATTCCTGGGTGGGGCGGAGTTTGATCTTGAAGGTGGCATTGTCGTGAATGGTTCCGGGGATGTCTATGTAACGGGATACAGCGACACATCTTGGGGAAGTCCCATTGCACAGCCACAGGGACAACAGGATGCATTTCTTGCTAAATTGACCAGCAATGGTGAGTTGATATGGAATACGTTTATCGGTTCGCCAGAAAATGACCGTGGCCATGATATTGCCTTGGACAATTCCGGAAACCCTTATGTCAGCGGCGTCAGCTGGGCGACATGGGGAACACCGGTTAACGTTTACGCCGGGGGCAGTGATGTTTTTGCCGCAAAGTTCAATGAAAATGGTGTGTTGCAATGGAACAGTTTTATCGGCTCGATAAATAATGATTCTGGACTGGGTATTGCTGTAGATGATACCGGTAGTATCTTTTTGTCGGGATATGGGGATGACACTTGGGGGACGCCCATTAATGCTCATACCGGCTTTAGAGATGCATTTGTTGCCAAGCTAAATGACACCGGGATCCTACAGTGGAATACATTTTTAGGATCGCCATCAGTTGATGAATGCAAAAATATTGCTTTGGACTCGTTCGGTCATGTTCTCATTGTGGGTTACAGTGATGCCACATGGGGATCACCTGTTCAGGCACACGCCGGCGACAATGATGGATTTATTGCCAACCTGGACAGTAACGGTAACAGGCAGTGGAACACATTTGTCGGTTCACCTGGCTTTGAACAAATCTGGGATATCATTGGGGATGACGCCGGCAATATCTATGTGACAGGGAACGGCAATGCTACCTGGGGTACTCCTATCAATGGATATGAAGGGGACTTCGATGGTTTCGTGGCGATGTTATCTACAGGTAAGACTATTATGGTTACCACCACTGCCGACATCGGTGCCGGATCTCTCAGGGATGCAATTGCTTTCGCCCAGTCCGGTGATACTATAGACTTCAATCTTACCTATCCCGCGACCATCTCCCTTGCAAGTGAGCTTGTACTGGATGATTTCGACCAACTCACAATTCTCGGACCTGGTCCGAACGATTTGACTATCGGCGGCAATAACAGCAGCCGTATTTTCAACCTCACAAATAGCTCATTGACTATCAGCGGCCTTACTATGGCCGACGGTAAATCTCCTGACGGAACGACCGGTGTTTCCGGTGAAGATGGAGGGGCTATCTACAATGATGAAAATTCGAACCTGATCCTGATCAACTGTGTCCTGAAAAACAATGTCACCGGTAAGGGTGGTGACGCCACATCAGGTTTTGCCGGAGACGGCGGGGATGGCGGCGCTATCTATAGTGAAGGTGTTTTGTCGGTCACCAGCTGTACCCTTCAAGGTAACAATACGGGTGCTGGCGGGAATGCCGATCCTGCCGGAGACGGTGGGCTTGGTGGTGACGGTGGAGCTATTTTCAGCAGTGGTATTTTGACCATGGCCAATTGTATCCTGGAAAACAATCAGACCGGTATTGGCGGCAATGCCGTGGCTGGTGTAGCGGGCGACGGTGGTGACGGCGCTGGCGTGTTTGCTGATATTGGGGCAAACCTATCAATGGACAGCAACATCCTGAAGAATAACAGTACGGGGGCTGGCGGCACTGGGTCGGGGGATGGCGTGTATGGCGCCGGCGGTGGTATCACCACGGCACTTGCTGCTGGAACCTATATTGCCAACACTGTTTTTACTGGGAACACGGCCGGGAACGGCGGTGGCATGGCTGCTGTTCCTTTAACCACATCAGGGATTTTCAATGTCGTCAATTGTACGTTTACCGGGAACACAGCAAATGACATAGGCGGCGGCATTGCCATCGCTTCGGAAGATCAAACCAGCTATATCTCCAATTCCATAGTCTGGGGCAATACGGCAGCTGTGGCTGATCCTGAGCTTTCTGTTCAAATAATTGGAAGCGGGGCCGTGAATGTGAATTACTGTGATGTGCAGGGCGGCCATGCGGGTAACAATATCAACCAGGATCCAATGTTCGCTGGGGCAGATAATTTTCACACCCTTGCAGGTTCCCCGTGCATCGATGCAGGGGACAGCACCCCCCCTGCGCCAATAGCTGATTTAGAGGGAAATGCCAGATATGACGATCATGCAACCATAGATACCGGCGGCGGGGATCCCACCTATTATGATATCGGGGCGTATGAATATCAAGGCGCTGATTCCCCTGCAGTCACTTCGATTAGTCCGGTTAATGGTGCTGTGGGAATGGGGGTGGGCTCCGCAGTGTCGGCTATTTTTTCCAAAGATGTGGATCCTACCAACATAAATGCCGCTTCCATGATTGTTAGCACTGGAAGCACACAAGTATCGGGGTCCTATTCCATTAATGGGCCTATGGTAATTTTTACGCCGGACAGTCCGCTAAACTATGGGACGGTTTATAAAGTCCGTATTACCACCGATGTAACGGACATGGCAGGAACTCCCCTTGCGGCGGCATATACATGGTGCTTCACGACCACGGGCAGTGGCGCGCAGGGGGCCAATTTTCAGGATCAGACTATTATCAGCACGGATGCCACCACCGCTTTTTCCGTCACTGCCGCCGATATCGATGACGACGGCGACCTTGACGTGGTGTCGGCCTCGGATAATGACAACACTGTGGCCTGGTACGCCAACACCGACGGCGCCGGGACATTCGGAGCCGAGAATACCGTCTCTAACACGGCCATGGGCGCAAGGGGTGTTTTTCCTGGTGATCTGGATGGTGATGGAGACATGGACCTGGCCGCCACCAATTATGACAGTGGTCAGGTGGTTTGGTACGAAAACACGGGAGCCTCTTTCAGCGAACATGTCATCGGGACACATTCCACCAATAGTCCTGTGGGTGTTTATCTTGCCGACCTGGACAACGACGGTGATCTGGACGTGCTGTCAGCATTATTTGAGGATGATACTGTTATCTGTTACGAGAATGTATCTGGTGACGGATCATCATGGACGGGACATACTGTAACAGGCGTTACAGATGGTCCTTGGGATGTATGGGCCGCCGACTTGGACAACGATGGTGACTTGGACGTCCTATCCGCATCCAACTGGGATAACCGTATAGCATGGTACGAAAACCAGTACGACGGAGGTTCAATTGTTTTTGGCCCCCAGCAGATTATTTCGAACTCGGCTTCATATGCAAGAGCCGTACGATCGGCCGACCTGGACCAGGACGGCGATATGGATGTAATTTCTGCATCCTGGTTCGACGGTAAGATCGCCTGGTATGAAAACCTGGGCGGTACTTTCGGCGACCCGGCATCTAACCAGAACATCATCGCAACGGCCAGTGAAAACACGCAGGCTATGCATGTGGCAGATCTGGACAACGACGGAGACGTGGATGTGCTCTACGCATCCTGGGGATCAACACACAAGATATTTTGGATGGAAAATGCAGACGGCAAAGGCACGACCTGGACAAGTCACGAAATCAGCGCTGCCATAAACGGCTGTCAGTCTTTATATGCGGCCGACTTGGACAACGACGGCGACCTGGACGTGCTGTCCGCCTCCCAGGATGACAACAAAATAGCCTGGTATGAAAACTTCAATACCATGCCGGTCACATATATCCTGACAATAAACCAGGTGGGGCAAGGCAGTGTCGATCAGAATCCTGCTGGCACCATTTTCGATCCAGACACAGTTGTGACCCTGACGCCGCTGGCGGCTGAGAATTGGTACTTCAGTCATTGGAGCGGCGCCCTTAGCGGTTCCACAGCACCCGGTACTGTTACCATGGATGCGGATAAAACTGTCACTGTTGTATTCTTGCAGAAAACACCCCCTGATCCGCCTGCAACCGAAAGCCCGCTTGATGAAGAAACCATCCCTGCAGGGCAGCCCGTTCCCCTCGATACCAGTGACTATTATGACCCGGACGGCGATACTCATGACCAAACCATCTGGGAGGTCTGGCGGGCCGACACCGAGGAACTCCTACCTGGGTATCAGCTTATTACGGATATAGATTTAACTGACCATGTCATTCCAGATTATCTGCTGGAAGAAGGCCTTAAGTATGGCTG
>JAOZRT010000356.1 GCA_029940035.1 Desulfobacterales bacterium
GAAGACGGAACCCCAGAAGCTTGCAGCCTTTCGCGAAGCGATAAATAAATGTCTGCGGTCGTCTGCGAGTGTCTGCGGTAAAATAAGAAAAGCTATCAACAATAAACTTGTGACCACCGTATACCTTACACCGTATACCTTGTACCTTATACCTTACACCTTAAACCTATTTTTATCATGAAAGCAGCTGTATATCGACAAAATAAGGGCCTGGTGATCGAAGACGTGCCCATGCCTGAAGTGGGACCGGGAGGGGTGTTGGTGAAAATCGCCAACACCGGATTTTGCGGCTCGGACCACTCCCTGCTGGAAAGCAACAACCTGCCGGACGGCATTATTTTGGGGCATGAGGTGAGCGGAATTGTGGTCGATGTGGGTCAGGAAGTGGACAACCATATCATGGACATGCGGGTGGCCATCCGGCCGACCTTTTGCGGTGAATGCCGGGACTGCCGCATGGGCAAACCCTATTTTTGCCAAAACAACAGGCGGTCCATCGGCATCGGCGATTTGCCGGGCGGATTTGCCGAGTATGTCAAGGTGTTGCCGGGCATGCTCATACCGGTTCCCGATGGCGTGGATTCGCACAATGCGGCCCTGGCTGAGGCCTTTGCCGCCGCTTATCATGGGATCGCCTGTTCCGGTGACAACCGCGGCTCTGCCATGGTGCTGGGGGGTGGCCCCATTGGCCTGGCTCTCGTGCGACTGCTCAAACTCGAGGGGTTTGGTTTGGTCGCACTCAGCGAGCCAATTCAGGAGAAACGGGAACTGGCACTCGATTTCAATGCCGACCTGGCAATCGACCCCCTGAAAGAAAACCTGAATGCATTTGTATTTGAAAACACATCCGGCGTGGGGTTTGAGACGGTTTTCGAATGCTCCGGCGTGCCGGACAACGTGCAGGCTGCCCTGGACGTGTGTGCCAGAGGCGGCGTGGTCTGCATCGTCAGCATGATGATGGAGCCCGCCACCTTATTGCCGGCCACCTTGAATTTCAAGGAAGTCAATTTGACGGCTTCCTACTCCAATACCCATGCGGAAAATATGGCCTGCCTCGACTGGATGGCCCAGGGAAAACTGGACGGCCGGCCCCTGATTTCCGACTTGATAACATTGGATGAACTGCCCCGGGTATATAAGGAAAAAATCCATACGGGCAAAGCCTTGAAAGTGATGCTGAAAATAGGAGGGGAGTTTTAATGGGATTTACATACAACAAAGTACTGGTGACCGGCGCGGCCGGGTTTATTGGTTTTCATCTGTCTAAACGACTGCTTGCCGGGGGCTGCGACGTCTTCGGCCTGGACAACCTGAACGACTATTACGATGTCACCCTGAAGGAAAAACGCCTTGAAATTTTAAAGGGCCATGACGGGTTTACATTTGTGAAAAAGGATTTGGCGGATCGGCAAGGCATCCGGGACCTTTGCGAAAAGGAGGGCTTCGATGTGGTGGTCAACCTGGCTGCCCAGGCTGGTGTGCGTTATTCCCTTAAAAACCCGCATGCGTATATAGACGCCAATGTTGTGGGATTCGTGAATATTCTGGAGGCGTGCCGGCATACCAACGTGAAACACCTGGTGTATGCTTCTTCGAGTTCGGTATATGGCGCCAACACGGCCATGCCTTTTTCCGTGCACCACAACATCGATCACCCAGTTTCTTTGTACGCGGCTTCCAAGAAATCAAACGAACTGATGGCCCATGCCTACAGCCACCTCTATGACATGCACTGCACGGGGTTGCGGTTTTTCACGGTGTACGGCCCCTGGGGCCGACCGGACATGGCGCTGTTCCTGTTCACCCGGGCCATTTTGGAAAACCAGCCCATCCAGATTTTCAACCACGGGAAAATGCAGCGGGATTTTACATACATAGACGACATCGTCGAGGGCGTGGTCCGGGTGATGGGAAAACTCCCCCAGCCCAACCCTGATTGGAGCGGAAAGCACCCGGATCCGGGAACGTCCTACGCCCCTTACAAAATTTACAACATCGGCAACAACAGCCCTGTAGAGTTGATGGCGTTTGTGGCGGCCATCGAGGAAGCCTTAGGGCTTACCGCGGAAAAAGAGTTTCTGGATCTGCAGGCCGGTGATGTGCCGGCCACCTATGCCGACGTGGACGACCTGATGCAGGATGTGGGATTCAAGCCCGCGACGCCCATTAAAATCGGCATTCAACGGTTTGTGGACTGGTATCGGGATTTCTATGGGGTTTGACGCAGATAGTTTTCTTTTCTTGACAGGATTAACAGGATTGACATGATAATTTTTTGGCTAAAGGTACACGGTGTAAGGTATACGGCAGCTATAGGCTAACAGCGGACCGCCTCTTTTTCTATTATAATCCTGAAAATCCTGTCAATCCTGTCTAATTGAATTAAACTACTGGCTACAAACTATCGGCCAACATGCATTCCCTCGATAAACCGTTCAACCAATTCCTCGGCAACAGCATGCGTGTATACATTTCCGTTATCATCCACACCCTGGATATTCCCGTCTTTTAGAAACCACTTGAGGAGCATGCGCCCCATCTCTAATCTGTCCATGGATGGGGAAATGTGCGTCTGGCTGCAGGCTTCGGCATTTGGAAGGGATAGGCCCTGGTCGGTCAGCAGTTTCATGAAATTGGCGATGCGGCCCAGTCGCAGCAACGTAACGGTTTGCAGCCGGCTGGTTAAGTGGTCCAGGGGCAGGGCGGACGATCGAAACAGGCTCGTATTTTCAGGCAACAGGTTCAGGCGTTCACACAGTTCAAAATCGGAACTTCCCGGGGCAGGATAATACACCGATACGCCGGCCAGCACCCGGCTTCTCCAGAGGTAGAGCAGATCTTCCACTGATTGCAGGGGGTCCTGAAAAGGCGCGCCCACAATGATGTAGCCCACGCATGCCAGGCCAAGATTTTTAGCAGGACCGAGCAGGCTATTGAATGACTTGCGTACATCCGGCCGGTTGAATCGGCGAAGCTGGCTTCCGGATGTCGTGCCCAGGGACAGGTTGAGGGTTTTGAAACCCGCTTTTTTCATGAGCTTCAACAGGTTTTCGTCAAGGGACGGCGGGAAAAGCCCGTTCATGGCCCTCAACTCGAGGTCGTTGTTTTCAAAGGTGTGGATGATGGCTTTTAAAAGGGCCGTAAACCATTTTTTGTCGTGGGAAAGGTTTTCATCCTCGAAATCGAAAAATCCACAGTTGTGTAATTGGACAGCATTGTTCATCTCCGCGATGATGCTATCGACACTTCGTTGACGGTAAACCCCGACCGGGGATTGGCCCATAGCACAGTAGGAGCAGTTAAAAGGGCACCCGCGGCTGGCCAGGATCGTATAACCGGGCCGGTCTCCCCGTTTGTAGTATTTGGCCTTCATCAGGTTGGCTAAAGGTAGGGGGCAGCTGTCCAGATTTTTTATTATTGCGGGTTCTGCAATCTTCAGTGTGGTGTCGCTCTTTTTGAAGCACACCCCTGGTATCCCTTCAGGATCGAGCCCTCCTTGCAGGGCTTTTGCCAGGAGCGACATGGATGCTTCCCCTTCACCGCGGATAATAAAGTCCACGGCTTGAGATTCGAGGGCTGCGTACGGTAGTTCGGTGGGGTGGTGCCCCCCCAGAACAATCCAACAGTCCGGTAGGATCTTTTTTACAATTCCCGCTGTCTGAACAGCCATGTCTGCATAAGGGGTGAAGAGGGACGCGATGCCTGCCAAAAAGGGCCTGGATTCACGGACGACATTGCCGATGTGCTGAAAAGCGTATCCAAAATGGCGATAATGATGAAACAGGGCGACCGGCGAACAATCCTCCCTGCCGTAAAAAGGTTTGAGAAATGCCATTTCAGGGGGGGCGTCGATAACGCTCGATTTGCTGGTTGCCAGCGCGTCCAGCAGCTCCACTGTAAACCCTTTCTGCTCGAGACACGCTGCAATGCTCATCAACCCATAGGGAATGGTGCGCTTCTTGGTCAGGTAATAGTCCCTTATGGGCGGTTGTATGAGGAGAATGTCGGCCATGTTGGCTTATACATTAGAAGTGATATGAATTGAAATATTTATAAATCCAGTTAATCCTGTAAATCCTGTCAAATAAAAAAGCGCCATCAGCTAAGCTCCTATTGCCACCTTATACCTTACACCGTTTACCTTATACCCTGTTTTAACCCGGCAAAGATATCGTTATCGTACACCCAGGGCCGTCATTGTTTTGGGCGCTGACCGTCCCGTTCATGAGGCGGGTGAACTTTCTAACCAGGGCCAGGCCAATGCCGGTGCCGCGGGTTGTCTGCGTGAGTGCGTCTTCCACCCGGTAGAAATCATTAAACACTTTCTTGAGGGCTTTGCGCGGGATGCCGGGGCCGGTGTCAGCCACCGCTATAAGAGTGGATGCCCCTTCCTGCCAGGATTTGATGAAAATATCCTTCAACGGCTCCCCTTTACCGAATTTCAGGCTGTTTTCAATCAGATTGGTCAGGATCAGCATCATGATTTCCGGATCATATTTAAAGGTGCTTCTACATTGGTTGTCCATGGTC
>JAOZRT010000076.1 GCA_029940035.1 Desulfobacterales bacterium
ATAGGATTAAAAATCAATGGGTTAAGGCGGCTCGCAACATAACTCCATGTATCTGTATCGTTAAGGTTTATAAATATTGACAATACTTAACACTGTATTGTATGAGCATATTACCTTATTCAATTACACCTGACCTGAGGATATGTTGTTAAAGCTGTACCCTGATATTTGACTTGTTATTGATTCCCTTGACTAGCTTAATTAACAGCTATATTTATATTATTCGAAGCACAATCTACACGGCATTTTTTTAGAACTCAAGGATTGAATATGGGGTCAAAACCACGCTTTATCGTGAGCCTGAATCAATTTATTCTATTCCTCCTATTAATTATTAATATCTCTTTGTTGGGTTGTGGGAATAGCGACTCGCGAGATAGCAAATCGACTTCTTCAACAGGCGAAATAGCTTTTAGTCTTGCTTGGAGTGAAAGTAGCCATAACTTTCCGCAGTCGCATTCTGGGATTCAAGGCGCTACTGGAAATGCCTGTGATGATTATTTAATCGAGACTGTAAGTGCATATATTTATGATGTCACTGCTGTGGAAGACATCGATAATATCACCGCCAATCCAAAAGCTACCGGAGGACCTTGGCTTTGCAATGACCACAGTGGTACGATTCAGAAAGTTCCGATAGGTCAATGTATTGTCGTAGTTGAAGGCAGAATAAATGGTAATATCCACTGGCGTGGGATATCTTCCAATATAAATGTTTTGGCAGGGACAACAACGCATATCCCAGATCCGGTGATAATGATTTATTGCGGTACAAATTTATCCCCACCGCAGGCCACAACCACCTATCCTTCTGAAATTACAACAGATGTTTCTGTTAGCACTGAAGTAAGAGTAACATTCAGCGAGCCAATAGACACAGTAATAGACACATCGAATTTTACAATAATGGCCAATAATAACAATATTTCCGGCAGTATTATATATAATAGTGAGACTTTAACTGCTATCTTTATACCTTCAGATAATCTTTCTTATTCAACCGTTTATACAGTTACAATCGCTGGAAGCCTGGTGGATCGTGAAGGGGATACATTGGGACAAGACAAAGTATGGCAATTTACCACAGGCAGCCCGCCGCCTCTCCCTGGGTTGGTCTGGGACGAGGGTAATTGGGATGAAGCCAGTTGGCAATAAATAATGATAATTAGTTCCTACAGTACGAAAGGAGAGATTTCGATATGAAATATTTAACAATTCTCTTAACAACGATTTGTATAATATTTTCCTATGGGCAATCAACTTGGGCGGTAGATCTTCCTCATGTTTTTACAAATGGAGAACCCGCATCAGCGATGCAGGTTAACGAGAATTTTAATGCCCTTAAAACAGCATTTGAAAGCCAGGAACCAATTGCTTTTACAGGTAGCTATTACCCTCCATTCTCAAGCAGTGGGGCGTTGTCTGATAGAAACGTTACTGTGCTGAGGCATTATGATGAATTTTATTCGGTTAATCATTATTATCTTTGGATTACTTTTTTCAACAGTGAGGGGTTTATTATTTACTCAAATGGCACTCCAACCTTACATAACTACATTATGATGATCGCATCAGTAGATGTGGAATCGAATGGTACGTTAACCTATATTAGTACCTATATTGAAGGGTCAACTGAAGAATATGGATCTAATAATATTGTTGAAGAAGCAATATATGAATATGACGATACTACCTTAGTAAAAAAAGTCCAAGATGATACACTAAAAGTTGAATATAAATGTTTTAACCCTGGAATGCAATCTGTGCTTCAACACTGCTATTGGATATACACACGCAGTGCGGATGATTCCTTCGTGAGCATTTCAGACAACACACGAATAAACTCATTATTAGATGAACCAATTACAATTAACGGCATTACTTTTACAGATGTTAGAGTAGAATCAAGGTTACAACAAGACCGCTTTTTTCTTCTTGGCAAAAATGTGGGTAGAATTGTTTATAAAAATAGCTCGGGGCGAACTTACAAGATTATTTACTACCGAATTAATGGAACAACAGAGGGTGGTTTGTCTGGCACCCCTTTTGAAAGTGGCGGAGCATTGGAGGGCTTGTTTTTTACTCCATAATAAATATTAGAAATGAAACAACATAAAAAAACTAACAACATAGCTCCAACACATCAACGGTCAGAGTGGCTCCTGCAAACTTGTGATAACATACTGCAGGCGATGTTTTGATCTAAATGTCAGTTCTGGCAATCCAAATATAGGCCAGGACAATTATGTTCTACAAATACATTTTGATCATTACGCCCCTTTGAACGACGGCTCACGCTTCTCCATGCGGGCGGTAAGAGCTTCCTGAAAGTCGGTGCTGCCGAAAAGCTCGTTCAGCACCACATTCTCGCGGTCCAATGCCTGGGTTACCGCCTCTATCAACGGCTGGTGCAGAATGGTCTTAGTCCGGCACACCGATTTCCAGGCGCCCCCGGGAGGCACAAGCTTCTGCATCTGCTGCTGCACATAGGGCAACAGTTCCTCGTGGGGCAGAACCCGGTTGACAACACCTATGTCGTACATTTCCTGGGCACTTAGTTTCTCTCCGAAAAACATGATCTCCTTGGCTTTCTGAAAACCCACTATCCGGGGCAGCAGATAGCTTGAAGATAGTTCAGGGGCGATCCCCAGGCGAACAAAGGGAAGCCTGGCCCACGCATGTTCGGAGGCGTAAATCAGGTCGGCACACGCCAAGGGAATGGTGAAACCGCCGCCGATGGCCAGCCCGTTCATGGCCACGATAATGGGTTTGTAAAGCTGCCACATCTTCAAACACAATTTTTTCAGGGCAATGTCCTGAAAATCGATACGGTTTTTGGTTTCCTCATCCAGCGCTTCCAGTTCCGAAAAATCGAAATAGCCGCCACTGCTGAAGGCCTCCTTCAGAGGATCGTCCTGTTCCGGATGCCGGGCGCCGGTGATAATCACGCCTTTGGCGGTATCGTCCTGATCCACCATTTCCACTGCGTCGTACAAATCCAGCAAAAGCAGCATGGTCAGAGCATTCTTAATTTCCGGCCGGTTAAGGGTAATCTGCACGATACCGGTTTCTTCGTCCTTTTCGTAGATGATGTTCTTGAATGAATGTTCTGTCATTATCCCCTCCTAAGCGCGAAACGTATTCCCAGCAGTTCCGTTAAAAAAATGATTACATCACGTAATGTTCTGCATATATTAGAATTTGGATGCTGCTTGTTGCAGTAGCACCTGCGTCTCCTTGCTGAACCAGCAGTCCAGGAACCGTTCGTGCTGCGCCACATGGTTTTCAGCAAATTTTGCCTTTATAGGTGCCACCTGCGTTGCTTTCATCAGCGCAAATGCCCCCGCAGGATTATTGGCAATGTTCTTGATAATCCCCACGGCCCGCTCCTTGGCGCTGCCCGGCGCCACAATCTCATCCACCAGCCCCATGTCCAATGCTTTTTCCGCTTTTACGAATTCGCCGTGGTATATTATTTCCAGAGCCACGGGATGGCTCACCACCCGGCTGAGCATCATCAGGGCCAGGTAAGGCACCGGCAGTCCCAACTTGATCTCGTTCAGGCCCAGGAGTTTCTTCCCGGCGGCGGTAATGCGAAAATCTGCGGCAAGCCCCAATATGGTTCCACCGGCAATGGCATGGCCCTCTATTGCCACGGCTGTGGGTAGAGGCAGTACATACAGATCGTGAATCACGCTATTAAAGCTGAATATGAACTCCCGCACCCCTTCACGATCCAATTGGATCAACTCCGGCAGGTTGAACCCCATACTGAAAAATTTTTCATTGCCGCAGAGCACGACCCCCCTGGCCGACGATTCCGCCTCCTTCAAGGCTTCTGCCAGATCAACCGCCAGCCCCGGACTGATCGCATTGGTTACATTGTTATCCAGTTCCAGAATTGCTATCCCATCTTGTATGTCAGCTTTTATGGTCCCCATACGATTCCCTCCTACCCCAACGTTGCATCTATCCCATCCAACAGATGACCCACCGCCCTCTTGTAAAGGGTTCTGTGAGAGATCCCTTGGAAAATCGTTGTTTCGAACTTTCGAAACTGCATCAACCCGTGAAACGCGGCCAGCAATAAAACACCGTGGCTTTCCTGTGCCTGCTCCCCGAGGGTTCCCTTTTCCATACCCTTGGCAAACGTTGCATTTATAAACACCAGTATCTTCTCCATCCGCTGATCCACGCGTTGCTTAAAATCAGCGCTCAATAAAACCTTAGGAGACGACAGGAAGTAGTTTATGATGTCAAAATAATCTTTATGCTCCAGGCTGAAGTCATAATATGCCATTGCCATTGATCTGAGCCGTTCCTTTGGGTCGCCGACAGCCAAGGATGCCTGCTGGATTTTTTCCATCAGAAGTTCAAGTCCCTCCTCCTGGAGCTCTGCGAACAACTCCTCCTTGCTCGAGTAATAAAAATAGATGGTGCCCACCGCCAGCTCGGCGCGCTTGGCGATCTGGTTGATGGAGGTCGCCTGGAGGCCTTTTTCAAACAACAGGGATCGGGCGGCATCGATGATCTGCCGCCTTCTAGCCTCCTTTTCCCTGGCTCTTCGTTCCCTCAGTCCCATGTTTTCAACCTGTTAATGCTGCAACAGCAGTTCGCGGTAGTTACGCACCGGTTTCTGGCGTTTCATGTGGCAGTGCTTCACCGGGCACCAGACAATGGGGTCCTCCCGCAAAACGGTCATACGCTTCGAAGCACTAAGTCGTCTCGAGACTTTCCTCTTCCGGCAGTTTTCGCCTTGTAAAAATGAAGGCCGTGGTCAAGCCGGAAAGGATGTGCCAGATCCCCCACCAGGCCACCAGGATGGCCATGCCGCCCAGCCCATCGAAAAAATTGAACACCAGCACCAGCCCCAGGGCGGAGTTCTGAATGCCGACCTCAATACAGGTGGCCCGGCAGTCTCGCTCGGGGAGCTTTGCTGCGCGGCCTGACCAGTACCCCAGGTTCAGGGCCAGGGCATTGTGCAGAAAAACCGCGAAAATCACCAGCCCCACGTAGTCGATAAAGTAACGCCAGTTAGCCGCCAGAGCCCCGACCACGATGATAATGAAAAACACCAGGGAAAATATCTTGAAGGGCTTGCGCACCTTGTCCGCCAAGTTCGGGAATACACGGATCAAAACCTGTCCTACAATGAGAGGGATGCCCAGGATAACGAATACTGTGACAAACACATCCATGGGGCTCAACTGAACACTGCGCAATATGGCCGCCGTATCACTGTTCAGGCTCCCCCACAGGGACAGATTGAGAGGGGTCATGAAAATAGCGACAACGGTCGATATGGCGGTCATGCTGATGGAAATTGCGCAATTACCTTTGGCCAGGTAGGTAATGATATTGGAAAGGTTTCCGCCTGGGCAGGCGGCCACCAGGATCATACCCAGGGCCATGGAAGGATACAGCGCCATGGATGGAATAGATCTCAAAACCGAAATCAGAACATAGGTCAAGGCCGGCAGCAGCAGGAACTGGGCTACCAGGCCGATGGCCGGTGCTTTGGGAGATTTGAGGACCCTCTTGAAATCCTCCAGTTTCAAATCCAGGGAAACACCGAGCATCATCAGGCCGATAGCGGCATTGATTATCATCAGTCCCTGGGGATTGAAATTGAGTCTCACCTGATCGATTACTACCGGTTCCATATTGCCTCCTTTTTACGGATAGCGTTTTAATAACATTGAAATTATATTATTCAATACTTTTGAATCATTAGTTCTTTAATTTGGAACGATCAGCTCGGTTAGGCTTTATATGCCCCGACATTCGCCAGTGCCATGCTACCCGGGCTGACGGTTGTCGGGTCCGCCATGACATTGATGCAGGCAGTCTTGCCCGAGGCAAAGGCTTTCTCCAGCGCCGGACGGATATCCTCTGGTTTTTCCACCAGCATGCCCACCCCGCCCAGGGCCTCCACCAGCTGGTGGTAGTTGATCCGTCCGATGAACGTGCCGGCTTCGATGGCGTGGCCGATTTTGATTTCCTGGCTGTGCCGGATCATGCCCCACCCGAGGTCATTGCAGATCACGATGACCAGGGGAATATTTTTGCGGATGGCGTTTTCCACCTCCATGAAATTGAAGCCGAAAGAGCCATCGCCCGTAATCAGCAGCACCCGCTTGTCCGGATAACGCAGTTTGGCTGCATTAGCATAGGGAAGACCTACCCCCAGGCTGCCGTAGATGCCGTAGTCCAGATAATGACCGGCCTGTGTCATGGTGCGGGTCATGCCCATCCAGGTGGTGGTATCACCACCATCGGCCACGACTATATCGTCCGGTCGATTCATGAATTCATTGATCTCGCGGGCAAGCCGCAGCTGGTGGATAGGCTCATTGTCACTGTTCCAGTCCGCCTCTGCAGGCGCCTTGCCGTCCTTGTCGGCCAGGCGAAGCTTTTCGATCCATGCTGAAAACCGATCCTGAAATGTTGCCGACAGATCGTCTTCATCGATCTTCCGGTTCAAATCCTGCAGCAATGCCTTGATGTCGCTCACCACCGGCAGGTCAACGGTTGTGTTGCGGCCAATCTCTTCGGCACAGATATCCACCTGTATTTTTTTAGCCGCTGGATTGAAGACATCCCCGAACATGTAGTAGAGACAAACCCTCGTTCCCAGCAGGATCACCAGATCGGTTTCCAGGTAGGCGGCAAAAGCGCCCCCAGGACGTATAGCCAGGGCCCCTTCAAAGCATAAGGGGTGGTTGTCCGCTATGGTGCCCCGGCCCGAAAGGGACGTAAACACAGGCGTACCCGTGTTTTCGATAAATTTTACCAGTTCCTCCTCCGCCTGGGACTGCCATACGCCGGTGCCGGCGATCACCACGGGATTCTTGGCGGATGCCATCATGGACAGCATTTCCGCTGCCTTGCCCGGATCAATGGTTCTGGATGTCACCAGGGTTCCCAGTTTTTTGACACTGTCGCGCTCCACCGTAGCATTGAGGACATCCACCGGAATTTCCAGATAAACCGGTCCCGGCCTGCCACTGGTGGCATAGCGGAAAGCCATATCGAAATATTCCGACACACGTTCCGTTTTCTGACACACCAGGGTTTTTTTCACCATGGGCCGGATCACCGGCTCCTGGTCCATGTCCTGGAGGTCCAGCTTTTCCTTGTGTTCCAGCCCTACGCATCCAGCGATAATGACCATGGGGGTGTTGGAAAAAAAGGCGCTGGCAACACCGGTCAAAGCATTGGTGAAACCCGGGCCGGCTGTCACCATGGCAATTCCGGGCTTGCGGTTCAGTTTGCCCCAGGCCTCGGCCATGAAGGTGGCTGCCTGCTCATGGCGGGTATCGAATAGCGTAACCTCGCTCTCCTCCAGGTATTGATAGATCGGAGTGATATGTCCTCCACTCAGGGTAAACACATATTCCACATTCCGTTCGATTAATGCTTCTGCGGCAAGTTGGCCGCCGGTTACTGTTGCCATTACATCCCTCCTGTTAGAAGCTATATGTTCATATCCTTATGAAAATTTACAATTCCATGAGCTGCCCACCGGTAATGTTGATTGCCTGTCCTGTCAGGTAGGACGAGGCATCCGATGCCAGAAAAGCCACCAGATCACCGACCTCTTCGGGTTTTCCAATCCGGTTGAGCGGGATGGTCTGGCACATCTCGGCCTCTCTCTCCGCCACCGTTGTATTGAAGAACTGGGCCTCCAGGCCGAAGCGCCACTTTTCCAGATCAGTCATTATCTGACCGGGGCAGATGGCATTTACCCGGATGTTGTTCCCCGCCAATTCGCCAGCCATGACCTTGGTAAGCATGATGACGCCCGCCTTGGCCACGGCGTAAGCCCCGTTGAACAGAGGCGGCACCTTACCCGCTCTTGAAGCCGTGTTGACAATCACGCCGCCCTTTTCCACCAGCATGGGAAGCACGGCGCGCGAGACCCGGAAGACCCCGTGCAGGTTGATATCGATAGTTTTCATCCATGCTTTTTCATCGTAGTTCTGAACAGTGTTGGGGACGCCAAAGGACGCCCCGGCATTGTTGCAGAGCACATGCACGGCATCGAATTCCGTGCCGACAGCCGCTACCATGTTATCAACAGACTTGTTGTCAGCCACATCCACGCTCACGGCCAGCGATCGAATCCCGAATTCAGCCCCCAGTTCCTGAGCGATGGCCTCCATTTCAGCAGTGGTGCCGGTTCTGACCTGCTGGTCATCACCGCCTGTTTCACCCAGGTCGGCGACAATAATGTTGCAGCCCGATTGGGCCAGTTTGCGGGCAATGGCATATCCTATGCCGGATTTCTTGCCGGCGCCAGTCACCAGGGCTGTTTTTTCTTTTAAATCCTCATACATGCTATCCTCCCTATCGTTATTCGAGTACCATTCGATAGATGAATTTAATTTATTTTTCGAGCATATGTAAATAATAAAAAAAAAACGCCCCGTTGATTCTCAACGGGGCGTTTCTTTTTTTATCCTTGCCCGGGCACAATAATCCGGGAGGAATCCTCTTGTTTTGCCTTCTGTGCCATCTCAACAATCCGCTCCACTTCCTTGTTGACCGCCTCGGGGAATATCTGTATCGCTTCTGACAAGGTTTTAGCTTCAAGCATGGCACTCACAGGCAGCGCGCCTTCGGGCGACATCAGCTGGGTCTGAGCAATAAAAATCGCGTCACGGCTTTCATCTACTGAGCCATCTGATGTAACCGGCGTAAGTCTCCTGACCGCACCTGTTTTCATATCTGTGAAGGATTCTTCTCTGTACAGGTTGTTTCCATCCAGTTTCAAGTCTATCTCCATTCTACACGTCCTTTGCTGTTGCTATCGTTATGGGTTAGAATCTTGTATGAAAATTGATAAAAATTTTACCAATCTGCAATTGTTATGGAATTATAAGCATTATCAATTAAAGTTCAATCAATTGATCAGGCTATGTGAATAGCTGTCCTTTTTGTCATCAAATCCACCCACAGGGCGAACCAGAGACCTTCATAGTTGTACGAGCCGCGCCTACAGCTCCTTTATTGCCACGGATTTGATGTTAAGCACAACGTCCTCACTCTTCCGTACCGTACACGGGAAATTGACAACACAGGTCCGCCACTTCACGCCGTACGTCCTGGATTACACCGTCATCCAGATGATTGGCCATGATCCGGTCCAGCCAATCTGCAATGAGTTCCATTTCCTTTGTCCCCATGCCCCTGGTGGATAGGCCGGCAGTACCGATCCTGATCCCGCTGACCGCGCCTTTTCTGCCTTCATCGTCGGGGAGGACATTCTGGTTGAGAACAATGCCTGCGGATTCCAGTACCTGCTCGGCCCTTCCACCGTCAAGCCCCCTTGGCGTAACATCCACCAGGACCTGGTGCGTATCCGTTCCATTGGATATGATGCGCAAGCCTTTTTTCTGCAGCGCTTCGGCAAGATGGGCCGCATTTTCCAGCGTCCGCGCCTGCACCTGTTTATACGCCGGGGTCCCTGCCAGTTTGAAGATAACCGCCTTGGCTGCGATGGTATTGACCGGGCTGGTCCCCTGACAGCCCGGAAAAACCGCCTTGTCGATCTTTTCCGCAAACTTCTGCCGGCAAAGAATCACCCCGCCCCTGCCCCCCATCATGGTTTTGTAACAGGTAAAAGTGACAAAATCGGCATGGGGTACTGGGCTGGGGATCACATTGGCCGCCACCAGGCCGCCGATATGCGCCATGTCCACCAGAAAATAGGCCGAGACCGATCTGGCGATCTCACTCATTTTCTCATAATCGATCAATCGGGGATAGGAACTCGCACCGGCGATGAGCATGGCTGGTCGGAACGTCTGTGCCATGTCAGCCACCGCCTGGTAATCAATCCGCCCGCTCTCCTTTTTAACACCGTAGTTTTTCACCTCGAAGCACTTTCCTGTAATGGAGGCCTGGTGGCCGTGAGACAAGTGGCCGCCGTGGGAAAGCGTCATGGAAAGAACCCTGTCACCCACATTCAAAACCGAGAAATAGACTGCCAGGTTGGCCGATGTGCCGCTGTGCGGCTGGACATTGACGTGTTCGGCACCAAACAACGATCGGCAACGTAAAATGGCCAGACGCTCCACTTCGTCCGCATGCCCACACCCTGCGTGATAACGCTTTCCAGGGTACCCTTCGATGGTCTTGGTGGTGAAAACCGATCCCAGCGCTTCCCTTATGGAACAGGGGGCATGGTTTTCTGCGGCGATCAGGTCCAGCGTACCCTCTATGCGTGTTTGCTCCTTATGGATAAGCTTAGCCACGGCAGGGTCGTCATTTTTCAAATGCAGCATGTAACAACTTCCGCTTGATCCGGTATTTTACATGATTGTTGCTTACGATGGATTGGAAAAGGGGAAATAGATGTATTTGTTGATTGAAGGATCTATAACAAAAGCAAGGTTTTGCTATCCGTTGCTTGAGCGGCCATCCACAACAAACCGCTGGACAAGGTTGAACAACTCGCTTACGCCGAACGGTTTAGCCAGAAACGCATCCGCACCGGCCTCTCTGACCATTGCTTCCTTCTCCGGCAGGTCCGAATAGAGAATCACTACCGTACCCTGGTTGAGGGCCTTGGCTTTACCCAAAAGCTCTGTTCCGGAAAGGTCCTCCAGGTTCACATCGGCCACAATGATATCCGGCATACCGTAGTCTTCGATATATAGCCAGGCATCCAGACCGTTCTCAAACGGCAGCACCTCCCGGTTGACACTGTACATCAGCGTACCGACCACAAAATCTCTGACAATGGGGTCTGCATCGACAACAACTATTTTCACGTTTGGAATAATGAGTCACCTCATGCCACTTTCAAAAATTGCATATCGCTGACCTGTTTGGTGAAGGTGATAGACTCGCAAACCGCATTCAGGTTTTTTTCCAGCGCTTCTTTCTTGTGGTTTTCCAGGTCATACCCTTTCGCGATTGCTTCTGCCATGACCGAGAGCAATTTTACCCTCTGATAAAAAGCGCTGTCGAACCCCAGGGTATCATTGAACGATGTATCATCCTTGAACCACTCCAGATCCTCCTCCAGGCCGACTGCTTCCAATTTGACATGATTCGCGTTTTCGAGAATGCAATTGATCCGGTGTCTTCCCAAGGGATACCCGCTTAAATAGGCCTTGGACATGACAATCAGGAGCTGCAGTCTGGACAGGAAGACATCATCCAAATCGATCTCTCTCATCTTCGACGGTTCAGCACCTATTCTGATCATCACGCAATCCTCCATCTGCCACATTTAATTAATGGATCTTGCAAACGCCGCAAGCTGCCAAATTTCAGGCAAAATTGCGGTTTTATAGGGCTCCCTGGTTGGGTGACGGGCCGCGCAGCCCTTCCCTCTCAAATATCACCAAATTTAGGTGTCACTGTCAACAAAGGGCTTGCCGCACTCTTTGCACCGACCGTCCGGGCCAATCACGCCGATGCAGCTTTCGTCACTGCACAGGGTGCGGTTTTCCCAGTCGGTGTCCCCTTGGCCGTCAAGGTTTTCTTCCGAACAATCCTCTTCGGCATCCGCCATTTCCCCTTCGGCATCTATGAAATCACCATCATCTGCAATAGGGGTAAACTCCCCTTCGAACGGCTTGCCGCACTCCTTGCACCGGCCGTCCAGGCCGATGACACCGATACAGCTTTCATCACTGCAGAGGATGCGGTTTTCCCATTCAATTTCTGCCCGGCTGCGTTTATCTTTATCAATCATACGTTGTTATTTCCGATCGTTAAGCTCATCCACGAATGAAGTAATAATATCTTCCTGGACCTGGCTTTGAATCTTGAATTTCACGCCAACCCCCTCCTCCGACTTTCTCATAACCTCGGCCGGAATCCTGAAAGCATTCTCGTCACCGGACAGGGACATGGACAACACAATCTCTTCACCAATGGAAAAAGATTCCCTGGTTTTGATAAAAACGCCCCCTGAACTGATGTCATGGATGTAATCCTTGAAAAAACGGTCCGAATCCGAATAATCGACGCTGATGAGGCAGTTGATGCGCAGATCCTTGCGGTCCCCATCAATTTTCATACGGGCAACAGCATCTTTTTCAAGAGTGCTTACCAACTCCGCCAGGTTTTCCGTAGACACGCTCTGCAGCAGATCGATAATACGACCTGTCAAACGATACCGTTCCATCTGTTCATCTGAAGCAATCATTTGCATTCCCCTCTTTCATTGGAAACAATTATCTGCATCGATGGATGACGCCAATAAATCATGGCAACTGCCGTAAACGCATCCCACTATTTTTAAGAAGTTATTCTAACCCGTTGTAAAGAATAGGTCAATACTCATTTAATGGGTGTTGATAATTCAAACATTTGATTGTATTTCAGCAGGGTGGGAAAAAATCGGAACATAGCCATCGCAAAATATGCCGGTGCCGTCTGCTCCGGACTGTTGCTCACGGCCTCCTTTCCAAACCTGGGCAGCCCCCTGATAGCCTGGTTTGCCCTGGTTCCGCTGATGGCATCCCTGCGCAACTGTTCACCCATGGGCAGTTTACGCCTGGGGTATCTATTTGGAATGATTCATTTTGCCACCCTAACCTACTGGGTCATTCCATGCCTCAAAACCTATGGCATGATTCCGCTTTACCTGAGCCTCATTATTCTTTTTCTTTTTGCAGCGTATCTGTCCCTCTTCACGGCTGGTTTTGCCCTGGCCGTAAACCGGATCTGCAGGGATGCTAAAATGCTGTCCCTCATCGGCCCCGCCCTCTGGGTTGTTTTCGAATATGCCAGGGCCCACCTGTTCACCGGTTTCCCCTGGGAACTGCTCGGATATTCCCAGTATCGCACCCTTCCTCTTATTCAGATGGCCGACATAACAGGTGTTTACGGTGTATCCTGGCTGGTTGCCATGGGCAACATAGCTGTTTTCCTCATCTACCTGTCCCTGGCCGGCCACAAATGGAACGGGCATGTTCTCTCCAAAAAATACGCTGTCGTATCACTGGCCGGTTTCATCACCATCCTTGCATTGGCGTGGGGGTACGGCATGTGGAGGATGGGCTGTATTGAGAAGGCCATGGCAACCGCACCATTCAAACGGATTAGCGTTATCCAGGGCAACATCGCGCAGCAAATGAAATGGAACCCTGCCTTTCAACTCGCCACCATCGACCGCTACACAGCACTCTCCCGGCAGGAAGCCGAGGACGATCCGCACCTGGTTGTCTGGCCCGAGACGGCTATGCCGTTTTATTTTGGCCACAATGCCCCCCTTACCAAGCGGGTTCTCAAAGGGATCCAATCAACCGATGCAGATTATATCATCAGCAGTCCGGCGTTTGTCCGCAGGGAAAGCCGTGTGGCGTACCACAACCGGGCCTTTCTGTTAGAAGCCGGCCACAGGAATATCTCGGGCACTTACGACAAGGCCCACCTGGTGCCGTTCGGTGAATATGTACCCTTCAAGAAATGGCTGCCCTTTCTGGGCAAACTGGTGGCGCAGGTGGGGGATTTTTCCGCCGGCGAAAAGGGGGCCAACCTGGAATGGGGGGAACATCGCATCGGTATGCTCATCTGCTATGAGCTGATTTTTCCCTATCTTTCACGGGAGGCTACCCGCAATGGGGCCGATCTGCTGGTCAACATCACCAATGACGCCTGGTACGGCAGGACCAGCGCCCCCTATCAGCATTTTTCCATGGCTGTATTCAGGGCCGTTGAAAACAGGCGTGCCCTGGCCAGGTCGGCCAACACCGGCATCAGCGGATTTGTGGATCCCACAGGGAAAATCATTGCAGCCTCGCCTATTTTCAAAGAGGCTGCCCTCACGAGGCAGGTTCCCCTGATACGCATCCCCTCCCTTTATACCCGTTTTGGGGATTGGTTTTCCCTGATCTGTGTGGTATTATTCTTGTTTATGCTGGTTTACACTAAAATTGGAAAGCCGAAAGCATCATAGGAGACTGAACCATGTCATTGGAATTGAAACAAACCCTCAAAGATCTCGAACAAAAACTTGAAGATCTGAAGGGGTATCTTTGACATAGATGCCAAGAAAAACAGACTCAGGGAAATTGAAGGCATCATGTCCCAGAAATCTTTCTGGGACACACCCGAAGAAACCACCGGAATATTAAAGGAGCGCACCGCCTTAACGCTTAAAGTAGAATCCTACCAGAAACTGTGCTCACAGTTGGAAGACAACAAAATCATGCTGGACCTGGCCATGGAGGAAGAGGACGCAGCCACGATCCAGGAAGTCGAAAACGATGTCCTTCTGCTGGATAAACATATTAAAGCCCTCTCGCTCACCATCATGCTGGACGGGGAAGACGATGCCAACGATGCTATCATTTCCATAAATTCCGGTGCCGGCGGGACCGAGGCCCAGGACTGGGCGGAAATGCTCTTCAGGATGTACATCCGCTGGGTGGAGCGCAAAGGCTTCAAGGTCAGCGTCATCGACTACCAACCGGGCGATGAAGCGGGCATCAAAAGCGTCACCTTCACCGCCGCCGGGACATACGTCTACGGCTACCTGAAATCAGAAATCGGCGTCCACAGGCTGGTGCGCATATCGCCTTTCAATGCCAGTGGAAAGCGCCACACCTCTTTTGCTTCCGTTTTTGTTTATCCTGAACTGGACACCAGCATCGAAGTCGATATTGAGGAAAAAGACCTGCGCATCGATGTTTACCGGGCCAGCGGCGCAGGCGGACAGCATGTCAACAAAACCAGCAGTGCCGTGCGCATCACCCACATGCCCACGGGAATCGTCGTACAGTGCCAGCAGGAAAAATCCCAGCATCGCAACAAAGACATGGCCATGAAAGTGCTCAAAGCCCGCATCTACCAAGCTGAAAAGCAGAAACAGGACGAAAAGATGCAGGAGATGCACGACAACAAAGAGGAAATTGCCTGGGGAAGCCAGATCCGTTCGTATGTGCTGCATCCCTACCAGATGGTCAAAGACCACCGCATCAGCCTGGACATCGGTAATGTCAATGCCGTGCTGGACGGCGACATCGACCCGTTCATAGAAGGTGTACTACTCGCCGGCAAAGCCTAATACCTGGATCTTGAATGAATTTTAATGAGGCAACATTTTTTTAACTGAACTTGACCAAATGATCAGTACAAAAGTTTAGAAGAAAAAATCATCTGCTATGCCGACAAGTTCTATTCCAAGAACGGCACTTCACCTGCCCGCGAAAAATCCATGGACCAGATAATGATCGAGCTGAAAAACCATGGCGTCGCGCAAGTGGACAGGTTTATGGAATGGCATGCATTGTTTGCCCCATAGTTGGGGTTTACAGGCTGAAATTACGCCGAGATGTGGCCATAACCAACCTGGACATCGTCAATGGCAGGACCAAAACGCTGTCTGAGAAGGAACGCATTTACAGGGAATAAATCAAGATTTAACAGTCCCAGCTGAAAGCCACCATCTCGAATCTTATTGACTCTGATTGCTCTTTGCTGGTAATGTTAAAGGGTCTCAAACAAAAACACGGAATAGTGTTATATCGCCATAAAGACCAAAAGGACAAAATGGGAGAAAAATTAAACGACGAAAAGGATTATCCCTTTCATTAGCTCAATTCCCAAAACGATTGGAAAGATCTTTAAATCTTGCGCATCCAACCACTTTAATAGAGTCCCCCTCGGTGTTCACTGCACCTTTTTCCACGGCTCCCGTTAAGCCTTAAAGTAAGCGCAGAAATATTGTTTTCCCGCAGATTTCGAGAAATCATTTCAGATACGCATACAACACCTTAGATTCACGGTGTTGTATTCACAGTGGTAGTAGAAAAGTCGCTTCCATCTAATTATTATTTTAAGGCGATTGATCAAGTTCGGGACTGTATGGCCGACCAGGTTGGCCAGTTCTAAATACATTGAAGTTTCAATATAATTTAATATTTCAACAGCATGCAAGGAACTAAATAATGAGCACACGTGTAATAGTTGATATGTCAGTCACTTTGTTACATCACGGTCATATAAGACTTCTCAGGAAAGCCGTAAAATACGGGAATGTAGTGGTTGGGCTTTCAAGCGACGCGGACATAGAGAAATACAAAGGGCACATTCCACTGCTGACATGGGAATTCAGAAAAGAGATCGTGGAGTCAATCAGGTATGTGTCAGAGGTTGTTGAGACGCCCTACATTATCACCAATGCAGTCCTTGATAAGCATGGCGCCCAATTTCTGATACATGGGGCCGATAATCTCAACACAGTCAGCAAGGACCGACTGATTGTATTGCCACGGACGCCTGCGATCAGTAGCAGCATGCTTGTGGAGTATAATCGTCAATACAAATTTATAAAACATTCCACAAATTCTGAATCTGTTGCTAAAATGAATTATAAAGCACAGATATCAAACAATCCCGATTCAAGGATAACACAACTATCCGGCAATTAATCAGGGGGAAGTGATAGATTATGGGATTGCAGGATAAACCCTATGGTTGCATAAACAATATGGCAAAGTAGAGATAATAAGTTGTAATAAT
>JAOZRT010000077.1:0-9889 GCA_029940035.1 Desulfobacterales bacterium
CTGACCGCTGACCGCTGACCGGTCCTCGTCCTCTGCCCTCCGTCCTCAGGCAGGGATAAATCCCTGCACTACGTCGTCGATACGAAGAACGGGCATGTAGTCCAGGGCTTCAGCCCTGTAGGACCTGACCTCCGACCTCTGTCTTCCGTCTTCTGTGGCTCTGACCTCTGTCCTCCGCCCTCTGATCTTCGTGAGGTTCTGTCTCTCCTGTTAATCCGGGGGTTCCATTTCCCGGACCGTGTAGCGGATGATACGATTGCCGTCTTTTTCTTTCACCGTGACGATATAATGTCCCAGGGTGAACTCCTCATTTTCCGCGGGAATTTTTTCGATGGCGTCCAGGATATAACCTGAAAAGGTGTCATAGGCCGCAGAATCAGGGATTTCCATGCCAATTTCTTCGTTTATGTCGTCAATATCCGTTTTACCCAAAACGACCCAGGTTTTGGGTTTCAGCGACACGATATGGGGCTCGTCCTTATCGGTTTCATCTTCGATTTCGCCCACCAGTTCCTCCAGGGCATCCTCGAGGGTGATGAGACCGGACACACCACCGTGTTCATCTACCACGATGGCGATGTGGGTTTTGGTTTTTTTGAACTGCTGGAGCAGGTTGTCCAGTTTTTTGTTTTCCGGAACCACATAGGGATTTTTCATTATCTGGGCAATGTCGATCTCTTTATCGCCGCCGGCAAGGTGTTTGAAAAGATCTTTGATGTTCAGCACCCCGATTACGTCGTCGATGTCATCTTGGATAACCGGAATGCGGGAAAAACCCGAATCAATGATTTCTTCGATTTTCAGGTCTTCGTTGATATCGACGACAAACATGTCCCCACGGGGGGTCATGATTTCAGAGGCGTTGGTGTCGTCGAACTCGAAAATGTTGTGAATCAGTTCTTTTTCCTCTTCCTTGATTTCACCCTCTTCCTCCACCACCTCCACGAAGGTCATCAATTCCTCTTCGCTCAAGGCCTGCGGCTTTCTGATACGGCCGGTTAGCCAGGGAATGAAGTTCAGAAACTTGATAATGGGGTAAAACAGCAACGAGAGCCAGTAAATGGGATGAATGGCCATTCTGGCGATGAGTATGTTGTTGCGTGTGGCAATGGATTTGGGAAACACTTCGCCGAATACCAGGATTAGAAAGGTCATGACACCGGTGGCGATGCCGATGGCAAAATTGGGAAAAGATGTCATGGCCAGGGACGTGGCCAGAGCGGCAGCAGCAACATTGACCAGGTTGTTGCCGATAAGGATCGTGGTCAAAAGTGTGTGGGGATCTTCTTTCATCCGCCGGATGAGCTTGTAGGTGGCGCCTCCCTCCTTGGCCAGGTGAATCGCTTTGGTTTTACTGATCGAAAAAAGCGATGTCTCAGCCGAAGAGAAGAAACCGGACAAAACAACGAGGACGAAAAGTACGAAGATCTGGTCTGTCATGACGGCGTTGTTCCCGGGTAGAAAGCAAAATCGCGGTCATTGCCGGAGGGAAAGGAAACGCTTGCAACCGCTTTGTACATCAGAGTTGTTCTGGATAAAAAAGGATCTTCCAAGATATACCACTTCCTCTTGAAAAGGATACGTTGTCGTGTCATACATTTTCATGTATCGTTTGTTTAACATGAAGTATAGACACATTTTAATAAATTTCAAGTCAATAACCTAATTTTGTGTATGCATGCGGACTTCTGCCTGACGCTGAATCGAAACAGGATGTTGAAGACCCGTAGCGTTTGAGGTGGGATGGCGGTCGAAAACACGGGCAAGGAAATAACCTACGGGGTGAAAGCGTATGTTCAGGCCTTGAAGACGTCCAGGCGGCTCGGGGGGCAGGTGGTATTTCATAAGGTCCTTCCCGCTGTGGCGCCGCAGTGGTCCGATCCCATCTCATCCTGGCCTGCCAAGTTGAACCGTGTCCTTGAGGCCAGCGGTATTGAAAAGCTGTATCACCACCAGGCAGAGGCCATCGACCTGGCAAGGTCGGGGCAGCATGTAGTGGTGGCGACACCCACCGCATCCGGCAAAACACTGGTATACAACCTCACGTATCTGGATTTGTTTCTGGCCAACCCTGATGTCAGGGCGCTCTATCTCTTTCCCCTGAAGGCCCTGGCCCAGGATCAGCTTTTGAACTTCAACAAAACTGCTTCCTTCCTGAGTGGCCGTAAGCCATCGGCGGCCATTTACGACGGGGACACATCCGGACCGCAGCGCAAGCGGATTCGGGAACGCCCGCCCGGTGTCATCATGACCAATCCCGAGATGCTGAACCTGTCTTTTTTGCCGCACCACACGGTATGGGAAGCCTATTTTTCTAATTTGCAGATGGTGGTGGTGGATGAGGTTCATACATACAGGGGGATCATGGGTTCCCACATGGCCCAGATTTTCAGGCGGCTGCGGCGGATCTGCCGTTATTACGGCACGGATCCTATCTATATTTTTAATTCGGCCACGGTGGCCAATCCCGCCGAACTGGCTGCACAGCTGACCAATCTTCCTGTGAAAACCGTTCTCAAAGGTGGCCACCCCCAGGGTAAGCGCCATACTGTTTTTATCGATCCCCTGGAAGGGCCTGCCCAGACAGCCATAATGCTCTTGAAGTCGGCCCTGCCGAGGGGATTGCGCACCATTGTTTATACCCAGTCCAGAAAACTGACCGAACTGATTGCCATGTGGGCCGGCACCAGTGCCGGGGAGTATGCCCAGCGCATCAGTGCTTACAGGGCGGGCTTTTTGCCCCAGGAAAGACGGGAAATCGAGGCCAAACTGAACAGCGGGGAGCTGCTGGCCGTCATATCGACCAGCGCCCTGGAACTGGGAATCGACATCGGTGACCTGGACCTCTGTATTCTGGTGGGGTATCCGGGTACGATCGTGGCCACCCTCCAACGGGGCGGCCGCGTGGGCCGCAGTGGACAGGAGTCGGGAACCGTTTTGATTGCCGGTGAAGATGCCTTGGATCAGTATTTCATGCGCCACCCGGATGAGCTGTTCAAACGGGAACCTGAAGCGGCGGTGATCAATCCCAATAACCCGGGCATCATGGCCAAACATCTGGTGTGTGCGGCAGCGGAACTACCGTTGAAAAGAGCAGAGCCGCTGATGCTGGAGGCGCCTGTGGCGTCCGCCGTGGAACAATTGGAGATGGAGGGGCAGTTGCTCAACAGCGCCGATGGCGATACCTGGTATTCCAAATTCAAAGTCCCCCAGCGCCACATCGATTTAAGGGGGTCGGGCAGCCGGTTCCAGATCGTCGACACCCGGGATGGGGAACACCGGGGAGAAATAGACGGGATCAGGGCGTTCAAGGAGACCCACCCCGGGGCCATTTACCTGCACAGGGGCGACACCTTTCTGGTGGATGAACTCGATCTGGACACAAACACGGTTCGCGTGTCGCCGGCAGAGGTGGATTATTACACACGCGTCAGGGCGCACAAAGACACCGAGATCATGGAGGTGTGGGAGGAAAAGCCGATCTGGGGGACCACTGTTACCGTCGGCAGACTCAAGGTGACCGAACAGGTGAGCGGATATGAGCGCTGGCGGATCCGGACCCACAAACGCATCGATCGGATATCCCTGGATCTGCCGGAGCAGACCTTTGAAACCGAAGGGATGTGGTTCAAGATTCCTTTGCATGTTCAACACGCAGCAGAATCGGAGCACCTGCATTTCATGGGAGGCATCCATGCCATGGAGCATGCCGCTATCGGAATGTTTCCGTTGCTGGTAATGGCAGACCGGAACGATCTGGGCGGTATTTCCATCCCTCTTCATCCGCAGCTCGACAGTGCCGCAATATTTATCTATGACGGTGTGCCGGGTGGTGCCGGGTTGAGCAGACAGGCCTTTTTGAGCGCCTCATCCCTTTTGACCGTTACCCTGAAAGCCATTCAGGGCTGCCCCTGCAGCAATGGCTGCCCCTCCTGCGTACATTCGCCCAAATGCGGTTCCGGAAACCGGCCTATCGATAAAGCGGCTGCCGTATTTATCCTGAATGCGATGCAGGCTTCCAGAGAACGCCGGGTTTACCAGAAACGAACGCATCAGGACGTGCTAGCCGGGCCTGGAATGGATGGGGATGAACAAGGAGAAGACACTCCCGACCCAATGGAGACTGACAAGGCCCGGGGCGCCCAGACAAATGCGTTAACAGCGTTTGGTACACGTAAGGGTTCGGGAATAAAAATCAAGGGGAAATCGGGCGGCCGGCTGAGAAAACGCCGGGAAGTCCGCAAAAGGAGACGTCCGGTCCGAGAAACAGAACCGGCAAGGCTGCCTGTCAAACCCATGGCAATTCGCTACGGTGTGTTTGATCTTGAAACCCAGCTCTCCGCCAAGGAGGTTGGCGGATGGCACCGGGCCGACCTCATGAAAGTGAGCTGTGGTGTCTTGTATGATTCCGGAGAGGATCGATACTTTGATTTTCTGGAGGGGCAGGTCCCCGACCTGATCGAACACCTGCAGATCTTCGATTGCATCATTGGTTTCAACATCAAGCGTTTTGACTATAAAGTGTTGAGCGGGTACACTGATTTGGATTTCGAGCGTCTGCCTACGCTGGATCTCCTGGAGAAGGTTCACCACTATCTGGGATACAGACTTTCCCTGGACAATCTGGCTCGGGTGACGCTGGGTGCAAGGAAAAGCGCTGACGGGCTGCAAGCCTTGAAATGGTGGAAACAAAAGCGTATACGGGAGCTGCTGGACTACTGCCGCCATGACGTAAAAATCACCCGGGATGTATTTTTGTATGGCAGGGACAATGGGTATTTGCTGTTTAACAACAAGGCCGGCAACACGGTGCGGGTGCCGGTAAACTTTGAATTGTAGGCACGGATTTCACGGATGACTAAAAACGATTGGAAAGACAAACTGGTGACGGCGGAAGATGTGCTGCAGTACATCAAACCGGGCATGAATATTTTTATCGGCAGTGGTATGGCTGAACCGCGCACACTGGTAAAGTGCTTAATCGAATCGGGCCTATCTGATGCCAATGACCTGGAAGTGATTCAGTTGGCCAGCCACAGTGATTTTATTTCCCTGAAAGATCTCGATTACCGTAAATACAGGCTGAAAACGTTTTTTTCAACCTGGGTGTCCAGTGAAGCTGTTGTAGCCGGCAGTGTGGACCTGATACCGGCCAGAATCTCCCAAGTGCCCAGAATCATCAAGTCCAACCGGATCCCCATTGATGTTGCCTTTATTCAGATCACGCCGCCGGATGAAACCGGGTACTGTAGCTTGGGAGTGGCTGTGGACATCGCCCGCGAAGCCATGGAGCGCGCTGAATTGGTGGTGGGGGAGATCAATCCGGATATCCCCTTTACCTTTGGCGATACCATTGTCTCCATATCCGACTTCAACCTGGTGATTGAATCCACGGAGCCACCGGCCTACACCAAACGCAGACCGGTAAGGAAAGCCATTGATCAGGTCGCTGCCAATATCGCCCAGATCATCAGGAATGGGGACTGCATCAGCCTGATGGCCGGTTCCCTGTGCGACGCCATTGGTCGGCACCTGGTGCACAAACGCCACCTTGGCATTCACACCGCCCACTTTACCGACGGCCTCATGGACCTGGTGAAAAGCGGGGCCGTGACCAACTACCGCAAGACATTGTACCGGGGCAAATCCGTGGCTTCCTACGCCCTGGGAACCCGAAAACTGATGCAGTGGCTGGATCGTAATCCGCTGGTGGAATTCCAGAGTGTTGAGCAGGTGTTCGATCCCATCAAGATCGGTAGCATACCCAACTTCGTGGTCGTGGATGAGGCCCGCAAAGTTGACCTTCTGGGACGCATGGCCTTTTCCGTGGGGAAGAACGACATCACATCAGGCCCCGGCAAGGCCGCGGATTTGTTTACAGGCGCGGATCTTTCCAGGGGCGGGCGTTCCGTCATCGGCCTGCCCAGCCGGAACAAGCAGGGTGCTCCCAACATCGTGGTCATGCTGCGCAACCTGCGTAATCAGTTTCACATGCGCGAGTCCATCGATGCCGTGGTGACGGAATACGGCATCGCTAATCTCAAGTGGCGCACCATCAGGGAGAGGGCCCAGGCCCTCATCGACATCGCCCATCCCGATGATCGCCAGAAACTGGTGGAGGACGCCAAGGAAAAAAAGCTGTTGTTCGAGGACCAGATTTTTCTGGCGGACAGTGCCCGGCTGTACCCCATGGAGGTGGCCACCGAGCATGAGATGGAAAATGGGCTGCAGGTACGTTTGCGGCCTATCAAACCTTCGGACGAAGAGGCCATGCGCCGCTTTTTCTACAGGTTTTCCAAAAAGTCGGTGTACAGCCGATTCTTTTTCCCTATATCCACCATGCCCCACGACAAAATGCAGGCCTACGTCAATATCGATTACCGTGATGAAATGTCAGTTGTCGCCCTGATCAACGAACCCGGGCAGGAGATCATTATTGCCGAGGCCAGGTATGCCCGCGACGAAACCAGCAATTTCGGCGACCTGGGGTTTTTCGTAGACGAGAAATATCAGGGTATAGGCATGGCCCAATACCTATACGGCATGCTCAGGCGCCTGGCCAAGGAGCGCGGGCTGAAGGGGTTTACGGCTGAGGTGCTCCAGGAAAACAAGGGCATGATCAAGGTATTTGAAAAGGGCGGCCTGCCCGTTGAGGCGCTGCTCAAGGAAGGGGTATACAAGCTGAGAATACCCTTTGATTAGAAGCTATCTCAAAATCTAAATTTTGAGATAGCTTCTATTTGTTTCAACAGACTTTGCCCTCTGAATCACTGCAGAACCCCCACGGAAAAAGCCAGCATGAACTGCCCGGCATAGTAGAGCGGCAGCCCGATCAGGCGGTTCAGGAACTCATCCTTCAGGAACCGGTCACGGGCGACAAAGAGGTCGGAAACGTAGAAGCTCAAGGCACCGATAAACACCAGCAGACGGCCCTGCCGGGCCAGATCTGTTTCGCCGAGAATGGCCCAGGCCCCGCACATCATACCGCTGATGACAACGATGTAAAAAATGACGGGTATTTTCATGGTTCCCAGGTGGGGTTTGAGCCACTTGTAAACACCGGCACTCACCCCGATGGTCAGAAGCGTGCCAATGGCTGCAAAGCCGTTTAAACCGGCAACCTTGAAAAAGGCGAAAACATAAAAAACGTGTCCGATCAGAAAGGAAACCAGGCCCAGGAGAAACATTTTTTTCTGGGGCAGGGCCAGAAATACGTCGCCGCCCAGGCAAAATACCAGGCCCAGGAGGATCAGCCCATAAAACCCCGGGAGAGGGTGGGGCTGCACAACTGCGGTAAGAATGAAAATGCAGGAAAGCGAGGTCTTGACCGGCAGTTTCTTCTTCCAATTGTTCAGCTTTTCGACATAGAGCAGGGCGATCATGAGAACCGCGGCGAGAATCAAGATAATCGTATTCAGCATATTTGGCTCCTATTAAAACATAAATCCTAAAACGTAAAACGATTATTGTCTGATCAGATTATAAATAATCCACAATCTGAAGTAAATCTGTAACGATAATATCAGGGATTACGCCTTTGCACCTCTCATCATCCTGCCTGAGCCGCAAAGAGCGTTTGTCACCCGCAAACAGGGCGGTTTTGAAACCTATCTGTTGGGCGGGCAGGATGTCGTTAAGCATGTCGTTGCCCACATAGAGTGTTTTACCCGGTAAGAGGCCGCGTTTTTTAAGGCGGCTCTGGGCCAGTTCAAACAAATATGCCGAGGGTTTGGCATGTCCTGTTTGATAGGAAAAGATCAGAAGGTCTTGGGCGAACCCGATTTTGTCAAGGGAGGCATTGAAGAACCGCTCCAACAGCATAGGGGTGTAGAACTGGGCATTGGAAATTATGCCCATTAAGCACCTTTCACGGACTTTTTCCATAAGCTGCTGCATCCCGGGCATGGGGTACGCCGGGTTGGAAATGAGTTCGAAGGCCATTGCAAAAGACCGGACCATGTCCTTGTTACGCCATCCCAGCACCTTCATCCAGATATGGTCGATCTTTACTTCGGGGCAATCTATTTCAACTGCTTTGAGGTTGAAATGTCGCTTGTTGATGGCATTGAAATAATCATCCAGGATTTTATCGGCAGGGCGGTTAATATTGAAATCCAGCAACAGCTGTTTGAGACGCTCATCATTGCGGGTGGCCTGCATGGCAGTACCCACATCACCCGAACCGCTGATGAGAAGCGTGCCGTAAACGTCGAAAAGCAGGCATTGCAGTGAACCGTCGATCCTTCCTGCGGGCTGCAATCCTGTGGGCCGCGGTTTCAGGGGCTGGATGTTGCTTTTGTCCAGAATCTCATTCAACATATCGACCCCATTTCAGCAGACTGAAAGTATCGAGATTGAAAAAGGACGCTGCCAGGCAATGCTTGTCAATGCGTTGTTCCACGGAGTTGTGCAAAACAGCCTGATATGTTTTCAGGAGGTCTTCCCTGTAAATTCCGACATTGAACATGTCCAAAATCTTCTGCCGGTTGTGGTTGATGAGTTCAGGGGCGCTTACTGGATTGGCAGGGCTTTTGAGAAACGGATTGATTTCAGCCAGGCGGTCTTTTTTTGAGGGTTCGGCAAGGAGAGCGTGCAGAATTTGCTTTTGGAAAAACTCGTCCAGCAATCCAAAGTCGACAAGGCCGGCATTGGTTATTTTTTTAACTGCATGATCGATGTCTTTTTCCTCAAAACAGAGCCCGAATGAAGTGCCATTCTCCAGGATACAGTTTTTCCAACGAGTGAAAAACAACTGGTGGTCCATCCAGATGAGCGGCACCAACAGGTGGCGGTATAGATGCTCCAGGCAAACGCCCTTGCGGGTAAAGTCCAGGGTGATGTCGGCAAGGTTTCGGCCCCACACCAGTTTGCCGGCTGTCCAGGCCTCGAGAAAGGTGTAGCCGAATCCCTCCGTGATACTGGTGGTGAGCAAAAAACGCGCACGGCTGACCAGTTGCTCGAATTCATTGTGAAGCCCTGATTCGAAGCGGATGTTCATCTTGTGACGCTCGGAAAAATATTTCCAGCCTTCGTAGGCAGCCATATCAGCCAGGCTGTTGGGGGGGAGGGTGATGGAAAGCGTCGGGCTTTCCTCGAAGTAGAGTGATAGCAAAAGCGCTTCCCCGATGTTTTTTCGCCGGATGGCCCTGACCGGGTAGAGGATTTCATTGTCACGGGATGGCGGGCCCTTGGTGTTCAAAGGCTTTACCGGGCTGGAAACCATGTGCAGACCTTCCGGCTTCAGGCCGGTATTCAGCAGTATGCGGTAGTCCCTGGAGTTGATCACGCCGTAATGGCAGTCTTGCGGGTAGTCGTTTTGAAAATAGGCATGGGGCCTGCCGTCTTCGGCAAAGTCGTGGATCTGAAGGAAAAGGGTTGTGCCTTTTTTTTGAAGCGCTTTGAGAATATCCAAAAAAGCACGGTTTTTCGCCAGGGTGGGATTGTGGACATGCAGCAGGTCGCAGCCCCTGCTCCAATGATTCCGTATGGCCTGTTGAATTTCATCTGCGACCTTTTGAGGATCTATAATGGCTGTCGCATCGCTTTGGTAGCCGATGCCTGGGATGTGCCTGAAAGGGACGGGCCACGGAGAGCAGGGCGGGGCGCCACTCAAGACCAATACACTGCAGTGCTCTTGCAGGGCTTCAACCTGGTGCCGGATGACGGTGGTGACGCCGCCGGGTTTCAAGTGATAATGGAGCAGGGCGATCTTCATTGCTTGCACAAATCCATTTTATACAATTTTGATGAAAGTGCAGTCAACCATTGGTAATTTACACTTCGTGTGTAATTAATAGTAATTAAGCTTCGCTGTTATTCATTGTTGCCAACGGCTTATTGCCAGGAGCTGTAACACATGACACGTGGCAGCCTAACAAACGAACATAAG